>JAJEIW010000252.1 GCA_022828045.1 Acidimicrobiia bacterium | reverse complement strand
TTAAACTCACCTCCCCGTGGGGGGGGGGCGGGCGCCGGCGGCGGGAGCGCCCGCCCGCCTCTGACAGCCACGCAGTCGCACGACTACGTTCGTGTCGGAGTTGAGATCCGGGCCGAAGGGGGATCCGAATGGACTCGATTGTTCAAGGCTTGGCCGACGTCTATGACGTCATCACGCTGATCGTCGCCCCGGGGCGCCTACTGGGTGTCGGTCGTGCTGCTCGTGGTCGCCGCCCTCGGGGCGCTGGCGATGGTCGTGGATCTGCTGTTCCTGACGCCGTCAAGCCGGTTCCGCAGCGCCGACCGGGCTGCTCAGCCCCGCGATGGCATCATCCTGATCGGCCAGATCATGGCCGGGGTGTCGATCGCCGGTGGCGTGGTGCTGCTGTTCCGGGACACGGCGTCGCCGTGGCAGCCCGCAGTGGCGCTGGTGGGCGGCGCGGCGCTGCTGGCCCTGTTGGTGCAGTACAGGCGGGCCGACGAGGAGCGGCAGGCTGCGATGGCCCGCTTTGTCTGGCTCGCGCTGGCGGTCATCTCCGTCATCGCGGTGGTGCTGGCCTACATGCAGCGCAATGACTCCGCCATCCCCTATATGGGGTTGCTGCTGGCCGCGTTCGTGATGGCTCGGGCGTGGTTCACGCTGGCCCGCCCGGAGGTGCACTTCGATGCGTCCAAAGTCGAGGTGACCAGAGAGTCCAGGACTGAGAGCCCGCTCATTGTCGACCGTCTCGGCATGGTGTACGAGCTGCCCGACGGGGGCAGCGTGGAGGCTCTCAAGGACGTGACCTTCACGCTCGAGCCCGGCCGGCTGCTGACTCTGCTGGGACCTTCAGGGTGTGGCAAGACCACGCTGCTGAACATTGTCGCGGGCTTCCTGGCCCCGACGTCGGGTGAGGTGAAGCTGGGCAGCGACCCGATCACCGGGCCCGGCCAGGACCGGGGCATGGTGTTCCAGCGGGGAGCGCTGTTCGAGTGGCTCAGCGTCAATGACAACGTCGGTTTCGGGGCCCGCATGAACGGCCGTTCCCGGCCGGCGTCGCGCGAGGCGGTGCAGGATCTGCTCAACATCGTCGGCTTGCAGGACTTCGGCGACAAGGCCGTCTATGAGCTCTCGGGCGGCATGCAGCAGCGCGTCGCGCTGGCCCGATGTCTTGCCAATGACCCCAAGCTGATCCTGATGGACGAGCCCCTCGGCGCTCTCGACGCGTTGACTCGGGAGAAGATGCAGAGCCTGGTGTTGAACCTGTGGAACGAGACCGGCAAGACCATCGTGCTGGTCACCCACAGCGTGGAGGAGGCGCTGTATCTGGGCGACCAACTCTTCGTGATGGCGCCCCGGCCCGGCCGCATCGAACGCACCTATGACCTCCCGTTCGCCCGCCAGGCCCTCACCGCCGATGCCCGCGAGCTGAAGACCTCTGCGGAGTTCATCCGGGTCCGGGAGGAGATCCTCACGATGATCTGGGAGATGGAGGAGCAGATCATGGGAACCGCGGGAGGGCAGTGATGGTGGAAGGTCCGGGCGGCCACGCCCTCAAAGACAACATCGAACAGCAGAACAAGATGACGAACTGGCCCTTCAACTGGCTGTTCCGCAAGCGCGGCTCCGACGCCCGCAAGACGGTCACCTTCGGCGACGCCGCAGAGGTCAGCGGCGCCCTGCTGTGGACGATCATCAGCCTGATAGTGATCCTGCTGCTGTGGTTCATCTCGACCACGGTGTGGGGCTTGCCCGACGAATGGAACCAGTACGCCGAGGAGGTCCGGGCCGGGCTCTCCGAGGACGAGAGCTACGGCCAGCGCGACCTGCTGCGCGACTGCGACAACTCTGCTGACAGCCCCGGGGACTTCCCGGGGCTGCCTGCGTGCTCCTACACGCAGTGGCTCAGCGAGTCGACGCTGCCGAGCCCGGTCCAGGTGGCCGAGGCGACCTGGGACTTCGCCCGCAACGGCTACAGCGGCTTCACTGTGTGGCAGCACCTGTGGCTGAGTTTCAGCCGGTTGGCCAAGGGGCTGTTCTGGGGTGTGGCCATCGGTGTGCCCATCGGCCTGTCGATGGGCCTCTCAAGCCGTTGGCGGGGCATCTTCGACCCCATCGTGGAGTTATTGAGGCCCATCCCGCCGCTGGCGTTGATCCCGCTGTTCATCGTGTGGTTCGGCATCGGCGAGGAAGGCAAGGTCAACCTGCTGCTGTTCGCGGCAATCTGGATCATGGTCATCGCGGCCCGATCCGGCGTGTTGGCGGTGAACACGACCAAGGTCCACGCGGCCTACTCGCTGGGTGCATCCAAGGCTCAGGTTCTTCGCCACGTGATCCTGCCCAACGCGCTGCCGGAGATCTTCACCGGGTTGCGGGTGGCGATCGGAGTGTGCTGGGGGACCTTGGTGGCCGCCGAGCTGCTCGGCGCGTCGTCCGGTCTCGGGTTCACAATCTTCAAGGCCCGCCAGTTCTTCCTGCTGGACCTGATGCTCTCCGCGGTGATCCTCATCAGCATCCTGGGAGTGACCATGGACGTGGCCATGCGCATGGCCGAGAAGCGGCTGATCCCCTGGCGGGGCAAGGGTTGACAACCCCCGAGCCGGCCGCGAGCCGGGAACCTGTCGCCGAGTCGTGGCGACGCCAGGCACGAGCTGCGCAGATGCGGGTGGTCCTCGCCGACGGGGTGGATGAGCGCGCCCGGGCCGCGGCCGCCCGGCTGGCTGCCGAGGGACTGGCCGACCCGGTGCTGCTCGACGACGCTGCGAGTGCGTGCTCGCAGGCCGTACGGGCCCAGGCCGAGGCGTCGCCGTTCCGCGAGCGCATCGATCTCGACGACCCGCTCCATGTGGCGGCGCTCATGGTGGCCGCCGGCGAAGCCGATGCCTGCGTCGGCGGTGCCAGCCGTGCATCTGCCGACGTGGTGCGGGCGGCGCTGTTCTGCATCGGCCCGGCACCGGGCATCGACACCATCAGCTCCTGCTTCTTGATGGTGCTGGCCGACGGCACGCCGATCACCTACGGCGACTGCGGCGTGATCCCCGAGCCCGACGCCGAGCAGCTCGCCTCGATCGCCATGGCCACGGCGGCCACGCACGCCCAGCTCACAGGTGCCACACCGCGGGTGGCGATGCTGTCGTACTCCACCAAGGGCAGCGCCGAGGGTGCGCGGATCGATCGGGTGCGATCGGCAACACGGCTGGTGCGCAAGCGGATGGGCTCGCTGGCCATAGACGGCGAGCTGCAGTTCGATGCTGCCTGGGATCGGGGGGTGGCTGCGGCCAAAGCCCCGGATTCGGATGTCGCGGGCCGAGCCAACGTGTTCATCTTCCCCGACCTCGATGCAGGCAACATCGCCTACAAGATCACCGAGCGGCTGGCCGGCGCCCGGGCATACGGTCCGCTGCTGCAGGGGACGGCGCGGGTGATGCACGATCTGTCGCGCGGCTGCGACGCGGACGACATCGTGTCGGTTGCGCTGATCGCGGCCTGCCAAGCCGCACAGGACCTCCAGTAGCGTCCGCTATCTCTAACAGTTTCGATATAGCTGCTAACTTCCGCGTGAGAGGGCCGTGCAATCGGCCTGGCCCGCGCAGCGGCGCAGCGACAGAAGGCGGGGCGGCATGGTCGGACGCAACGGGGACCGCTCGACAGCCCGCCGACCGCTGGACCGCGGCAAGGTGGTCGCGGCCGCCGCCGAGATCGCCGACGCCGAGGGGCTCGACAAGATGACCCTGACGCGGGTCGCCGCCGGACTGGGCGTGCGCCAGCCCGCCCTGTACCGCCACGTCGACGGGTACGACGATCTGCTGCGCAGCCTCAGCCTGCAGGGCCGCGAGATCCTGGCTCAACGGTTGACCGACGCCGCGGTCGGCCTGTCAGGCGACGACTCGGTCGCGGCGGTGGGCCACGCCTGGCGGGCGATGGTGCGAGACCATCCCGGCATCTACGCCGCCACCGACCGCTACCCGTGCGCCGGCGATGCCGAGCTGGAGGCCGCGGTCGAGCGGGTGCTCGCCGTGCTCGGGCAGACCCTGCGGGGATACGACCTCAGCCCCGAAGACCGGGTGCATGCGGCGCGCACGCTGCGCAGCGCATTCCACGGGTTCAGCCATCTCGAATCGGGCGACGGCCACCCCCTGCCGCACGACCCCGAGGACACCTTCGAGCACCTGGTCCAGCTGCTGTGCGCCGGCATTCACCGGCTCTCGCGCACGCCTGCTGGTGCCTCGGAGGGCGGTGGATAACTCAGTTATCCACTCCCTGTGCCACACCCGTGCGATCTCTGTTCGACGCCTTCCGCTATCGGTTATAAGCTCTAACACGGCGGCGGGGTGGGCGTCGATCAGTCGGGATTTCGTTCAACGAAGGGTGAAGACATGACCCGCATGACCCCCAGCGAAGCGTTTGTCGAGACGATGGCGGCTCACGGAGTCGACACCATCTTCGGCATCATGGGCAGCGCGTTCATGGACGCCATGGACATCTTCGAGCCGGCCGGCATCGAGCTGGTGCCGGTGGTGCACGAGCAGGGCGCGGCCCATATGGCCGACGGTTTCAGCCGTGTCAGCGGCCGCCACGGCGTGGTGATCGGCCAGAACGGGCCGGGCATCTCCAACTGCGTGACCGCGGTTGCCGCTGCGTTCTGGGCGCACAGCCCGGTGGTTGTCATCACCCCCGAGACCGGCACGATGGGCATCGGCCTGGGCGGCTTCCAGGAGGCCAACCAGCTCCCGATGTTCGAGGAGTTCACCAAGTACCAGGGTCACGTCAACAACGAGCACCGCATGGCAGAGCTGACCGGCCGGTGCTTCGACCGGGCGCTGTCGGAGATGGGGCCGACGCAGCTCAACATTCCCCGTGACCGCTTCTACGGCGACATCGACGTGCAGATCCCCCAACCGCAGATCGTCGACCGGGGCCCCGGCGGCGAGCGCACGCTGAATGAGGCCGCTGACCTGCTGGCCCGGGCCGAGTTTCCGGTGATGATCTCCGGCGGCGGTGTGGTGATGGGCGATGCCATGGCCGAGACCATTGCGCTGGCCGAGCGGCTGGGCTGCCCGGTGGTCAACAGCTACCTGCACAACGATTCGTTCCCGGCGTCGCATCCGCAGTGGTGCGGGCCGCTGGGGTACCAGGGCTCGAAAGCGGCGATGCGGCTGATCTCGCGGGCCGATGTGGTGCTGGCGCTGGGCACCAGGCTCGGACCGTTCGGCACGCTGCCCCAGCACGGGCTGGAGTACTGGCCCGATGGGGCCAAGATCATCCAGGTGGATGCCGATGCCACGATGCTCGGCTTGGTCAAGCGCATCGATGTGGGCATCTGCGGCGATGCGGGCGCCGCGGCCGTGGCGCTCACCCAGCGGCTGGCCGGCCGTGAGCTGGCGTGCGACGCCACCCGGGAGCAGCGGGCCGCGGAGCTCGCGGCGGACAAGGCCGACTGGGAAGCCGAGCTGGACGACTGGATCCACGAGATCGACGACTTCAGCGTCGACATGATCAAGCAGGCCGCGGAGGAGAGCTACAACTGGATGCATCCCCGCCAGGTGCTGCGCGAGCTCGAGAACGCCATGCCCGAGCGGGTGATGGTGTCCACCGACATCGGCAACATCAACTCGGTGGCCAACAGCTACCTGCGCTTCGAGGAGCCCCGATCGTTCCTCGCTCCGATGAGCTGGGGCAATTGCGGTTACGCGCTGCCCACGATGATCGGGGCCAAGAAGGCGGCCCCGGACCGGCCGGCGGTGGCCTACGCGGGCGACGGGGCGTGGGCCATGAGCATGGTGGAGATCATGACGGCGGTGCGCCACAACATCCCGGTGACCGCCGTGGTGTTCCACAACCGCCAGTGGGGTGCGGAGAAGAAGAACCAGGTCGACTTCTACGGTCGCCGGTTCGTGGCAGGCGAGCTGGACGGCGGCGAGAACTGGTCGGAGGTGGCCCAGGCCATGGGCGCCGAGGGCGTGCGCGTCAACCAGCTCGAAGACGTCGGCCCGGCGCTGGAACGGGCGATCGACGCCCAGATGAACGGCGGCCGCACCACGGTCATCGAGGCGATGTGCACGATGGAGCTGGGCGATCCGTTCCGCAAGGATGCGCTCAAGCGCCCGGTCCGTTTCTTGGACAAGTACGGCGAATACATCTGATCCCGTGCCGGGGCGGCCCGGCGAGCCGCGGCTGGTGCACAACTACCGTGAGGCCATGACGGTGCGCGGGCGGCAGCGGCGGGAGTCACCGCGCCGCCGGTCCAGTGCTCGCTTGGGCGCGGTTGCGTGCGGGTTGGCGCTGGCGGCAATGCTGGCCGCCGGATGCGTCGAGGCCGCGTGGGATGTCGAAATACGGGAGGACGGTTCGGGCTCGTTCGAGTGGCGCTATACCTTCGACGATGCCGCCGTCCCGTTCGACGCTGAAGACGACGGCGGCGACGAGTTGACGCCGCATGCGGCGTGCGAGCGGTTTCTCAGGCGCTTCGACGGCGCCGGTCCGGTGCGACCGCACGTCGCTGCTGTGACAACGCGAGTCGAGACCCGTCACAGCGACGGCGTGTGCAGCTATGCCGCGAGCATCGAGTGGTCCGCGGACGAGTCAGAGGACGTGCTGGCGTCGCTTGCGTCGAATCAAGGTCCCGAGATCCGGCGCATCACCGGGGGCGGCTGGAGCTTCGACTTCGAGACCCGGTTCATCGATGAGTACCTGGCAGCCGGCGGGCCGCTGTTCGAAGCGGTCGGCGAGCTGCATCCGACGTTCACGCTGTCGTTGGCGCTGCCGGGCACGCTGGTCCAGAGCAACGCCGACACCACCGACGGGTCGACCCATGTCTGGGTCATCGACCTGGCCGAATTCGAGGGCATCCCCAAGGTGCTGCACGCCGAGTCGGCAACAGCCGGCGGCGGATTCCTGTCCCAGGTGATCGGCATTGCCCTGTTCGCGCTGGTGCTCGCGCTCGCCGTGCGCTACCGCCTGTACAAGCGCCGCCGGGACCGAGCCGCCCGCTGGTAGCCGCCGGTGCAATCGTCGCGGTGCGGCCGGGCTACGTACAGCCCGAGCCGCCCGTCGCCAGTATCCAATTCACGTCGTTCGGTCTGCATGCGCCCCCCTAGGCAGTCTGCGCGCCTGCACCGCAACCGTGCTCAGCCCGGGGGCTGCCACTGGCGGGCGCGTGTGGCGAAGACGGTGTTGTCGGCGAGCCAGTCGGTGATGCCGATACGGCCGTTGTCGGTGAGCCAGGCAACTGCGGTGTTGATCGCGGAATGCAGTTCGGCATTGGCTGCGTCGATGGCGAAGCCGCCGTGCTCGACAGCCTCATCGAGTGCGGTGACTGCGAATTCCCCGTCTGAGTCGAACGCCGCGGCGGCGTTGCCGATGGCGCCCCCGGCAATGGCATCCACGTCGCCACGGGACAGCGTGTCGAGCAGCTCCTGCTCGCCCGCCGACTGGCCCGGATACACCACATCGGGCAGGTTCGGGTCGGCCGGCTCGATGCGGGTCCGGTGAGCGAGATCGGCCGAAGCACCGGCTGCCGTGATGCTGTGCCGCCCGTCGTCACCGACGAGCACCACGCCCGCCGGCGTGTGGACACGGGTGCCTGGGGAGAGTCGGCCGTCGTCGCTGATACCGAGCAATTGCAGCAACCGTGCCTCGCCGGTAGTGCCGGTGAGCACGCCCACACGGTCGGTGGCGCGCAAGTCGCCGTGGCTCCGAATGCGCTCGGCATCGGCGGAACGCACCAGCAGCGACTGGCGAAACTCGATGTGCGGTTCGGTGAAGGCGATGACGGTGGCACCATCGGCGTCACGCGTGCGGCTGTCGAGCGCGGTGATGCCGCCGCCGGTCATGTCGAAGGAATCCGACGCCGCCATGAGCCAGATGCCGGGCCACTCGGTGATCGGGCTTCGGACGAAACGCAGCCCGAACCCGTCCATCGCCTCGATGGCGCTCAACAGGTCGGCTTCGTACCCGATGTGGCCGCCTCGGTCTGAAGGCCGCTGGCCGTTGCCCGAAGCGTCACGCTCGCCGTGCTCATCGTTCTGGCCGTCGGCCAGCGCGCTCACCGGTTCGAAGTAGGCATAGAACCCGTACCGCACGACTGTCTCTGCAGCGGGGCTGTCCGATTGTCGCTCGCCTGGTTCGCTCGAATCGGCCGGCTCCTCCGAGACCGGCGGTTCGCCGGTGCAACCCGTCAGCGCCAAGAGTGCGAACAGTCCCAGCGCTGCGATGGCGACCAGCCAGCGGCGCGAGCCAGCCTTGGGTGACGCAGGCTGATCAGTTCTGCCCCACGTCATGCGCAGCCCGAGTAGCGGTTCGCAGGTGTCGTGCGGTTCAGCTTCGTTCGATCACGCCGCAGGCCACGCGGTCACCGGCGCCGGGTTCGGCGCCGTAGGAGTCGGGCTGGGCGTGAATGATGATGGCTGAGCCGTCGTCGTCGAACACCGTGGTGTCGGCGCCGGCTGCGAGCGTGATCTTGCTGGTGAAGACATCTGCCCGAGCAGTGCCGTCGCTGGCGGCGTAGAGGTTGGGAAGATCGCCGGCGTGCTGGTCGTCGCCGTACATGAACCCGTGACCGTGACCGCTGGGGGCGAAGTGGCCGCCGGCGGCGGAGAAGTCCGGTGTGCATGCGCCCGCATCATGAATATGGAACCCGTGCGGACCCGGCGTCAGCCCGCTGACGTCGGCAGACACCAGCACGCCGTTCGGACCCTGCTCCAGGGTGACGGTGCCCATCGGCGATCCGTCGGGCCCCGCTATAGCGGCTGTTGCCCGCTGGCCGACACCAGCGATGTCGTCGCCATCATCCCCGCCGCAGGCAGCAAGCCCCAGCAAGGCGAGGAGCCCCGCCGCCAACACAGTGATCGTTCCCCGAAAGCGCATTCCCAGTCCTGACTGTTTCACCAGTTGCAAACCCTGACCACGCTAGGCCATGGCGAATCGGGTACCCGGGAGTCGATTGGCGGCTGAGTGCAGCACGGCAGTGGCGGCGAACCTCCTCGGCACAGCGCGGCATTGAGCGGCCGCGAGAATTGGGGTTGCTATGGCGGTGTCGGCGAGGTTCGAGCAGTTCACGTTGGCTGGGATCGCTGCGCTGCATCTCGGCGTCGGGCTGACGCATACCTACAGCCACGCTGCTGCGGACGTGCCGATTCCGGCCGCCCAGCAGGTGTACATCGCGATCGTGGTGACGCTGCTGCCGTTGGTCGCGGTGTGGCTTGGTGTTCCGTCGCAGCCTCCGGCTGGGCGCTGCGCTGTTCGCCGCCTCGATGTACGCCTCGTTCGTGTTCGGCTACCTGCTGCACTTTGTCATCGACAGCCCAGACCTGCACTCCAACGTCACGGGCGACAGCGCCGGCGTGTTCTTCCACACAGCACTCAATCTGGCGCTCATCGAGTTCGTCGGTTTCGCATTCGGCCTAGTCGCCGCCGTCCGCCGAACCCACTGAGCGCTGCGCGGGCGACATGCCGACGTTGACTATCGGGGGTCGTCCTCGTCTGTACGCCAGAGGTCACGCCGACGCTTGAATTCGAAGGCGAGGTCCGCGATCTGCGCTTCGAGATCTTCGGGGGTGACTTCTTGGTCCTCTAGCCGCGAGTGGGCCATGACGCTTTGCAAGTGCCTGATGGCGCAGAGCCGAGCTTGAGCGTCGACCATCCCGTTGAGGCTTGTGCGAGGTACCAGCGCATAGACGAGGTCGCACTGCATGGCGTCGGCGACCCTGGTGAGGGTGTCGAGCTTGAGCCGCCGTTCTCGCTCGCCTCGTTCGATGGCGGGGATGCGCGATGGGTGAACGCCCGTGCGGTGGGCCAAGTCTCCGCTGGTCATCCCCAGTGAGTCACGCAGCGTGCGGATCCAGCCCTGGGGAGGAGGGGCAAGATCAGCAAGGTCGCCGTGTCGACCGAAGCGTTGGTCGAGCCGGCGTCGTGATTGGGCTCGTTTGTCTTGCAGCATCTGACACCTAGCTAATGGGAACTATCTATAGCTATCGTAGGATCGATTTTATGGATATGTATTTATATTCAAGAGTCGACAGGATCAATACACGTCACAATTCGACATGAAATGGAATGACCCGCCTGCTGCGCGGTTGATCTGCCGAGTTGGTTCAGTCGGGAACGCCGTCCGCGGTCTCGATTCGCGGCCCCCCGATAATCCTGTCGCTGCTCAGGGGCAACTGGTGGTAGTGATGATGTTCGACGGACTCGGCGACTGGAGTGAATGCTGAACGGAATGCGCGAATTCGATCTGGGCCGGCCTGTGTACTCGCTGAGCGATGCTGCGGAGATCCTCGCTGTCAGCCGGAGCACACTCGGCTGGTGGTTGGAGGGAGGTGAGCGTCGTGGCCGCCGCTATGACCCAGTACTGCGGGCTGCGGCCACTGGCGACACGAGCCTCACGTGGCCGGAGTTTGTCGAGGCTGGGCTTCTGCGCCAGTACCGGCGTGAGCTACGTGTCCGGCTTCACGAGATCCGCAGCTTCGTCGCTGCTTTGCGAGACGAATTGGGCGTGGCGCATCCGTTGGCGTACGCCGTGCTGTGGGTCGGTGAGGGACGGCGGCTGCTGGTCCGCTTCCAGGAGCTGTGCGAGCTACGCGGTGAGCTGCGTCTCATCGCGCTCGTGGACGGTCAACCGTTGCTGTTGCCGCCTGCTGACTCGTTCGTGAAGCGAGTCGAATGGGACGGTGATCGGCCGGTCGCGTGGCGGCCGCACAACGACGAGGCGTCGCCAGTGCGCTGCCGTCCTGACCACCGGTTCGGCCGTCCGGCGATCGCGGGCATCAGCACGGCGGCGATCGTGGAGCACCTCGACGGAGGCGAGACCGAGAGCGAGGTGGCCGAGCAGTTCGACCTAGGCCTTGAGAGCGTCAGGTGGGCAGCCGCCTATGAGACATCGCGTGTCGCAGCGCAGGCCGCGTGAAGCTTGCCACGGTCCGTTTCTATTTCGATGCGGACATCCTCGGCCTCGCCAAGGTCGTGGGCATGCTCAGACCGGACGTGACCTATCCCGGAGACCCTGGGGCTCAGATCCACGGTCGAGCGCGTGCACCCTGCGCGATTACGACCGCTGACACGCCCGACACCGTTTGGATTCCGTACACGGCGTCGAACGGAATGGTCGCCGTCACGCGGGACGGAAGGATCCGGCAGCGTGTTGCCGAACTCGATGCGGTGATCGAGCACGACGCCCGCTTGGTTGTGCTGACGAGCACCGATGCCAAGACGGTCTGGGACCAGCTTGAAGTGTTGATGACGCAGTGGCGACGGATCGAACGATTGCATGAGTTGCCAGGGCCGTTCATCTACCGCGCGAGCCGCAGCAGCCTCCAAGCAGTCGAGCTCTCCTGACCTTCACATCGAACAGATGCGTTACTCCGGCAGACGGCGTCCGCCGGTGACTTGGAACGTCAGCTCGTCGCCGTCGTTCGTGTCGGTGCTGTCGAGTACTAGGTGGGCGTCGTCGTCGGGGCGGTGCTGGGCTCGGTAGCGGTCCTCGACGGGCATCCAGATGTCTTCCCAGCGGGATCTTGCTGATTCGCCGTCACGAGCCAGCCCCCGGGCCAGCCGGGTGGAGCGGTCGGCTTCGACCCAGATCAGGACGTCGTACCGGTCGCGGATCGATGGATGGGTGCAGTAGACACCCTCGACGATGAGCGTGCGGTCATGCGGCGCGGTGACCCATTCGCCGAGCCGGCCTGTGCTCCAGTCGTAGCGCCGGTACCGAATGGGCAGGCCCCGTTCGTGGGGCTCGAGCACCTCTCGCTCCAGCCGAGAGAGGTCGAAGAGACCGCCGATGCGCTGCTCCGACCTGGCCGGGTCGGTGGTCGGCCGCCCGAATTCGTCGCCATGGATGAGAGCGACGTCGGTCGGCCAGCAACGGACCAGTTCCGCGGCCAGCCTGCTCTTGCCGGACCCACCCGGCCCGTCGATGCCGACCCGCACACGCGACCCCGCCGACGCCACCAACCGCGCGATGTCGGCCGCGCCGATCCGGTCGCCCTGAGACACAGCACTTGGCGACATGTATCTCCTCTCACGGTCGGAGCGCGGAATCCAAGCGTTCGATCCGACTAGGCCGAACCTAGATCGCTCAGTCGGGGATCCAGTCCTCGGTTTTGATGCCGAGGCCGTCGGCGATGCGGTTGGCGTAGGCGTAGTAGCCGACCACTTCGGTGATGTCGAGGATGTCGCGGTCGGAGAAGCCGGCGTGGCGCAGGGCGTCGACGTCGGCGTCGTTGATGTCGGCGGGTGTGGCGGTGAGCTTGACGGCGTAGGCCAGCATGGCGGTGCGCTTGGGTGACATCGGGGCGGTGGTCCAGTCGTGCTCGACGGCTGCGAGGAGTTCGTCGTTCGCGATGAGGCGGCGCAGACCGCGCCGGTGGTGGACCACTCAGTAGTGGCAGTGGTTGGTGAGGCTGACGACCAGGGCGATGAGCTCGCGTTCGACCTTGCGCAGCGTGGCGGTGCCGGTCATGGCCGATTCGTAGAGGCCT
>JAJEIW010000144.1 GCA_022828045.1 Acidimicrobiia bacterium | reverse complement strand
GCCGCAACACCGACCGCAAACCCCAGCACCGCCTCGCGCAGATCGCCCTCGCCGTCGCCTTGATCATCACCATCAAACTCATCGACCACCGAGACCGCTGGCAACCCCAATGACCCCACCTATTGGCGCATCCTCTAAGGTTGCGTCATCGTCCCTGCGCGATGTGCGGAAGTTCACATGGTTGCGCCGCTGTCTTTTCTGAATGAGCCTCGCTGAAGACGGCGGTGCCGGCACGGTCGTGGCCTTCGAATGGCGCGGCCGTCTGGTGCGCGCGTGGCTGCCGGCGAAGCTCAGCGACCGAACTTTCGACCTGAGCGAATCACAAGTGCGCGCCACTGAGCGCGCCGCGGTTGCTGTGCGGGCTATCGACCGGATCGTGCCGAGCGCATCGGAGCCGCTGCTTCGGCTGCTGGTGCGACACGAGGGCCTCGCTTCGTCCGAGATCGAGGGCCTCCGAGAGCCGCTGGTGTCGGTGCTGGCGGCCGAGCGCACTGATGCCGGGGGTGCTGCGGGCTGGATAGCGGACAATCTCGCTGTGATCGACGCAGCGCTCGAATCGGCTCACCTACCGCTCAGTGTCGAGATGATGCACGATTGGCATCGTCGTCTGATGCGACACAGCGGCATGGACTCTGACCTGATCGGGGTGTGGCGTCCGCGGGTCGGCTGGGTCGGCGGCACCTCCCCGGTCGACGCCGCCTACGTGCCGCCTCCGCCGGACGAGATCCCCGAACTCATGGACGACCTCATCCGCTTCGCGAACGACAACGGCGTCATGGACCCGATATCGCACACAGCCGTCATCCATGCCCAGTTCGAGGCGATCCATCCCTTCGCCGACGGCAACGGACGCCTCGGCAGAGCTCTCATCAGCAGGCAGCTGCGGCGAGCGGACCTGACCTGCCGCTCGACGGTCCCCGTCAGCGTCGTCATCAGACGCGACATCGGCGGCTACCTCGTTGGATTGCACAACTTCCAGCGAGGTGACAGCGGCGATTGGATCGGCTGGTTCGCCGAGACGGTGCTCAACAGCGCAGCGGTCACCGGACACCTCATCGAGACAGCCCACCATGTCACCGAGGCATGGGCTGAGCGGCTGAGCGGGCTGCGTGCCGACAGTGCTGCGCGTGCTCTGCTGCCGCCGTTGATCGGCTACCCGGTGCTGAGTGCCGTCGATGCCGCCGAACTGCTGGACATCAGCACGGTCGCAGCTCGCAGCGCTCTGAGGTCGCTTGCCGACCGGGGGATCCTCCGACCCGTCGAAGCTCGCACGCCAGGCGTGGGCCGCAGCCGCGACTGGTACGCAGCCACCGACGCGCTCAGCATCCGGATGCACTGACCGACGAGACGACTAGCCCGACTGTCGATCCGTCGGCGCCGGGCTTCTGGCTGTGCGCCGGGCCCGGACTGCATCGCGGACCAGCAGGCGCAGCCGGTCGATGCTCAGCTGCGGCTCGTGCGCGTGCACCACCGTGTGGCAGCTCGGGCACAGCGGCACGAGATCATCGGAGTAGTGCGACGGTGTGACTCGGTGGACGTCGATGAAACCCTCTGCGATCGCGCCGTAGACGTCCGCGAGCGTGAGACCGCAGCCGTGGCACGCGGTGCCGTGGCGCTCGATCGCCTGACGTCGTTCGTCGGGATCGCGCACGCAATCCTCCACGGCTGCAGCCAGTGAATCGTTGAACGCTGCACAGTGAGCGTCGATATCGGAGTCGGTGTCCGGGTCCGGCTTCATGAGTCAGGCTCCGGTTCGTTGTCGTGTCGCTGCGACGGTGCGTGATTGCGTCGGCCGGGCAGTCGCAGCAAGGCGAGGACGGCTTTGCGCAGGTCGAGTCCGCCGAGAGCGCAGCACTTCTTGAGCCTTCCTGTGTCCGGCTCTCTTGCGACAGCTACGCATCGGGCAGAGACTCGGACCACGACACGCAACGTGGCCATCACGGCGCGCTGCCGCATCGTCAGGTTGTCCTCGGAGGGCGGCTGCGGCTCTGGCAGCGCGTACTTGCCGAGCCGGTCCAGCCAGTCATCGGGCAGCCCTCGCTCGGCTGCGATCTCAGCGGCCACCTCTTCGAGGAACCGCCGGCCGTCGGCGATCGCGCTGTCGATCGTCGCTTCGGTGTCGCCGTCACGGTGCGCCATCACAGCCGTCGTGTCGCCGCTCACCTAGATGCGCGCACGCCAGCCGCGCTCAGCCAGACGGCGTTCGAGGTCGGACAGTGCATCGGCGAATTGCCGGTCGATCTGCGGACGCAGCCTGGGAGTGTCATCGGCGTTGGCGTCGCGTTCGGATCGTGGCAAGGTGGGCACCCTGGCGTCCCGCGGCAGACGGAGCAAGCGCTTCAGTCGTCAGCCGGATTGGCGTCCTCGCTTGTGGGCGTCGGCCCGCGACGCGTGCCGGGGAGATTCACGATGACCGTCGAGGGTTGATCGAAGGTCAACCGGTGAGGTACATTGAGTACATTAGGTACCTCAAGTGAGGGGAAGCACGGGTCGATGACGTTCCTGTCCTACACCGACACTCGTCAGCATCTGCGCGATGCGCTCAACACCGCTGTAGAGCGCGTGCCGGTCGGTATCAGCCGTCGGGACAGCCGAGTGGCGCTCGTCGACGTGGGCCTGTTTCAGGACCTGTTGACATCCTGTTCGCAGGTTCAGATCCCCGAGGCTTTCGCCGAAGACGGCGGCTGGTCGGTCCTGCTGCCCGGCACGCCGATCGCCGCTGAGGGAGTTGACCTCGACGACGCCGTCGAGGAGTTCATCATCGCCCTGCGCGAGTACGCGGAGGATTGGAGCGATCATCTGAAGAACGCCCCGAATCACGCGGATAATTGGCCGTTGGTTCAACTGGTGTGCCTGAGCACCGATGAGAAGCTCAGAGCCTGGATTCGCGGCAACGACCGGTGAGTCATCCCGCGCCGACTCGCACAGCCCATGAGAGTTTCTGCAAGACCGAGGGATGGCAGGTTGTGCGCTCCGCAACCGGAAGGCGCAACACGCACCACGACACATACAAGCTGAGCCTGCCCAACGGGGATGTGCTGAGGACCCGCGTCTCGCGGCCAGCGAACAAAGAAACCTACGGTCCCAAGACGTGGGCGCATATTCTGCGTGACCAGCTGAAGGTAACCGAAGGGGAATTCTGGGACTGCGCTGAGCGGGGCATCGTGCCCAACCGCGGCCAAGCTCCCGCTAACCAGCCACGCGGCATACCCACCCAGGTCCTATATCAGCTCAGACACGACGTCGGACTGTCGGACAGCGACATCGCCGCACTGTCACGAGACCAAGCCATCGAGCGGCTCAACGAGTTCTGGTCGACCGGGCACTGAGCCCATCCGATCGGTTCCTGACTGCCAGCAACCCAAGACCGACGACCGGGAAGCCTCCGACTGCTGCCGACCGAATCTGGCAGGCGGCGCCTGGCCGAGCACCAGCAGCCAGTTGTCGGGCAGCCCGTGGCGGTGGCCGTCGCGAGGAGGTCGTCTCCTCTGTCCGCTGCGGCTTCCCAGGCGACCGGCGACTCGTCGGGGTCGTGGGCGCTGATCATGGCCATGCCGCACGCCACACCAATCTCCGCCTTCAGGCCTTCGACGGCGAAATGCGCATCGAGATCATCGAAGGCAGATGAGAGACGAGGATTAGCCGGGACCGAAAACGGGTAGGACCGCACAGGCTTGGCGGGGACTTCGGAGTCATCGGGCATGGCGGCGCAGCCATGGCGTCCCAGCCGCCGGCAGGGCAAGGAATTCGACGCCGCCGCGACCAAGCTCGCGGATGCCGTGAGCGGACGGCACCGTGACCGCTGTCACGGTGCCGTCAGGCTCTGCGCCTGTTTCTGTGGGGAGCCAACATGGCGAGGGCGATGGTCGCGTCGTAGAGCGGCCTGGTGGCGATCACCGCGTCCGTGACTCGCCCAGAGAGGTCGCGTGCGTCCCGGTAGTTGGTGTCCAGGACTGCCGCTATCGCGTCAGCGGTCGAGCAGTCGGACCCGCCGGGGAACGCCGACCACGCGCCGTGAGATGCGACCAGCGCTCCGACCGCGATGGGAGCGGCGGGCATGCCGATGTCCTCCTCGGTGTATACCTCCACCGGATACGGCTGGGGCTCCTCCATCGGCGTCGGGTCCTCGGACCATTCCGCTTGCCGGAGGAGATGCCCGCATATTTCGGCGTCTCGATGCAGCCGCCCCACGGGTCGGCCGTGCCAGCCGTCGTCGTCGCACCACAGCAACGCCACTCGCGTGTCTCCCGCGATCCCCACCACCACGCCGCCCTCGGGGGTGCACGCAGCGACGCTCAGCGTCGTCGCCGGACACCACAGCGGCTCGCTGAACGAGTTGCGCAGGCTCGCGGCCTTGGTCACCGCCTTGTGGCACCGTCGGAACGTCCGATGCATCGCGTCGGCGCCGCTGATGCGCCTGGGCAGCACCCAGATCGCTCGCACAGCCGCCCCGCGGCCGTCCCGATGAGCGCCCGAGCCGTCTGCCACCGCCACCAACCACGAGCCGTCATCACCGAGCGCAAAATGCGCAAGATCGTCGTTCTGCTGCCGCCGGCTCGACTCAGAACGCCAAGCTGCGCTGACCGCCATCGGCGACTCGCAACCCCCATCGCGGGTCAACCCCCGCAACTCCGCGTCGTACACGACAACGCAGCCTGGCGTCCGCTATGCCGGCCAGCCAAGGAATTCGGGAACACCGACCGCGGCGGCACCGGTCCGGCGGTCAGGATGCGATCGACGCAGACCCCAGTCGAGCTTCTGCCTGCGCTGGCTCTATCGGCTGCTGATGCGCCACCATTCGAGCCTTCGCGTTTTCTTGGGATTCGGGCTGCTGGGCTCGGCGGGGTCAGGTTATGTGGTGAGGATGCCGCGGGCTTCGAAGTTGGTGTAGTTGGCGGAGCCGTGGGCTTTGCGGCGCAGGACCTGGAGCAGGTTGTTGGT
>JAJEIW010000158.1 GCA_022828045.1 Acidimicrobiia bacterium | reverse complement strand
CTCGACGGCATGACGGTGGTGCTGGTCGACGACGTGCTCTACACCGGCCGCACCATCCGCGCAGCGCTCGATGCCCTCAACGATTTCGGGCGGCCCCGGGCGGTGCAGCTCGCCGTGGTGATCGACCGCGGCCACCGCGAGCTACCCATCCGCCCCGATTTCGTCGGCAAGAACCTGCCCACCAGCCGCGAAGAGATGGTGGACGTCACGCTCGAAGGCGTGCTGTTGGGGGAGATGCGCAAGTGAGCGGGCACGCCGCGACCGAAGCAGCACGCCCACGATGGACACGGGTGCTGCTGGGGGAGATGCGCAAGTGAGCGGGCACCTGCTGACGCTGGGCGAGCTCGGCACCGAGGGCATCTCGGAGTTGCTGTCGCTCACCGACCGATTCGTGGAGGTCGGCCAACGGCCGATCCCCAAGGTTCCTGCCCTGCGCGGCCGCACCGTGGCCACGCTGTTCTTTGAGGAATCCACCCGCACCCGCCTCGCCTTCGAGACCGCTGCCAAACGCCTCTCGGCGGACGTGCTCAACTTCTCTGCGGCCTCGTCGTCGCTGGCCAAGGGCGAGTCGCTGCGCGACACCTTCGAGACCGTCCAGGCCATGGGCATCCATGCCGCCGTGGTCCGCCATCGCAGCGCCGGCGTACCCGCCCAGATCGCACGCTGGGCCGAAGACGGCGTGTCGATCCTCAACGGCGGCGACGGCTGGCACGCCCATCCCACCCAGGGCCTGCAAGACGCCTACACGCTGTGGCGGCACTTCACCCCGATGGCCGACGGCCAGCCGGGCGCCGACGTCGCCGATGAGCCCACGCTGGCCGGACGCCTGATCGGCATCGTCGGCGACATCGTGCACAGCCGGGTCGCCCGCAGCGAGATCGAGGCCTACACCGCACTCGGGGCCAGCATCGTGCTGGTCGCGCCTCCCACGTTGCTGCCCGTCCAGCCTCGCGAGTGGATCGACTGTTGGCTCCCGCCCGATGCGGCCAAACGAGTCGAGATCTCCCACGACTTCGACGATGTGCTGGACGACCTCGACGTGGTCGGGCTGCTGCGCTGCCAGCGCGAGCGCATGATCGACGGCCTGATCGGCTCCATCCCTGAGTACGTAGCCCGCTACGGCCTGACTTTCGAGCGGGCAGGCCGACTCGGCCGTGCGGTCGTCACCCATCCGGGTCCCATGAACCGCGGCATCGAGATAGCGGGCGACACCATCGAGGATCTTGCTGCCGAAAATCGTCTGCTCGTCACCCGGCAGGTCACCTATGGCGTCGCTGTCCGCATGGCGGTGCTGTTCCGCCTCATCGGATCGGGCACAGCACTGGGAGCAGACGACAGTGACTGAGGTCGAAGCACACTCGGACGAGCCCGCCCAGCGGCCCATGCTGGTGATCACCGGCGGCGAGATCGTCGAACGCGGCCGCCGTCGGCGCGCCGACATCACGGTGATCGATGGACACATCGTGGGGGCTCACGAACCGGGCCACTTTCTGGGCGGCAGCCCCGACGGCCTGGACCTCTCGCAACAAGAGGAGCTCGCTGAGGCTGCACGCTCCGGCGAAGGGAGGTTCACGCATATCGACGAGATCGACGCCACCGGATGCGTCATCGCGTCGGGGTTCGTGGACCTGTGCGCGCGCGTTGCGGAGCCGCTCGCACTCGACAGCGACGTCATGCAGATGACTGCCATGGCGGCGGCCATGGGGGGCTACACGGCACTCATCGCGCAGCCCGACACCGACCCGCCGCTGGATCGGCTCGGCCAGCTCGCCGAGATGCGGCGCCTCGCAGCGACCGCGCCGAGCTGCCATGTCGTCGCCGCGGCGGCGGTCACCGCCGCACGAGCGGGCACGCAGCTCGCACCGATGGCCGAGCTGGCCGACGCCGGCGTCCGCTGGTTCACCGATGCGGGCCCGCTGGCCGACTGGGGCCTGCTGTGCAGGGCGCTGCAGTACGCGTCGCCGCTGGGGGCGACCGTCGCGGTGCGCCCGTCCGGTGCCGCGCTCGGCATGGCGGCGCCGATGCACGAAGGCGCAGTCTCGGCGCGGATGGGCGTCGCGGGCGAGCCTGCCGACGCCGAATGTGCCGCAGCCGCTGCCGCGATCAGCGCCGCCCGCCGCACCCGCGGCCGCTTGCACCTCGACCGCATCAGCGCAGCCGGCAGTGTCGAGCTGGTGCGTGTCGCCAAGGCGGACGGCCTCGACGTCTCCGCATCGGTCACCGCCGAGCATCTCCTGTTCGTCGACGCCGACGCAGCCGGCTTCGACACGCTCATGCGCGCCGAGCCTCCCTACCGCACCGCCGCCGACCGGGCGGCGCTGCTGGCCGGCGTCAACGACCGCACCATCGACGCAGTGGTCAGCGCCCACACGCCGCTGCCGCCGCACGACAAGGATCTGCCCTTCGAGGAGGCACCGCCCGGATTCGCGTCGCTGGAGACCTGCGCCGCGATCGTGCTGGGCCACCCTGGCATCGAGATGGAAGCGGCGCTCGACGCCCTGTCGTGGCGGCCTGCCGAGCTGGCCGGCGTCCAGCACCTGGGCGGCGGCCCGATCGAGCCGGGACAACCGGCCAACCTCGTGGTGATCGATCTCGACCGGCCGTGGACGCAGATCACCCAGCGCAAGTCGTTCGCCCGGCTCTCGCCGCACCATCGGCGCCGCATGAGTGCGGAGGTCGTCGAGACCATTGCCGCGGGCACACGTGCGATCGGTGCCGGTACCGTCGCTGCGCCCTTCCCAGGAATCGCCCGATGACCCAAGACGCTCCCAACCATGGCGCCCCCGCTGCGGGCGCACTCGTGCTCGCCGACGGCACCACCTTCGAAGGCGAGATGATCGGCGCGCCCCTGGATCCCTCTGGCGGCAGCGCATCAATCGGCATGGCATCGGGCGAGGTCGTGTTCAACACCGTGATGACCGGCTACCAGGAAGTCATCACCGACCCGTCGTATGCGGGCCAGATCATCGCGTTCACCTATCCCCACATCGGCAACTACGGCACCACGCCGACCGATGCCGAATCCCGCCGGCCATTCTGCCGGGGCATCGTCATCCGCGACCTCGCCCGCCGCCGCTCCAACTGGCGCGCCGACAGCGATCTCGACGCCTATCTCACCCGTCACGGCCTCGCCGGCATCGCGGGTGTCGACACGCGCCGGCTGACCCGCCATGTCCGCGACTACGGCGCAATGCCGGGCGCGTTCGGGCCGGCGTCCGACGACGGCGCGCTCGAACGCCTCAGCGCCGCAGCCCGAGCCGAACCCGGCACCGCGGGCGTGGACCTCGTCAGCGAGGTCACCACCGCTGAGCCGTACACGGCCGGCGGCGGGCCCTGGCGTGTCGTGGCCTACGACCTGGGCATCAAGCGCGCCATCGCCGCCAACCTCGGGCGCATCGCCACCGTCGAGGTCGTCCCGGCGCACACACCTGCAGCAGACGTGCTGGCCCGCGAGCCCCACGGCGTGTTCCTCTCCAACGGCCCAGGCGACCCCGAGATGGCCGGCAGCGTCATCGAAGCGCTCGGCGACCTGCTCGACCGGGTGCCGATCTTCGGCATCTGCCTCGGCCAGCAGGTGCTCGGCCTCGCACACGGCGGTCGCTCCTACAAGCTGCCCTTCGGGCATCACGGGGGCAACGTGCCGGTGCGCGAGGAGGCCACCGGCCGCGTCGAGATCACCAGCCAGAACCACAACTTCGCCATCGAGTCCGGCTCGGTGCCCGGCGTGGACGAAACCCACATCTGCCTCAACGACGGGTCGCTGGAGGGCTTCGCCTGCCGTGACGTGCCCGCGTTCGCCGTGCAGTACCACCCCGAGGCCAGCCCCGGCCCGCACGACTCGCGCTACCTCTTCGATCGCTTCGACGACCTCATGTCGCAGTTCTGGGGCCGAACCCCCAACGGCGCCGGACTCGGCGCCGCCGGCAGTCACGGCACGGCCCGCTGATGCCGCGCCGCAACGACATCAACTCGATCCTGATCATCGGCTCAGGGCCCATCGTCATCGGCCAGGCCTGCGAGTTCGACTACTCGGGCACCCAGGCCTGCCGTGTGCTGCGCGAGGAGGGCTACCGGGTGATCCTGGCCAACTCGAACCCGGCCACGATCATGACCGACCCCGAGTTCGCCGACGCAACCTATATCGAACCGCTCGACGCGGCAGTGCTCGAGGCGATCATCGCCCGCGAGCGACCCGATGCTCTGCTGCCGACGCTCGGCGGGCAGACCGCGCTCAACTTGGCCACCGAGCTCAGCCACAGCGGCGTGCTCGATCGTTACGGCGTTGAGATGATCGGCGCCTCCGAGAAAGCGATCGCCACCGCGGAGGACCGCGACCGGTTCCGCCAGGCGATGACCGAGATCGGGTTGCGCTGCGCCCGCTCGGCCATCGCGCACACCATGGACGAGGCACGCGACGCCATCGACGAGATCGGATTGCCGGTCATCATCCGTCCCGCCTACATCCTGGGCGGCGAGGGGACCGGCTTCGCCAACACTGCCGACGAGTTCGAAGCCGCCGCAGCCAAGGGTCTCGACGCCAGCCCGATCAGCGAGATCCTCATCGAGCAGTCGGTGCAGGGCTGGAAGGAATTCGAGCTCGAGGTGATGCGCGACCACGCGGACAACTGCGTGGTGATCTGCTCCATCGAGAACTTCGACGCGATGGGCGTGCACACCGGCGACTCGATCACGGTTGCACCGACCCAGACGCTGTCTGACGTCGAGTACCAGCAGATGCGCGACGCGGCGTTTGCCTGCATGCGGCGCATCGGCGTCGAGACCGGCGGCTCGAACGTGCAGTTCGCCGTGAACCCGGTTGACGGCACCCAGATCATCATCGAGATGAACCCCCGGGTCAGTCGCAGTTCGGCGCTCGCGTCGAAGGCCACCGGGTTCCCGATCGCCAAGATCGCCGCCCGCCTCGCCGTCGGTTACACGCTCGACGAGATCACCAATGACATCACCGGCGAGACCCCCGCCAGCTTCGAGCCGACGATCGACTACGTGGTCACCAAGGTCCCGCGCTGGGCGTTTGAGAAACTGCCCGGCGCCGCGCCGGTGCTCGGCCCGCAGATGCAGTCCGTGGGCGAGGTGATGGCCATCGGCCGCACCTTCGGCGAGAGCCTGCAGAAGGCACTGCGCAGCGGGGAGCAGGGCCGCTTCGGCCTCAACGCCGATCCCGGCGAGACCCAGTACGCCGATCGCGCCACCTCCGAGCTGGCAGAGGCGATCCGCACCCCGACCCCCGAGCGCATCTTCGAGATCGGCGAGCTGCTGCGGCGAGGCGTTGAGGTGGACGAGATCAGCGCCGACACTGGCATCGATCCGTGGTTCGTCGACCAGATGCTGGCCATCACTGACGAGCGCGCAGCCCTCGAAGCCGCCGGCAGCCCGAGCAAGCTCAGCCGGCGTGCGTGGAAGCGCGCCAAGCAGCTCGGTTTCGCCGATGCCCAGCTAGCGTGGCTGTGGGGCATCAGCGAGGCCGAGGTGCGCAAGGCTCGCCTTGACGCCGGCGTGCGCGCCACGTTCAAGACGGTGGACACGTGCGCCGCGGAGTTCGACGCCCGAACGCCGTACCACTACTCCACCTACGAGGACGAAGACGAGATCCGCCCCGGCACCCGGCCTCGCATGGTCATCCTGGGCTCAGGCCCCAACCGCATCGGCCAGGGCATCGAGTTTGACTACTGCTGCGTTCACGCCAGCTTCGCCCTGCGCGATGCCGGCTACGAGACCGTGATGGTCAACTGCAATCCCGAGACGGTCTCCACCGACTACGACACTTCCGACCGGCTGTACTTCGAGCCGCTGACGGCCGAGGACGTCCTCAACATCATCGATGCCGAGGATCCGGTCGGGGTCATCGTGAGCCTGGGCGGCCAGACGCCGCTGAAGCTGGCCGCTGAGTTGCCAGGTGCGCTGGTGTGCGGCACCCCGGCCGATTCGATCGACCTCGCCGAGGACCGCGAGCGCTGGAATGCCCTGTGCGAGCGCTTGGCGATCCCGCAGCCGCCCGGCGGCACCGCGGCCGGACCGGCCGAAGCTGCCGCCATCTGCGACGAGATCGGCTTTCCTGCCCTGGTGCGTCCCAGCTACGTGCTGGGCGGCCGGGCCATGACGGTGGTCTATGGCCACGACGAGCTGAGCGCGACCATGGCCGAGCTCGCCCGCTTCTCGACGCTCGGGCGTGAAGGCGGCCTGTCGGCCGAGCGTCCCGTGCTGGTGGACCGCTTCCTCGAAGACGCCATCGAGGTGGATGTGGACTCGCTGCGTGACCGCACCGGGGCCTGGATGCTCGGCGGCATCATGGAGCACGTCGAGCAGGCGGGTGTGCACTCGGGCGACAGCGCCTGTGCCATCCCCCCGCCGAGCCTCAGCGTCGAGACCCAGCACACGATCGTGAACTACACCCAGCGCCTGGCCCAGGCGCTCGGCGTCGTCGGGCTGCTGAACGTGCAGTTTGCGGTGAAAGCCGGCGAGGTGTTCGTGATCGAGGCCAACCCGCGGGCCTCGCGCACCGTGCCGTTCGTCGCGAAGGCCACCGGCGTGTCGCTCGCCAAGGCCGCGTCCCGGGTGATGGCAGGCGAGACGCTCGACGAGCTGGTGGCCGACGGGTCGCTGCCCCGGTGGTCGCGCAACGGCCAGCTGCCCGCCCCCGGCTCGGCGAACGGTGCCGGCAGCGGCGAGGGCGGGCCGCGCCACGTCGCCGTCAAGGAAGCTGTGCTGCCCTTCGGCCGGTTCCCCTCGGTGGACACCGTCCTCGGCCCCGAGATGCGCTCGACCGGCGAGGTCATGGGCATCGACGTGTCCTTCGGGCTGGCATTCGCAAAGAGCCAGATCGCCGCCGGCGATGCCCTGCCCACCAGCGGGACCGTGCTGCTGACCTTGGCCGACCGCGACAAGCCCGAAGGGCTGGAGGCGGCCCGAGTGCTTGCCGAGCTGGGCTTCGGCATAGCGGCGACGGCCGGCACGGCGAGCTACCTGCGAGACAACGGCGTCGGCGTCGCGACCGAAGTGGCGAAGCTGTCGGCCGATGGTCGCGAGACCGCGCCCGGCGAAGACTCGGTGCAGCTCATCGCGGCTGGGCGCATTCACCTGGTGGTCAACACGCCCCGCGGGCGAGGCGCCCAGATCGACGGCCGGCACATCCGGGCAGCGGCGCGCACCCACCACATCCCGTGCTTCACCACAGTGGCTGCCGCACGGGCGGCCGCCACGGGTCTGCGCGAGTGGCTGGCCAGCGACCTCGCTGTGCGCCCACTGCAGGAATTCCACGCAGAACACGATGCGTCGATGCGGCGCGGTGATGTCTGATTCTCTGGTGCCCGACAGCACTGGGCGTGGCGCCCGGCGACGCCTCGGCGGCGCTGCGCAGCGACCCGACGTTGACACGACCGTGCAGATCGGCAGCGTGCAGCTTGCCAACCCTGTGATGACGGCGTCGGGCACCGCCGGCCACGGCACCGAAGTCGGCGCGTACATGGATCTGGCGTCGCTGGGAGCGTTCGTCACCAAATCGCTGTCGCCGTTCCCGTGGGACGGCAATCCCGCGCCGCGGGTGGTGGGCACCTCAGCAGGGATGCTCAACGCAGTCGGGCTGCAGAACCCTGGCGTCGAAGCGTGGCGCGAGAGCGAATTGCCGCGCTTGGCTCGCACGGGTGCCCGCGTCGTAGCCAGCATCTGGGGTCGCATGGTGGCTGACTACGCCGCAGCCGCCGAGTCGCTCGCCGGCGCCGGGCTGACCGCGCTGGAAGTGAACGTGAGCTGCCCGAACCTCGAGGGTCGGGGCGAGATGTTCGCCTGTGACCCGGTGGCGACTGCCGAGGCGGTCAGCGCCTCAGCCGCCGCGGGCGTACCGGTGTGGGCGAAGCTCACTCCGAACGTGACCGATCTCGTCGAGATTGCCGCCGCAGCGCTCGAAGCCGGGGCTGAGGCTCTCACCCTCATCAACACCGTCTTCGGCATGTCGATCGACCCCGTCACCGCGAAGCCCACGCTCGGCATCGGCGGCGGCGGGCTGTCGGGCCCGGCAATCCGGCCCGTGGCCGTCAGGGCCGTCTACGACGTGCGTGCGGCGCTCGGCGAGGTGCCGATCGTCGGCGTCGGCGGCATCGCCAAGGGGTCCCACGCCGTGGAGCTCATGGCAGCGGGCGCGAGCGCCACCCAAGTCGGCACGGCGTCGTTCTACGACCCCAGGGCGCCCCGCAAGGTGCTCGACGGGCTGCGCAGCTGGT
This sequence comes from Acidimicrobiia bacterium, assembly GCA_022828045.1. Classification (GTDB taxonomy): domain Bacteria; phylum Actinomycetota; class Acidimicrobiia; order Acidimicrobiales; family Poriferisodalaceae; genus Poriferisodalis. The sequence goes on along the minus strand of JAJEIW010000158.1, from coordinate 3,977 downwards.
GCCGCCGGCACGGCATCGGCACCGCCGCCGAGCTGACTGGTCGCGCCCATCAGTCAGCAATCGCACCCGGCGCTGCTGTCGGCCCGACGACTGAACTGGCGACTGAACCATCCGGCGACTGAGCCGTGCAGCGATGAACCGTCCGCCAACCGACCCAGGGGAGACCGGTTGAACCCGTCAACAGCCACTGCATCGGCGTCGGTGCTCGGGCGAGCCCCAGCGCGTGATCGGTTGGCGCTCGCGCTCGATGTGCCCGACCGCACAGCGGCCATGGCACTCGTCGAACGCTTCGGTGCCGACTTCGGGGTCATGAAGGTCGGCCTCGAGCTGTTCATCGCCGAAGGTCCGGCACTCGTGCGCGACATCGTGGCGACGGGCAGCCGGGTGTTCTTGGACCTCAAGCTGCACGACATACCGAACACCGTGGAGCATGCGGCGCGCTGCGTCGGCGCGCTGGGCGTCTGGCTGCTCACCCTGCACACCCAGGGCGGCGCCGACATGGTGGCCGCGGGCGCACGGGGGCTGTGCGAGGGCGCCGCAGAGGCAGGCTCGGCCGCCGCAGCCCAGGGTCTTGAGCCAGTCGCGCTCGGCGTCACGGTGCTGACCTCTGACGCGCAGGCATCGCCTGGGGTGCTGGCCGATCGCGCTGCACTGGCTCGGGAGGGGGGCTGTGGCGGCCTCGTGTGCGCCGCGCCGGACCTTGCGGTGGTCTCGGCTGCGGCACCGGGGCTGCTGCGCGTCGTCCCGGGCATCCGGCCCACCGGCGCATCGGCCGGCGACCAGCGCCGCGTCGCGACGCCGGCTGCCGCGCTCGCTGCGGGCGCCGACGTCCTGGTCATCGGCCGGTCGGTCACGGCGGCTGCCGATCCGCAGGCGGCCGCAGCAGCAATCGTCGCGGAGGTGACTGCCGAGCTGGCTGGCCCCTGACTCACCCAGCATCGCCCGGCTGCGCCGTCATCTTCCGGAACCGCCTTGGATCGCCCGAATCTGCCCATGCATCAGGCCGAGTGTCGCTCAGGGCTATGAGAGGCGTAGCTACACTGCACGGCAATGAGTCCGCTGCCTGAACTCAGTGACGAGCAGCGTGCCGAGGCGCTGGCCAAGGCAAAGGAAGCCCGCGAGGTCCGCGCAAACGTCAAGCATCGGTTGAAGATGGGCTTGCTCAGCTTCGACGAGCTGCTGGCCGAAGCCGACAGCGTCCCCAATGTAGGAAAGCTGAAGGCACTTGCCGCCTTGGAGTCGATGCCAGGCCTCGGCAAGGTGAAGGCCCGCAGGCTCATGTCCGAGGTTGGCATCGCCGACAACCGGCGGCTGCGCGGTCTCGGCGAGACGCAACGACGCCGTCTGAGCGAGCACTTCGCACAGGATTCCGCCTCCGGCGCGTGACTACTGTCGCATGACCAGCTCAGCGCCCGGCGGCGCTGCGAGTCACGGCGCGCCTGGGCGCGCACAAGGTGATGGCGCGCCTGGGCGCGCACCGGGCGACAGCGCGTCGTGGGGCGTCACGCTCTATGTCGTGTGCGGTCCCGGCGGGGCAGGCAAGGGCACGATCGTGGCGGAGTTGGTGGCCCGCGATCCCAGCTTGCTGCTGAGCAGATCGTGGACGACGCGCCCCCGCCGTGTCGGTGAGCCAGCGGAGGCCTACTCCTTCGTCTCCTCCGATGACTTCGATGCCCGGATTGCCTCGGGAGGCTTCCTGGAGTGGGCGGACTTCTTTGAGTACCGCTACGGCACGCCGATGCCGCCGCCTGACTTGGATCGAGATCTCGTACTGGAGATCGACGTCCAGGGAGCGGTGTCGGTGCGCAATCGCGACCCGTCCGCCCTCGTGATCATGGTGCTTCCGCCGAGTCGGGACGAGCAAGAGCGCCGCATGCGCCGCAGGGGCGATCCTGACGCCGATGTGGCTCGCCGGCTCGCCAAGGCCGACGAGGAGCTGCCGGTGGGGTACCGCATGGCCGATCTCATCGTGGTGAACCGGGACATCTCGAGCACCGTGACCGAGATCGCCGCCTTCGTGGACCGCACGCGCACGCGTCGTCCCGACCACGCCCCGTAGCCCTGCTGGTTCCGGCAGCCCAGCTCCATCTCGACGGGCAGCCTTCTCGGTAGCCTGCACACTGCGATGACAGAGTCAACCGACACCATGATCACCCCGGGACTCGAGGACCTGCTGTCCAAGGTCGACTCCAAGTTCACCTTGGTGAGCCTTGCGGCCATGAGGTCCCGGCAGATCAACTCGTACTACAACCAGCTTGACGGCGGCATCGGCTCGGTCGTGCCCCCGCAGGTGGCATCGGTGGCCCGCAAGCCGCTGTCGATCGCCTTCGAGGAGATCGAGGCCGACAAGATCACCTTCGAGCGCTTCGATCCCGAGGAGCGCGCCCGGCTCGAGGCCGAAGCGCTCGCTGCGGCCGAGGCCGACGCGGCCATGCTCGAGGTGGTCCCCGACCTCGAGGCCTGAGGCTGAGAATCCCTCCGCCCCTGCCGTGATCTGACCGTGGGGCGTACCCTTTCGCGGCAGTGAGGGACTCTGCCGATCAATCCGAGACTGGCCCCCGCAGCGCAGCATCGCCGTTCGCCGGGCGCCGCGTGGTGCTCGGCGTCAGCGGCGGCATCGCCGCGTACAAGGCCATCATCCTGTGCCGGCTGATGATGGATGCCGGTGCGCACGTCGTGCCGGTGATGACCGCGGCGGCGCAGCGCTTCGTCGGCAGGGCCACGTTCGATGCCTTGGCCAGCGAGCGTGTGCAGACATCGATTTTCGGCGAGGACGATCCGATCCCGCACACCACGCTGGGCCAGACTGCCGATGTGGTGGTCGTGGCGCCGGCGACGGCGCGGGTCATCGGCAGCTACGCCGCAGGCATCTCCGACGGATTGCTGACCGCCACGCTGCTTGCCACACGAGCGCCGGTGGTGGTGTGTCCGGCCATGCACACCGAGATGTGGGAGCACGCCGCCGTGCAGCACAACATCGAGGTGCTGAACGGTCGGGGAGTGCACATCGTGGTGCCCGAAGCGGGCCGTCTCGCCGGCGGGGACGTCGGCACGGGCCGTCTCGCCGAGCCGTCCACGATCTTTGCCGCCGTCGAGGCGGTGCTCGCCGAGCTGCCCGAACCCGACCCTGCCCGTCAGCCGCCGCAGCCACGCCGCGACTTCGCCGGCGTCAGCGTGACCGTCAGCGCCGGCGGCACCCGTGAGGCCATCGACCCGGTTCGCTTCATCGGCAACCGGTCTTCGGGCAAGCAGGGCTACGCCATCGCCACTGCTGCGCGGGATCGCGGCGCCGAGGTCACGCTGGTGACGAGCGCCCCGCTGCCGCCGCCCGAGGGCGTGCGGGAAGTACGCGTCGAATCGGCAGCCGAGATGGAGGCCGCCGTGGCGGCACACGCAGGCGCCGACGTGATCATCATGGCGGCGGCAGTGGCCGACTTCCGGCCTGCCGACGTCGCTGCGCAGAAGATCAAGAAGGGCGATGCGGACCGCGGCGCCGAAGCGCCGGTCATCGTGCTCGAGCACACCACGGACATCCTCGCCGGCCTCGGGGCCGAGAAGCCCCCGGGCCAGGTGCTGGTCGGCTTCGCAGCCGAGACGGCTGATGTGCTCGACAACGCCGCTCAGAAGCTGGCTCGCAAGAACGTCGACGTCATGGTGGCCAACGACGTCTCGGCGGCAGGTGCGGGATTCGCGCACGACACCAACATCGTGACGATCCTGCTGGCCGATGGCACCGTGCGGCCGCTGCCGATCTGCTCCAAGCGTGAGGTCGCTGACGCCGTGCTCGACACCGTCGCCGAACTGCGCCGGTAGCTCCTGGCGCCAGCGCGCTTTCTGCTGCGCCGCGACCTCGTTCGTCTAGCCTTGCCGCGCTGGTGGAACACCGGCCGCGACAGGCCGCAACAGCCGACAAAGCACGATCGAATCGGGAGCCGCGTTGAACCAGTGGACCTTCACCTCAGAATCGGTGACCGAGG
>JAJEIW010000222.1 GCA_022828045.1 Acidimicrobiia bacterium | reverse complement strand
CCCAACGTCACCTGGACAATGCAAGTCAACACGATGGAAGCACTGCATTGCCAGAGGTCGCACTGCCAGACTCGGGGCTACAGGCTGAGCCTCGGGCTCGAGCGGCCTGCGAGCGAGGCGAACGAGATCAGCAGACAGGGCGGGGATATGAGCGACGATCACGGCAACGACAGCGGCGATTCGGGAGTCATCCCGGGGCTGCCGCCCCGGCCACACCGGGGCTGGACCTTCAACGAGCAGCCGGTCGGCAAACGCTGGAGCACCAGTCGGCGGACCATCACCGAGACCGACCTGGTGGTGTACGCCACCCAGTTCGGCTTCGGCGAGGGCTTGTTCCTGGATGCCACCGCCGCCGAGCGCGCCGGGTACAGCGGGCGGCTGGTGCCAGGCAGCCTCGTGATGGTCTACTCCCCCACCCGAATGATCCTCACCCGCCACGCCGACTAGCCCCGCACTGGATCCGTCACGGCAGTACGGTCGGCGGCCGGCGCGGCGGGGCGCGAGCCGAGCGTCACGAGCCCGCCGCAGGCAAGCGAGGAGGCGTCATGAGCAGGTTCACGGGACAGGTGGCGATCGTGACGGGGGCGGTCGGCGGGATCGGGCTGGCGGCGTGTGAACGGTTCGCGTCCGAGGGGGCGACAGTTGTGGCGGTGGATCTGGCCACGACCGACTTGGGTGCGGCCGTGGCGGCGGCCGAATCGGCAGGCGGCACAGCGCTGGCGGTCGGGGCCGATGTGACGAAGTCTGACGAAGTCGCCGGCTATGTGCAAGCAGCCATGGACAACTTCGGCCGCGTCGACGTGCTGTTCAACAACGCCGGCATCGAAGGCACCTACTACCCGATGGTGGACTATCCCGAAGAGGATTTTGATCGGGTCATTGCGGTCAACGTGCGCGGCGTGTGGCTGGGCATCAAGTACGCCGTCCCGGCGATGATCGCCGGGGGCGGCGGTGCAATCGTGAACACGGCGTCGGTTGCCGGGCTGTTCGGATCGCGGGGCATCTCGCCGTACTCGGCCAGCAAGCACGCCGTGGCCGGGCTCACCAAGTCCGCCGCGCTCGAGCTGGCGACATCGGGCGTGCGCGTGAACGCCGTCTGCCCGGCGCCGATCGAGACGCGCATGATGCGCTCACTCGAGACGTTCATCGGCGGCGAGAACGCCGACGACGTCCGCAAGACGATGGCCGAGCGCCTGCCGGCTCAGCGCTACGGCGAGCCCCACGAAGTCGCCGCGCTGGTGGCATTCCTGGCATCCGACGAGGCCAGCTACATCACCGGCAGCCTCTACCCCATCGACGGCGGCTATTCCGCCGGCCGTTGAGGGTAGGTCTGGTTCTCCGTTGCCCCATGATGGTTTGCTATCTATATAGCATCATAGTTTGATAACTTAAACACTATGACTGCGGCCATCTTCGTCACGCCCGAGCCGGACGATGCCGACCTGATGGTGATCGGGGAGATCGAGCGGCTCCGTCGCGAGCTGTCGCACTACGTCGTGGATCGGCCGCGCCGGTGGGTCGGCCATCTCCGGCGCATGAGCTTTGCGCGGGCGGTGCGGGGTTCCAACTGGATCGAGGGGTACCGGGCGTCGCTCGACGACGTGCTCGACACGATCGAGGACGAAGAACCGCTCGACACTGTCGAGGAGACGCGCCTCGCGCTCACCGGCTACCGCGACGCCATGACCTACGTGCTGTCGTTTGCCGAAGGCGGAGCTGACGTGGACGAGTCGCTGCTGAAGTCGCTCCACTTCATGATGACCAAGCACGAGCTGCGAGTGCGGCCCGGCCACTACCGCACCGGCGACGTCTGGGTCGAGGACGAGACCGGCACGCGCGTCTACGAAGCTCCGAGCGCTGAGCTCTTGGACAGTCTCATGGGGGCGCTCATCACGTCGCCGCAGGACGACGACGCTGCGCCGGTCATGTTCCGCGCCGCAATGGCGCACCTCAACTTGACGATGATCCACCCGTTTCGCGACGGCAACGGACGCATGGCCCGGGCGCTGCAGACCATGGTGCTGTCTGGCGAAGGCATCGTCTCGCCGGTGTTCTCGTCAGTCGAGGAATACCTGGGACGCAACACCGCCGACTATTACGCGGTGCTCAGCGAGGTGGGTCAGGGCAGTTGGCAGCCGCGGAACTCGGCGAGACCCTGGATTCGGTTCATGCTGCGCGCCCACTATCGCCAGGCGTGGACGCTGCGGCGGCGCGTTCACGAGACCGAGTCGCTGTATGACGGCATCTCCCAGCTTGTCGACCGGCGGCGGCTGCCGTCGCGGGCTGTCGGCGTGCTCGCCGACGCAGCACGTGGCCGCAGAATCCGACGCTCGATCTACATCCGGCTCGTCGAGATGACCGACGGCGACCCGGTCTCTGAGCTCACCGCCAGCCGAGACCTCAAGGCCCTAGTCGATGCAGGTGTGCTGGAAGCGACCGGTGCTGGACGGGGCCGCACCTACCACGGCTCTCAAGAACTACGCGAACTCTGGAGCGCAGTGCGCTCGGCCCGCCCGCCACGGTCGCAAGACGATCCCTACGTGACGCTCGCGCAGCAACAACTGCCAGGCATCCAACCCGCCGGAACCTGAGCGCCACCCCCAACTGCCAGATGGCACATCCCGGATGCTGACCTAAGTTGTCAAAACATTGCAAAATGCAATGTTTTGATAATCTAGATCATGTGAATGCCAGACTTGTGGGCCCAAGCCAGCTGGGTAATTGGCTGCTAAGCCGCGGCCGTCACTTCGTCACGACTGCCGAGGTGGCAGAACTTGTCGGTGTTCCACAGGGATCTGTGCCGATCAGCTTGCAACGTGCCCGGGACGCCCGCAAGATCGTGTCGGTGACCAAAGGCGGGTGGGTGCCGGTCCCGCCTGAGTACCAGTCGGCTGGCGCGCCGCCGCCGATCCACTACATCGATCCGATGATGAAGCACCTCGGCCACCCTTACTACGTGGGATTCCTGTCATCGGCACGCATCCACGGAGCCTCTCACCAAGTGCCGATGGTCCTTCAAGTGGTGACACCGGCGCTATTGCGCGAGCGAAGCATCGGGGGGAGCCGCATCCAGTTCATTCGCCGGTCGGCCGCGGCAACTCGCGGCATCCAGCAGCACGATGTCGACACGGGCCGCGTCGCCATCGCGACCGCAACCACGACAATCCTCGACATCGTCGAGGCACCCCGATTCGCCGCTGGACTCAGCAATGTGGGAAACGTCCTCGGCGAGCTGCTCATCGAGGAACTGGTGGACGAGGAGCAGCTCGCCGCCGCGGCGGCAACCTATCCGGCGACGGTGGCTCAACGCGTCGGCTGGATCATCGAGTACATGGCACGAGAGGTGGGAGCAGTCACAGAGCTGGACGCTTTGGCCGAGACGGTTGCCAAGTGTGACTACACAGTGCTCGATCCCCGATCAGCCGCGCAGGGCAGACGCGATCCGCGCTGGCGCCTAGTGATCAACGCCGACATGGAGCACGAAGGGAGGTAGCCGATGGTGTGGGCTTCGAGCGCATCCGCACCGATGTGGGGCAACACCCGAAGGTTCGCCTTCAATCGACATTTGTGACCGGCGCGCCGATGAGGATCAAAGTTGAGATGAATACGTTCGAGCGTTCGCCGGTTCGCCCCATCGTCAGCAGGCCCTACGCAGTCGACAGCCCATGGTTCACCGGAGGCGCCCACATCGCCACCTTTGCGATCGAAGAACTCGTTGCCACCAAGATCAGGGCTTTGTACCAGCGCAAGAAGGGCCGCGACCTCTTCGACCTGTGGCTGGCAGTCACCCAAGCGGGCGTTCGGCCACGCGACATCGCCCATTGCTTCGGGCCCTACCGACCCGAGAAATGGACTCCTGAACTGGCGCTCCAGAATCTCTCAGCAAAGCTCGACGACCCGCGCTTTGCCGAGGATCTCGCTGCCCTCGTTCCGCACTGGCCCGACGAATACGACATCGAAGCCGCAGCCGACACAGCGAGAAGCGTGATCGGCCACATCGCAAGCTGAACGGCCCTGAGCCGCCCAATCCGCCGATGTCGCCCTGTCAGGCCGAGTCATGAGCACGGCACGTGCTGGTGGGCCGGGGAGGATTCGAACCTCCGTAGGCGAAGCCGACGGGTTTACAGCCCGCTCCCTTTGTCCGCTCGGGCACCGACCCAGATGAGCAGCAAAGCCTAAGGCGTCACGGCATGTGAACAACGAGATCGAGCGGACAAAGACAACCAACACAGTGTCCGCTCGGGCACCGACCCCAGAGGTGGGCAGGCTACCGGCGTACTTGGCGCCGACTGCATGGTCAGGTGCCCCGCAAGTTCCAGAGTCCGGGGCCAGATTTGGCTCGCTAGCTTGCGGCTATGGCTTCATTCGATGTTGTGTCCAAGGTGGACATGCAGGAGATCCGCAACGCCGTGGATCAGGCGTCCCGTGAGATCGCCAACCGTTACGACTTCCGCAACACGGGCAGTGCCGTGGAGCTGGGCGAGGGCGCCATCAACATGCGGTCGAGCACCGAGGATCGCCTCACCGCGATGCGCCAGGTGCTGGAAGAGAAGCTGGTGCGCCGCCAGGTCAGCCTGAAAGCCGTCCACTACGGCAACGTCGAAGAAGCTGCCGGCGGCACTGTGCGCCAGGCGGCCGCCCTGCAGGCCGGCATCTCGTCGGACCGAGCCCGCGAGCTCAACAAGTTCATCAAGGGTCTCGGCATCAAGGGCGTGCAGTCGCAGACCCAGGGCGATCAGCTGCGGGTGAACTCGAAGAAGCGTGACGACTTGCAGGCCGTCATCGCCGAGCTCAAGGAAGGCGACTTCGACGTTCCCCTGCAGTTCGAGAACTTCCGCGACTGACACCGGCCTGCATCGAGCAGCCAGCCGGTGTTCGACGGCTGTTCGCCAAGCTCAGATCGTTTCTTGCCAGGAGCCGTCCCGCAGGCGGCGGATGCGCTCCTCCATCGGCGGGTGGGTGGTGAACAGTCCCTTGAAGCCCATGCGGCGGCTGGCCAGCGGGTTGGCGATGTACATCTGGGCCTGATTGGGGTCGGCCAGGCTGGGGACAGTCTTGGAGGCCACGTCGAGCTTCTCGAGCGCCCGTGCCAGCGGTTCACCGTCGCCGATCAGGCGGGCAGCAGTACGGTCGGCCTGGTATTCGCGGCTGCGGCTGATGGCCATCTGCAGCAGCATCGCGGCGATCGGCGCCAGGAAGATCAGCAGCAGATCGCCGAGCGGGTTGCGGTCGTTGTCACGCCCCCCGCCGCCGAAGATCAAGGCGAACTGTGCCATGCGGGCTGCGAACGTGATGATCGTGGCCACCGCTGCGGCTACCGAGCCGATGAGGATGTCACGGTTGCGGATGTGTGCCATCTCGTGGGCCAGCACGCCGCGGATCTCGTACCAGCTGAGGTTGCGGATGAGCCCCTCGGTGACACAGACGGCGGCGTTGCGAGGATTGCGGCCGGTGGCGAAGGCGTTGGGCTGCGGGTCGGGCGAGACGTACAGCCGGGGCATCGGCAGGCCCGACAGCGTCGTGAGTTCCTGCATGATGCGCCAGTAGTCGGGAAGCTGGTGCGGTTGGACCTCCTGCGCCCGGGCGGAGCGGATCGCCAGCTTGTCGCTGAACCAGTAGCTGCCGCCCACCATGACCAGGGCGATGATGACCGCAAGGGTGAGGCCGCTCTGACCCCAGAAGCTGCCGATCCACAGGATCAGGCCGGCGAGCAACGCCAGCAGAAACGTGGTCTTGAACGTGTTGCGCACTGTGCTCGACGCCCCTTTCGCGACGCTCAACCGAGACTGAACCAGACGTGAATCAGGCTAGTGACGGCTGATGTCGCCGCGGTCGCGAGGGCCGCGTGGACAGGGAGTCGGCGATGCCGAGAGTGGGGTGGCGAGGCTGGCGACGGTGACGCGGCCGGCTGAGGCAGCGACGGCGAGATCAGTTCTTGGCGTCGACCAGGCGCCAGTCGTCTGAGCCGGGGCTGTAGCGACCGCGGAAGTCGGGGTCGTAGGCCGCGGCTAGCTCGGCGGCTTTGCCGATGGAGGACCGGTACGCGTCGATGATGGCGTCCTCGGCGTCGTAGTCGAAGGGGTCCTGCATGCGGCGTTCTTTCGTGCTGCCGCGCCGGACCGGGTTCTCGTACAGGTCGCGGGCCGTCATGCCAACAGCTTCGACAACGCCGACCTTGTCGCGGTAGCCGAGCTCGGCGATCATCAGATCGGGCGACATGGCACGGTGCAGCGAGTTCTCCTCGCCGAGGAATGGGCGCGCCGGCGTCGCGAGCTCCTCGGGGAGGCTCACGATGTCGAGCTCGACGTCCAGCGCGGCGCCAATGACCTCGATGGTCTGGCGGGCTGTCAGCGTGTGCTCGTCGCTGATGTTGTATGCCTTGCCAGCAGCAACCTCAGGACGATCTGCGGCCAGCGTGAGGGCGTGGCCGGCATTGGGGCCGTACGCCGCAGTGCGCAGGGTGAGGCCGCCGTCTGACACGATGATCCTGCGGCGGCCGTCGATGATGCGCCGAACGATCAGCCACTCGCGGGGGTTGATCTGGCCGGGCCCGTAGATGAGCGGGTAGCGGAAGATAGTGGCGTTCGGGTGGTGCTCGAACAGCACGTCCTCGGTGGCAACGATCTTGGCCACCTTGTCGTTGGCGTCGTTCACCGCTCGGGCGGCCGACTCGCGCAGCGGGGTGAGCAGGCCGCGTGGCCAGTTCTGCGCCGGACGTGCGTAGCCCTTGTAAACGGGGATCCCGCCGACGGCGATGAACTGCCCGCAGCGGCCCACGAAGAACGGCGCCAGGTCGCGCAGCCGGCCGTACATGGCATAGACGACATCGAACGTGGCGTTGCCGAGGGCCTCTTCCACCTCGGCGATGCGGAACGGGTTGGTGTGGATGTGCGGCACTTCGGACTCGGGCGGGAGGGTGTCGACCTCGTGGCGCCCGGTGTGCAGGACCGTGACGTCGTACCCGCGCTCGAACAGCCCGTTCACGACACCAGGCCCCGTCGGTCCCGTGCCGCCGATCACCAGCGCTGTGCGAGTCACCGGCTCATGCTGTCAGGTCCGGAGTCATCAC
>JAJEIW010000044.1 GCA_022828045.1 Acidimicrobiia bacterium | reverse complement strand
GTGGGGAGGCCGCACGCCCAAGGCCGGCGGCCGCAAACTCGAGGGCAAGCTGTGGAGTGAGCTGCCGCTGAGCGCGGCGAGCTAGGGCAACGGCGATGCTTCAGGGCGGAGTGAAGATCCGATTCGGCGCCAATTAATTCGCTTCGCAAATTTGAGAATTTATCGATACGATTTCTTCTCATGAGCGTTGCTAAGACGGTCCGTGAGCATGTCGAGCGCCTGCCGGTGCGGTCGTTTCTGTCGCGAAGCGACCTGCCGACACCAGGTCACGCAGTCGATTGCGAGCTGGCGCGGCTGGCAGGCCGGAATGAGCTGATGCGTGCCCACAAGGGCCTGTACTGGAAGGGGCCCCAGACACGGGCTGGGATGGTGCCTCCGGCGCCACTCGCGGTCGGGATGGCAGTAGCGGGCGCCGGGGCTGGCCCAGCTGGCTTCTCGGCTGCAACAGCACTGGGCTTGACGACGCAGGTTCCCTCTGTGGAGGCGGTGGCGGTCGCTGGCCGTGCTCGTCGGCCTCCCCGAGGAGTGGTGTTTGCGGCGAGGTCTGTCGAGCGTCGGTTCCGGGAGCTGGAGCCGCTTGAAGTCGCCGTGATCGAGCTGATGCGCGACGGCACTCGATACGTCGAGGTCAGCTGGGACGATGTCGAGGCTGCTGTCGTAGGCCTGGTTGAGTCCGAAGCCGTCCGGCCGCGTGCGGTCTGCGAGCAGATCGACGACGAGCATCACGTGGCGGCCCGCACACGCTGGCAGGCCATCGAACGTCGGCTCGGCTTGTGAGGGTCTGCTCGGGCAGCGACTCGAACCGGTTTGGCTGGGGCTCGGATCGGGCCGTATAGTGCCCGTGTACTTCTTCAACGGCGCTTAGGCCCCCGGCCGAACGCCACGTCCTACGGCCGCCTTCGGGCGGCCGTAGTTGCGTACCAGGCGACATGCCGCACGGCCTCAGCGACCGATGCGACCGGTACCATGAGCGCACCCCACCGGGGCTCGTTACCCCGGTCCGACGGCCCCGACTTCGGTCGGGGCTGTTTAGCGTCTGGGCGGAGGCTGCTGCCCTATCGAAGAGCGCGTACGGGGCGCGCGACGACGACCGGGTCCGCCCAAAAAATGCTGGTTCTGCGGCGCAGTCGCGCAGCTACGGTGCGCGCCGTGGACACATGGCTGTACGAGCCGGAGGCACAACCCAAGCTCAAGCACCACTGGCAGCACGACCGCGCCGGGTTCATGGAGGTCGTTTCGCAGCTGGTCGCGAAGTGCCCAGCGGGGATGACGCTGGCCGACGCCCAGTCGCTCTTGGACAACTCGATCCCGTACTTCCCGCCTCGCTGGTTCCGGCCGTACCCACAGCGGCTCTATGCCGTCAGCGATGGAGTCGTCTATCGGGCCACTCCGACCAATCCCGGCGTCTCGTACCATGGATTTCCCGAACATCCAGACCGATTTCCAGACAAGGGCAACGCAAGTCAGGTCAAACAGCAGTTGCTTGCTGAGGCCGAACGCCAGGGATGCAGGCAGGAGGTGCGCCAATGGATGAACTGGTAGCACGCTCCGCCGACGGCGAGGTCGAATGTGCACTGAGCTGGCGTTCCCGCCAACCGACGTCAACGGCGGCCGAAGCGACTCTCGGGAAACTGCGCGTCTGCCTTCAAGGCCGGCCGGTCTGGCACGGCGCCGACGACGCGGCCGGAGTCGAATGGACGTGGGTGGAACTTCTCGAGTTTCTCGGTCAGAACTGGTTGTACCTGGCGGTAGAAGACGGCAGCCCCCTTGGCGTCGCACCGGCGACGGCACCGAAAATGCTCGCGGCGGCCGAGGCCGCTGCTGATCGACTGCTGCCGACCGAGGCAGAGTTCGAGCGCGAGCAGATCGAGGCATACCGATCGACGCATGACTTGGCGGAAGCGCTGCAAGGGGCAGTTGCTCCCCCGTTGTGGGTCGTCCGGGACGGAAACGTTGGTTGGATGGCCTCGAGTGCGACAACCGCCCAGACGCCGTTCAGCGAATTGCTCAGGGTCTTGGCCGAAATCGGCGATTCCATTGCGCAGCGTCTCGATGGATCGAGCGACCCGCGGTCGATCCAAGCAGTGACCACGTGGCACGAGCGTGACTGCCACGACCGGCTTCGCCTCATTGAGGCATCAACCGGCTACCCACCCGAGCTGGTCGCCGAGGTTGAGTCGGTGTTCTCATCACTGAAGGAACTCGACGGGGAACAGGCCGTGAGCAGCGAATTGCTCGCTGCGGCGAGACTCGTAGGCCCGCAGCCCCTCACGACATTGCAGCCGATCATCCGGGCCATAGGGAGCGTGAAGAGCTTTCCGACACCTGAGCTGGACGATCTGGTCGAGCCGGCAACCGCAATGGTCAGATCAGTCGAGGGCGAGCCGCCGTATGCCCAAGGCCACGAGTTGGCTGCGTGGCTTCGGACCCAGCCCGGCATCGCCGGGACCACTGGGCGGGTGAATCCTGATGACCTCCTGAAGTCGTGGGGCGTGCCCGTGGTCGAAGTTGGCCTTGGAATGCTGAATGTTGACGCAATCGGTTGCTGGGGACCGAATCACGGACCGGCCGTACACCTCAATACCGATCGGCGACACGCTGCTAACTCCGGCCGTCGTCGAGCGACGTTGGCGCACGAGATCTGCCACCTTCTTGTCGACCGAGCGACTTCTTTGCCCCTGGTCGAAGTGCTCGGCGGCCGGACGGCAGAGCATGTCGAGCAACGCGCCGGTGCATTCGCGGCTGAATTGCTGTTGCCACGCGATCTTGCGGGTAAGGGGTTCCTGAGCTTCGGAGGCGATGATGAGCGGGCAGCCAAATCATTGAGGGCCCGCTACGGGGTCAGCTCGGCATTGCTTGGCTGGCAGGTGCGAAACGCGCAAGTGCCGCTGAGTCGGGCCTCGCAACACTTCGTGGACCGACTCGTCGGAGAATGACAGCAGCGGCCCGTTCCTGCGGTCGAGGCGTGGAATGACAGGCCCGCAGTGGGTCGGTCCCTTCTCGGTTTTCGCCACCCGGTGCGCAATCGCGTGCGCTGTGTTGCTGCCTTGGGCTGGCAGCATGACCCGGTGACGTCGCTGCCCCGGCATCTCGTTGCTCCCGCTGAGCTGTCGCCTCGGGACGTGGACGATGCGCTCGCACGCATTGCGGCGCGCGACCCTGCGCTAGCCCGGCGGGCCGGTGATGCGTTCGAGGGGCTGACGTGGGGCGAAGGGCCGGGATTGCTGCGCCAGGCCGGCCTGCAGGAATGGCTGTGGTATGTCGTGCCGACGAAGTACATCACCGACGAGGCGGGCTACATGGGCCGGCTGGCTGGCGGGGCTGTTCGACGAGCTGGGGCTGCACCGGTATGCCGCGATCTGTCGATCGTCCGAAACGGAGGCCGTGCATGCAGCGTTCGACCGTCGCGACAGCGACGGCATTGCAGCGCTGAAGAAGGCCATGCAGCGTTCGGGGATCGTGCCGCCTGATCTGGCCGACTTCGAATGGAGTCCGGTGATGGGGGTGGCTGAGGCTGCGGCACGCTCAGCCGTCGAGGACGCACTCGAGAGTGCGCTGTCGGCAGGCACCGTTGTGGTCGGCAGCCGCGGTTGGCGGGCGGCACAAGCGGCCGTGGCCGCTGAGGCGCTCGACGCCGACCATCCCCAATGGCCGGGTCAGTCGTGGCGCACGGCGGCGGCCACCGAGCGGATCGAGCGGTGGGTCGACGCCGGACAGCGGAGCAGTGCGCTGTTGGGATCGGCTCGGGCCGCGGTGGCGAATCGGCTGCTGCACCCGATCCATCCGCCGAGCGACATGTCCGAAGCGATGGCACCGCTGACGTGGTACCTCGCACGGTTCGGCGCTGACCCAGGCGGGCTATCTCGCCCCAGCGTTCGTCAAGTCGTGCCACAGCGGACGCCCATGGAGCGACTCCTTGCCGCTCGACCGGCCGCCCCGCTCCGAGGTCGACGACTTCCTCCTGCACGAATTGCGAGTCTGGCTGCAGCAGGCCGGCGCATTGCGCAAGCGCAAGGACAAGATGCTGCGCACTCCCGTCGGGGCTGCCATGGCCGACGACCCTGGTGCGGCCTGGGACCGGCTCACCCGGCGCCTGTTGCCGACGGGCTGGGACGGCTTCGTCGCCGAGACCGCGATCTTGGTGCTGCTGGAGCTGGGCGACGACATGCTGTTCGAAGACCTGCTGGAGTTGGTCGCATCAGCGGCGGCAGACTCCGGCTGGGCGGCCACGGTCGGACCACAACGGCAGGCACCCGCGACGGACGACGTTTCATGGTCGCTGCACGAATCGCTGAGGATGTGGCGCCTGTGCGGTCTGGCCGACCTGCATGGCGGCTGGCGCAAGAGGACCATTGCGCTCACCGACATCGGCACCGCAGCGATGCTGACCAGCCTGCGGCACGTCGCAGCAGGCCCGAGTGACTCGCCGTAGAGGTCGGCTCGGCCAGTTGAGCTCCAATGTTGAGGGCTGAACCGGAGTTGCAGCCCAGTTGGCGGTATCGTCTGGGCACCCCACCGGGGCGCGTAAGCCCGGTCCGACGGCCCCGACTTCGGTCGGGGCTGTTTAGCGTTTGGTCAGGATGTAACCCCCTCCGCCAGCGCATGCAGCAAATCGACGACGCGTTGGTGCTCGCCGGAGGCGATGACGTCCAGCGGTGTTCGGTCGCCGAGGTTCGGGTTGGGAGACTGCAGCCACGGCCTGACGGCGTCGTCGCTGATGACCGTGCGGGCGAGATCAATAGCCGCTTGCAGCTCCTGCGGCTGCTCCTCGGTCTCAGGGTGGGGAGCTGTCGGCTGCGTCCGCCGGCGAGCGACGCCGCGGGGGTTCGTGCCACTCACGTCAGCCGGCGACGAGTTGCTGGACCCGCTGGTGTGACACGCCGAGGAGCCGGGCCGCATCCCGCCGTGAGACGCCGGCCTCGGTGAGACGCAACGCGGCGGCCCGCTGGCGAGCCAAGTAGAGCTCGTGCGCCTCCAGCGCCTGGTCGCGCAAGCGTGCGAGTTCGCCGACATCGACGTCGGCAACTTCGATGCGCTCGTCGAGCTCCACGGCGGACTCTGGGATGTCGACCGTGACGGCGATGGCCTCGCGGGCGTTTGTCGCCGCTTCATCGAGGTTCCGGCCGAAGGTGTGGACGTCGGCCATGGCCTCGATGTCCACAATCCAAGCATCGTCGCCCGGATCTCGCCGGTAGGTCACCGTGTAACTGCTCATCGCCCTACTCCGTTGCCGCCCACGTGTCTATTGCACTAGACAAGCTAGTAGGCCTGCGGCCGTGAGTTCGCCTGTGATTGAGACCTGAACCATCAGTCGACAAGCGCTTTCGATTCTGTGTCATGGAATAAACTTCTCTAGATATGGGAAAGACTGAGGCGCCGAAGTTGCTGCCGCTGTTGCGGTCGCGCCAGCAGGGCGAGATTCTTGCTCTGCTGCTCGGCGATCCCGAGCTCGAAGCCAGCGTCACGGACATCGCAGCCATGGCGGGCGTTCCAATCAGCTCCGTGCACCGTGAGGTCGAGCGAGCCGAAGCCGCCGGCATCGTCACGAGCCGCAGAATCGGCAATGTCCGGCTCGTGCGAGCCGACACCGACAGTCCCTACTACCGGGGACTCGCCGACGTGCTGGTCAAGGCGTTCGGCCCGCCGCAAGTGCTCGCTGAGGTTCTTGACGACGTCGACGGCGTTGAAGCCGCGCACATCTTTGGCTCATGGGCAGCCCGCTGGGCTGGAGAGGGAGCCGATCGTCCCGTCGCCGATATAGATGTCCTCGTGCTTGGCGCGCCCGACCGCGACCGGCTCTACGCAGCGCTCTCCGTCGCCGAGAAACGACTCGGTCGTCCGGTGCAGGACGCCATTCGCCCGGCCGACTGGATCGCGGAGGGCACGGGCAGCTTCCACGCGACCGTCGTCAGCCGGCCCCTAGTGCCGATCAACCTTGGTCAGGGTTGAAGGGCCCCAGGGCGTCTGCTGCGCCGATCTGCTTCGACCTGTCGACAGCAGCCTTCGCCACTGAGATCGCCCACCGAGCGTCATCGCTCGTGGGCGGCGGCACCGTGTCGTCGTAGTACTGGGCAGCATGTCGCTTCCGGCGCAACCTCTCGAACGTCGGCTTCGCGAATTCGGAGACCGAGTCTGCGAACTGGGCCGAGACGGCGTCTTCCACGGCAACATGCGAGCCCTCCCCGGAAGTCGGCCGCAGACACTGACGCAACAACAGCGATTCCGCCGACATTCGGTATGCGTCGTATGCAACCGCGAAGGCGCCGGTGATGTCGCCGAGATCGAGTCCAGCGATTGCTGTCGCAAGCCTCCGTTCAGCCTGACCGAGCAACCAGTCGCCCGCTTCTGTTCGGCCCTCGTCGACAATTCGTTCGAGTCGCCCAGCCTCGATGAGGTACGTGATGGTGCTTCGGCCCTTCACCTCGCTGACCGTAGTGACGCACCTGAGATTCGACACCAGGGATTTTGGTGCGTTCGCCGCAGGACGAGTCGGCGGCAAGCAAACGCTGGCGGCCCGATGTCGGGTTGTGGCTAATCGATCCCGCTGGGAAGATGTCAAGGCTGGTCGAGACGGGCCTTCCCCTTCGACGCGCGCTGTCGTCAAACAGCATCTCGCCATGGGCTAGCTCATCCATGATCTGCGCGTTCAAGTGGGACCGAACCGGCGAGCTGAGCGGTGGTATGACTTGGTTATACTGCGGGCATGAAGATCGCCGTTTCGATTCCGGACGATGTGTTTCGGGCAGGGGAGGAATTGGCGGCGCGTGAGCGCTGCTCGCGCTCAAGCCTGTATGCGGAGGCGCTGCGGCGTCTGCTGGCCGAGGCTGAGCGGCAGGAGGTCACGGCCAAGCTCAATGCCGTGTACGAGGCCGAGCGCTCCGATCTCGGGGCCGGCCTTCGTGAGGCGCAGGCTCGGGCGCTGTCAGGCCGCCGGTGATTCAGCGGGGCGATGTCTGCTGGGTGGACTTCGGCGAGCCGGCCGGTTCGGAACCGGGCTACCGGCACCCGCTGGTGGTGGTCTCCGATGACAGCTTCAACCGCAGCCGCATAGCGACGGTTGTCGGGGTAGTGGTGACAAGCAATCTGCAGCTGCTCGACGCGCCCGGCAACGTGAGCCTGCCCGCCGCCGAAGCGGGCCTGCCCCACGACTCGGTGGCCAACGTGTCCCAAGTGGTCACCATCGACAAGGCAGAACTGTCCGAAGCGGTCGGCGCCGCCGGCCCGGCCACGATGGAACGCATCGACGACGGTCTCCGACTGGCGCTCGGCCTGTCCAGCTCACTGCGCCGCTGAGGCTGCTGAGGCGGAATCGGTCACCCGGCGAGGCCCTCTTTCGGCTTGTGGGCTCGGAATTGCCACAGGGTGATGGCGGTGAACAGCGCCGCGAACCCGACCAGCATGGCGATGGCGCGGCCGAAGCCTTGCTCGCCGTTGAGCACGCTGCGGTAGGCGTCGATCACCCAGTACACGGGGCTGGCCGGGGCGATGGCCTGCACCCAGCCCGGCAGCGCTGCGATCTTGGCGATGGCCCCGCCGGCGCCGGCGATCGCCATGGCGACGTACATCGCCGAGCCGGATGATCGTCGCCGGGTCGGGGTCGGCGGCGAGCAGGTCGTCGAGCGGACCGGCCGCGACCCGCCGGCCGTGATCGATGATCACTAGCGAATCGCACGCCTCGTCGGCTTCCTCGAGGTAGTGGGTGCTGAAGATCACCGCAGTGCCCCCGGCCGCGAGCCGGCGGATGGCGTCGATCACCCGCCGTCGCGCCGACACGTCGAGGCCTGCGGTCGGCTCATCGACCAGCAGCAGCGTGGGCTCATGTATCACGGTCGACGTCAGGTGCACCAGCTTCGCCTGCCCCACGCTGAGGTCGTTCACCCGGCGGCCGATCAGCGAGTCGAGGTCGAACAGGTCGACGATCTTCGCCACCGCCTCCGAGAGCGCCCGGCCCCGCAGCCCGTACAGGCCGCCGAAGTAGGCGAGGTTCTCTGACACGCGCAGCGACAGGTACAACGCCGTGCGCTGGGCCGCATAGCCGACCATGGCGCTGACCGTCTTCGACTTCGGCGCCAGCCCGTCGACGGCGATGCGGCCGCCGTCGGGCTCCAGCAGGCCGACGATGCAGCCCATCGTGGTGGTCTTGCCGGCGCCGTTGGGTCCCAGCAGCCCGAGCGTTTCGCCGGGGGCCGCCGAGAACGACAGATCGTCGACGGCGGTGATCGAGCCGTATCGCTTGGTCAGCGATTCGACCTCCAGCAGCGTCACGGCCGACATTCTGGCCGTCCGAGTTGGTCGGCCGACATTGTGCGGGGCTGGCTGGCTAGAGCTTGGCTGCGATGCGTTCGAGCGTGTTCCAGTTGCGGGCTGTGACGGGCACGCCGAAGTGCCGTTCGAGATGTGCGTACGTCAGGTGGAGCGCCTTGATGCCGTCGGGCGCCCAGACGTACGCCTCTGAGCCTTCGACGTGGAGGATTTCGGGGGTGTGGTCGGCCTCGGTGAGCTCACGCACGGCCTCGGGGCTCGGTTCGTCCGACAGGAAGTTGACGAGGTAGCGCGACCCGTCATCGGCGAGGTGGCGGAGAGGATTGCGCTCGAGGATGGCCTCGATCTCGGCGGCGGTGCGGGCCACGCAGGGCACGTGGACGTCGAACTCGTCAGCCAGCAGCTGCTGGACGGATGCGGCCACTGCGCCGGCTACTGCGGAGGGGCCAGGGGCATCGTCGGGCTGGTCGGCGGTGACGATGATGTTGCCGCTCTGGAGAATCGTGACGGGGTCGGTGTAGCCGGCGTCGGCCAGCTTGGGGCGCAGCTCGGCCATGGGCACCCGGTTGTGCCCGCCCACGTTGATGCCTCTGGGCAGCACGACGCATCGGATGGTCATGGCAGGCGGCTCACTCGGCCTCGCCGGCGAGGCGATCGAGGATGCGGCGGTGGCGCTGCATGGAGGCAGCGAGGCGTTCTGGGAACTGGCCGTCGGCGGTCGGGCGGCGAGCCTCGGCGCGTCGCTCGCAGTTGTTGTGAGTTGCTCCGGCCATGAGGGAACGGTAGGGCGACGGCGGCGTCAGGGCTGCCCGATTTTGAGCCGTGCTGCCCTTCGGCCATCGGCTGCCAGTGCATGAGCGCTCTGCGGTGATCTCGCCAATCGTTGCCTTGATGTCGCCGCCGCGGCTGGTGCAACGAACACTTGTAACACCCCCTGTTTACGTTGACCGTCATGATCTCCGCCGTCAGAAGCCGATCAGCTGCCGCCCGGCGCAGTCCCGCTCGTCGCCGCCGTGGGCCATGCTCAACGTCCGCGATGGCGGCCATCACCCTTGCCGCACGAATCCGGCCGCTCAGCTGTCGACGTCGACTGGCTGCAGGTGTCTGTCACACCCCGTTCTTACGGTGGCGGCCATGACTTCGGTTGCACGACATCGGCCGGTTGGTGCCCCGCACAGCATGGGCGGTCGCCCTGCGGGGAAGGCCTGCCTGGCGGAGATGCGTGCGCGGTTGGCGCTGCGGTGCGGTGGTGACGGTAGCGACGGTGGCGGTGACGTGGATGGCGGCGGTGGTGCTGTAGTTCGGTGCGCGGTCGATGCTGCGGTGGGGCCGCTGGTTGGTGGGGATCCGTTGGTGGATGCGGCAGCGGTTCGGTCTGTGGGCGATGAGGACTTGGTGTGGTGCGCGCAGGCGGTGCAGCGCGCCATCAACGTGCTTGAAGGGGCACGCAGCGCGCTGGCTGCCGAAGCGGTACGGCGTCGGCTGCATGCGCGCCGCGGGGAGGCATCGGGGGCAGAAACGCTGGTGAATGCCACCGCGGTCAGCGGTGCGCTGGCGCGTCGGATCGAACGCGAGGCTCAGGCTGTGAACGCCCAGCCGCCGGTTGCGGAAGCGCTGGGGCGCGGTGACATCAACTCCGATCAAGCCGCGATGGTGGCCGCGGCAGAAGTACCCGACGACGTGCGGCGCGAGCTGTGCAAGCAGGCGAGGAGCCAGACAGCCGATCAGACACGGCAGACCGTGCGTGCCGCAGAGGCGGCGTGGCGGCGCGAGAGCGACGCGCAGCGGCGGGCTCGCCAGCGCGCCGCGAGGTCGGCATCGATGTGGGTCAACCCGCACGACGGCATGTGGCACTTGCGTGCGAAGTTCGATGCGCTGACCGGCGACGCCGTCAACCGCCTGTTGGTGGCCGCGATCGAGCGGAACTGGCGCAGCGACAAGGACCTGCCCGACCCCAAGCGGCGCAGCGTCCCCCAGCGCGCCGCCGATGCGCTCGTGTGGCTGCTCACCGCCGCCGGCGCGCAGAGCGCTGATTGCGCGGAAGAACGTGACGCGAGTTCCAGGAGCACCGGCAGCGCGGGACCAGCGCAGGGCGCGGACTCCGCTAGCGGTGACGCTTCGAGCCCCAGCTGGGCAGGACACGCAGGTTCTGCGGCTCGAGATGCTGTGTCGGCCCCAGGTGATCTCGAAGCGACACCCGCAGCCCCCGATAGGTCAACTGTCGCTGGCGGGGGCTCGGGTGACGACGGCTGGGTGATGGCGAATCCGACGCAGATGATCGTGCTCACCACCCTGGACAACCTGCGCGGCAGTTCCCCGCACAGCGCAACCGATCCCGAGTGCACATGCGCGGCGTCGAGACCTGCGAACGATCTGCTGGCGGTGCCGGGCGCCGCGGCGATTGCCGAGACCGGCACGGTGCTCGGCGCGGCCGATCTGCGCAGGATCGCCTGCGACACTCAGGTCATACCGGTGGTGATGGGCGGCCCTGGCGAGGTGCTCGACGTGGGTCGCGCCAAGCGCACCATCCCCCCGGCCATCCGCCGGGCGCTGATCGCCCGCGACCAAGGCTGCGTGTGGCCCGGCTGCGACCGGGCGCCGATCCACTGCGACGGCCACCACATCCAGCACTGGCTCGACGACGGTCCCACCAGCCTGAACAATCTGGCGCTGCTGTGCCACAGCCACCACCAGCGGCTGCACGAGTACAACCTGGTGCTGCACCCGCCGACGGCGCCGGCACCCCCCGGCGAAGGCTGGTCGGTCACACCAGCCCCGCCCCGCAAGCCCCGCACCCCAACGGGAGACCACGTCAGGCAGAACTGCTGAGCGGTGGATCTCCTGCCCGCCGGCTTGCCGAACGTGCGCAGTTGCCTAGCGATGCGGCGACGCTCGAATTTGCCGAGGTGAGTCTTGATGTGCCGCATGCGAGAGGTGCAGCGGCCCCGCAGGGCAGAGGGTCGGGACACGGGGATGACGCCGCCTACGGCGATGGCATCGACCTCGACCTGCACCTCGGCATCGACCTCGACCTGCACCTCGGCATCGGCATAGGCCTCGACCTCGCAACCGGCTACGGGCGGCGGCAGCGGGCTTTGACGAAGCACTGAGCGTCCGGGGACCGCCAAACTGGTCCACGCGGCAGAACGAATGAGACAAGCAAAGGGACGGGCGATGAACGGACAGGTCAGCGACACAAGGGCACTGCGGGAGATCTACCGCCAGCCGTCCAAGCTGGTGGCCAACAAGAACGTGCCGGCCATCGATGCCGAATCGGCCCGGTTCCTGGCGATGTCGCCGCTGTGCGTGCTGGCGACCCATGGCCCGGGCGGGACCGACGCGTCGCCCCGTGGCGGGCCTCCGGGGTTCGCCCGGGTGCTCGATGACGGTGCACGCTTGGCTTTCGGCGATCTCGCCGGCAACAACCGGCTCGACTCGTACACCAACTTTCTGGACAACCCCCAGGTCGGTTTGATCTTTTTCGTACCAGGCAGCGATCACACCGTGCGGGTGAACGGCGCTGCTTCTCTCACCACCGATCCCGACGTCTGTGCGGCGACAGCGGTGGGGGATCGGGTGCCCAAGACGGCCGTGGTCGTCGATGTCGACGAGTGCTTTCTCCACTGCGGGAAGGCGCTGATACGCGCCGACCTCTGGGACACGTCGACGTGGCCGGATAGCGATGTGCCCACGGCGGGCGAGATCCTCGCCTCCCAGCACGAGCTGCAGGCTGAGCCAAGCGCCATCGATCAAGACCTGGAAGCTGGCTACGAAGCCACGCTGTGGTCTGACGCGGGTTGATCTCCTGGGCCACTGCTTCGCGGGCGCGCCCTAGTCCAGGGTCGTCAATCTGAGGCTTCGAGCATCCATCGGAAAGCAAACCGAGCCATGACGAGCACTGCCGCGCCGGTCAAGAACATGGCCAGCGCCAGTGCAGGGCGATCGGCGATCATCGTCGCGGCTACGGCGATCGGCACAATGGCGCCGACCAGCATGAGCAGGGTCGTCCAGAAGCGAAAGGACGCCGACACAAGAAAACAGTAACTCTTGGGGCGGGACACTCCGTCCCTGTATGTCTGCCCCTACGGGGCTGCGATGTAGCCGACAGCCGGGTCGTAGGGATGCGTCGGGGGGCCCTTGAGTTCAACGGTGTTGCCGTCGGGATCTTTCACATACATAGACGGTCCGCGCCCGTCGGCACCCCAGTTGTCGAACAGGCGGCCGGGCTCGACACCATGCTCAGTCAGGTGCTGGCGCAGATCGGCTTCGTCGAACGGCTCGATCCGCACGCAGAAGTGGTCCACGTTGTGCGCCGTCGGGCCTGGCGGCGGGCCGCCCTCTCTCCCGAGCACGCCCGCTGCGTCGACCAGGTCGATGATGAAGTCGCCGGCCCGCAGTTGGTACAGGCCGATCTCGTCGTTGATGTGCTCGACCGTGCAGCCGAGCACCGTCGTGTAGAACGCCATGCTGCGTTCGACATCAGCGACTCGCAGCACGATGTGATCGAGCGACATCATACGGAACCTCTGGCGACCTCCCGGGGCCTGCCAGCGAGCAGGACACCGCCCACGAGGGTATTCGGGCTTACCAGCAGACGCCGCCGCGAGCGAGCGCCGTAGCATCGAAGCGAGGACGTCCGCCCGGTCGTTCAAGATCGGGCACTTACCGAGAGCGCACGCGGCATGAAGAGCATCTGGCGATCCATTCGCAACGCCCTCGTCAGCTTCGCCAACTTCTTCTACCTGCTCGTCCGCATGCCGCTCCGGGGACCGCGAGTGCCGCAGAGCCACACCGGAATGGCCCGCGAAGCCATGCACGTGTCTCGCCGCGGTTCGGGGACCACCGCCACCGACAAGTTCCTGGCGACCGAAATCTCCAAGGGACACCAGATCAAGCTGCATGGCGATCCTGGCTCGGCGCGCCCCGTCGCCAGCTACGGCGGACGGCCGCCGATGTACAAGCGGCGGTCAGGCCTGATCACGATCGTCCTGTTCGTGATGACCCTCGCCGCGATCATCGGCTGGGTCTTGGAGGCCAGCGGCCGCTGGTGAGGAGAGCCTGCTATCGCATCAGCAGTGCATCGAGCGCGGCTAAGGCACTCGCCACGCTTGACGTCCCTGCAGTGCCGGGGTCGCGCCAGGCGACGTGGCCGTCGGGCCGCACGAGCACAGTGCCGTGCGCGCTGATGCCGTGAGCCTCAGCGAGCCGGCCCTCGGGGTCCGCAAGAGCAGCCCCGAGCCGGAGCACACGCAGCATCGGATGAGCAACCGAGCCGTCATCGGCCGTGCCAGCGGCCTCAGCGCCGCACAGCAGCACGAACCGCGTGTCGTACAAGTCCAAGGTTGACGTCGCACCATCGAATCGGATCGGCACATGGGGCGCCCGATGTCCCGGACGAGCGGTTGGCGCATAGTCCGACACAGGGTCGTCCACCTGTGGGGGGTCGCTGCCGTCGGGAATCAGGCATCCCTCCTCGTAGTGCAGCCCGAGATCCATGCCGAGCCAGTTGCCGTACCGCGCCGAGGCCCCGATGGCCTCTCGCTTCTGCTCGAAAGTCGCCGTGCCCGACTCGATCAGCCGCCGGATACTCCCCACGCTGCGCGAGTTGTCACGGGAGCGATCGGCGTTGTACTGCGCGATAGGCGCCCGCTCGATCTCATAGGTGTCCAGCAGCCCCTCGCCGGCATCGCCGCCGACCACCGCAGCGAACTTCCACGCCAGATTGTGGGCGTCCTGGACCGCCGTGTTCATGCCGAAGCCGCCCGTCGGCGGCAGCTGATGTGCTGCATCGCCGATGAGAAACACCCGCCCGTCCCGGAATCGCTCAGCCACCGTCGAGGACATGACCCACGGAATCACATCGGTGACTCGCAGGTCGAAGTCCGCGGGCAAGTCCGGACCGATCGACCGCCGGATCCACTCAGTCGCTACCTCGGTGCTGAAGTCCTCCGGCCGGTGCATCGACGGGTCGTAGTTGAGCTGGCACAGCCACCGGTCGTCGGTGTCGATTTTCTGGAAGACGTTTCGGGCCGGGCTCGTCGTCCAGTACAGGGCAGCAGGCCGATGGTCGGTCCAGGGCCCCAGGTCTGCGTAGAACTGGCAGTTGATCATGGTGCCGAAGCTGGCGATGCCGTCCATCTCGATATCGAGACTGCGCCGCACCTTCGACCCGGCCCCGTCGGCACCCACCAGCCAGCGCGCCGTCAGCTGCTGCGTGCCCGATGGGCTGCGCACCTCGGCCGTGACCCGCTCGCGATCTTGGGTCACCTCGACCAGCTCGGTGTCCCAGCGAACCTGCACCTGCGGCATGTCTCCCAAGCGGCGCAGCAGGATCTCCTCGATCCGGTCCTGCGAGGTCAGCAGCCACGGCGCCGGCGACAGCTCCACGCCGTCCACAACGGGCTGCACTCCCGTCGTCACGCGGCCGATCTCGGTGCCCGCCAGCGTCTCGCAGTACACGAACTGCTCCGTCCACGGCAGCGGCAGGCTTGCGGCCTCGATCTCGTCCAGCACACCCCACGGCCGCATCAGCTCCGCAGTCCGCACATTGACCGACCGGGCCCGGGGATGTGGGTTCACACCACCGCGACGTTCCACAACGATCGCGTCGAGCCCGAAGCGAGCTAGCAGGATCGCCATCGACAGCCCAGCCGGCCCCGCACCCACGACCAGCACCGTCGTATCGGGCGCACCGGTGTCGGCAGCGGCGGTCAAGGCAGTGACCCCGGAGATCTAGCTCTGCAAGACCGTGGCCAGCTTGGCGAGAGCGGCACGCAACTCCGCGTCGAGCTCGGCGTCAGAAACGGCGCCTGCCTCGGTGTCGAAGTTCTCGCCGAACCGTGGGATCGCCAGGCTGGCCAGCACCTCGTTGCCGAAGTAGCCCGCGAGATGGCCGGCGGTCCGCAGCACGAACCCGCCGCCGCCACCGCCGGGCGATGTGGACAGCATCACGATCGGCTTGTCGTGATACACCCGCATGTCGATCCGTGACGCCCAGTCGAAGACGTTCTTGAAAGCGACCGTGTACGACCCGTTGTGCTCGGCGAACGAGATCAACAGCGCGTCAGCCGCCCCGAGCGCGTCGTAGAAGTCGTGCGCCTCTTGCGGGATGCCGCCGGCCTCCTGCCGGTCGAGGCTGTAGATCGGCATCTCGAAATCGTTCAGGTCGAGCGTGGTGACCTCGAGCGCATCGGGGTCCACGCCGTCGATCTCGCCGCCTTGCAGCAATCCAAGGGCGTAGTCGACGAGCTGCCGGTTGATCGATTGGCTGCTGTTGGAGGCAGCAAAGGCCAAGAGCTTCATGATGTCTCCGCGTGGGCAGTCTCCGAGTGGGCAGTGTGGCTGATGATCGCATCGATGATGACGGGCCACAGCGGCTCGGGCAGGTCGTGACCCATGTCGCCGAGCAGCAGAAGATGTGCGCCGGGCACCAGTTCAGCAGTGCGCTCTCCGCCGTTGGGCAGGATGAGCGTGTCGTCCCGCCCGTGGATCACCAGCGTCGGCACACCCAGGCGGCCGAGCGCTTCGGCCCGGGGCGTCGAGCCTCGAACGGCCGCCATCTGGCGGGGGAGTCCCTCGGGATAGAACATGCGGTCGAACGCCGCAGCCAGGAACCCGGCCATCGCATCGGGGTCGTAGTGACGGCGGCTCGACCAGATCTTCGATGACGCCACGCCGTTGGCGATGAACTCGTCCCGGTCGACCGGCGGAGGAGCGGTCAGCGCTTCGAGCGCCTCGGGCGCCGCCTCGAAGTACCCCCGCTCACCGGTGGTCGACATGATCGAGGTCATCGACAGCACCCGGTCGGGATGATCGATCGCCATCTGCTGCACGATCATCCCGCCCATCGACACCCCGGCGATGTGTGCGGCCCCGACTCCGAGATGGTCGAGCAGCCCCATGCCGTCGTCGCCGAAGTCCGACAGCGTGTAGGGGACCGGCGGCACCGGCTCGCCCGCCAAAGCGGCTTTGGTGACTGCCACCACGTCCACCTCGACCCCGTCCAGGTGGGTCGACAGGCCGACGTCGCGGTTGTCGAAGCTGATGACGAACCGACCCCGTTCCGCAAGCTGCTCTCGGAAGCCCGCCCGCCAGCCGAGGATCTGGGACGAGTACCCGTTCACCAGCAGCAGCGCGGGATCGGCCGGGTCGCCGTGGGTCTCGTAGTACAGCTCGATCTCGGTCGGGCCGATCTCATTCGAGCCGAACTGCTCAGACTCGAATCTGTTGACGGGCGCAATGGGCATGGCGATGAGTCTGCCGCACGAACCGCTTGCTCAGGCCAATCTCGGCACGCCGTCACATCGCCGCTAGGCAGCCGGCACACCGCGGGTCAGAGACGTGTCCGGCACTGTCCTATCGCACGAACGATGGGGTGCCGTAACGTTCGGGCTATGCGGCGCATGCACATCGGACTGCAGGTTGACGACCTCGACGAGTCGATCGAGTTCTATTCCCGGCTGTTCGGCTGCGAGCCCACCCTGCGGCGCGCCGACTACGCCAAGTGGATGCTGGACGACCCCCGGGTCAACTTCTCGCTCGATACCCATGGCGACGGGCAGCCCGGCTCGGCCCACTACGGCATCCAGGTCGAGTCGCCCGAAGAGCTGGCGGCGATGCGCGCCCACATCGACGCGGCCGACCTGGCCCGGTCCGATCAGAACGACCTGGTGTGCGGCTATCAGCTGCAGCACAAGTCGTGGGTCACCGATCCCAACGGCCTGTGGTGGGAGGCCTTCTTCACCGAGGGCGTCGTCGACGGCGGCTACGGCACCGCCGAGATGCCCGACCCGTGAGCTACAGATACGCCGCCCGTGACCGGCGGCGACGCGGGCTGAGCGGGTTGGGAACGAACATCGGCACCGCGGCCTGGTACTGCCGGTAGGCGGGGTACCTCGACGCCGAGATTCGTTCGGTCAGCCGCGTCGAGACGGCAAACAGCAGCAACAAGACCAGGCAGCCCCCTGCGGTCCAGTGCCACAGGTCTCCTGATGCCGAGATGGCGAACAGGTAGAACACCAGCCACATGCCCTGCTCGGCGGTGCAGTTGGGGTGGCGGCACCAGCGAAACAGTCCCGTGTCCAGGAACGGCTTCGCCACCGGCTCGCCCGCCGCGATGCGCCGCTGCTTGTCTTGTTGGAAGCGCCACATCTGCTGGTCGGCGACGATCTCGATCAGCAGCAGCACCACGAACGCCACGAGCGCGACGTAGTCCAGCCAGCCCAGCGGCACGTCCGCGTGCAGCCACGCCTGGTGCACCGGCGACGTGAACCACCACACGAGCGCCATCTGGCCGTACGACACGAACAGCGCGTTGAATGCCTGGAAGCCCACCTCGCCGAGCGGCCGCCCGAAGATTCTGCGCTGGCTGAACTCCTCTCGGATGTAGCTCCAGCGGTAGTCCTCGCTGTCTGGCCGCCACCCGCCCCGGCGGATCAGGTTGAAGGTGAGCCGTGCTCCCCACGCGCACGCCAGCGCTGTCATCACGGCGACCCGGGCCGAGCCGAATCCCACGTCGGCGAGCACGATCCCGCAGTACAGCGTCGGCACGATCGACCACAGCCGGTCGACCCACGAGGCGTCCCGCGTCAGGATCGACGCCATCCAGCACACAGCTGCCAACGCAGTGCACACACCCAGCGCCACGCCGTACGGAGTGCCGACGAGCGGATGGTCGATGTCGGGATAGATGGTCGCGCCGAGTACCGCCGCAGCCGCGCCGATGACGACAACCCCGGCCCACCCGGGTGCGCCGACGCGGATCCACGGTGTCATTCGTTTGCCTGCATGACTCGAACGAGGACTGCGCGATCAGCCGGCACGACCCGGACTCCCGAGCAGCAGTGCTCCGAATCGGAACTCAGTTGCAGAAGCCCTCGGCGCTCACGCCGCGCTCGGTGTAGCACATCAAGGTGCCCTCGACGTTGCGCAGCGTGTAGCCGTCGCCGCCTTCGCTTGCCTGGGCGAACACGCGCAGCCGCAGACCTCGCAATGAGTCGTCCGGCGATCCGACCACGTCCATCGTGATCCCCGAGACCACGCCCGCCACCGGCGCTCCCGAAATCCTGACCCGCGGCTCGGGCTCTGCCGGCGCCAGCGCGTTGGCCACGAGCTGCCCGAGGCCCGTCAGCGTCTCGGCGCTTGGCGACTCGCCCAATATCGCGACGACTTGCGGCGTGATATCGAACGTCGTCCCCAACGGCGCCACGTACTCGGCGCTGACCCAGCCGACGGTCTCGTCTACCTGCACTTCGAGCCAGATCGTGTCCGCTTGCGAGCGGGTCGTGCCGGTAGGCACGATGCCGGTCGCCTGCGAATCCAGCCTGCCGATCACCTGGCCCTCGGGAGCGTTGCGCAGATTCAGGTTGCTGTCATGGCCGATGCCGACCACTGACAGCACCAACGGGCCGGGCTCGTCAGTGGCCATGTCGCCCTCAGCGGTCGTGGTTGCCGTGACGATCTGCTGAGCGGCAGCCGTCGTGGGGGTGGGCGGCAGGGTCTGAACCGGTCCCAGGGTGGTGGTGGTGCGCGCCGTCGGCGTCGTCGCCGGTGCGGGTGCCGCTGTCGTCGCGGCCACGGTTGCGGACTCGGCTGTCTGGGCGTCGCCGCCATCGCCGCCATCGCCGTCGTCGACGGCGAGGACCAGCGCGACGACCGCCACGACCAGCGCCAGCAGCGAGATGCCGAGCGGAAGTCGATCTCGCATTGCGATGAGCCCCTCACCGGGCGGACGACCGCCGTCTGGGGGGCCTGGGAATTCAGTGGGATCGGTCATTCGTGTCAGTCGTCCATGTCTGTCGGGTAGCTGTCGGCGTCGAGGGTGGGCCCCGAACGGCGGCGCCCACCAGGTGCGCCTGGCCCGTTGGTCCAGCCGGTGGCCGTGATGCGTTTGGAATAGCGGCGCACCAGTACCGAGCGTACGGCTATGCGGGTGGGTGGGAAGAGCAATACCAAGCCGACCGCGTCGGTCAGAAAGCCCGGCGTCAGCATGAGCGCGCCCGCAACCAGGATCAGCACCCCGTCGACCAGCTCGTTGCCGGGGAGCTCTCCCCGTTCGAGGCGGGTGCGGATCTGGTTGAGCACGCCGAGCCCGGATCGGCGCACCATCCAGGCACCCACGACCGAGACGGCCAGCAACAGCAGGATGGTCTGGCCGACACCCAGCCCGCCGGCCACCTGCACGATCACGTAGAGCTCCACCAGCGGCACCGACACGAGCAGGAGAATCAGCACCGCCAGCACGCCGTCCACCATACGGCCGTCCGGCAACTGCCCTCAGTCAGGCCTTCCAGGCCCCCAGGTTCACGCGGCCGGATTGACGAGGCGCCCGACGAAGAGGACGGCTTGGGTCTCGCGGTGAATGATCGCCCACAGGAACGGCCGATCGGCAACGACGGTGAGATCTGGCGGGGGCGGCATGGATTCGAGGAACGCCATGGCTGTTGCTGCCGCCGCTTCGGTGCCCTTCTCGTCGACGATCACCTTGGCGCTGTGCAGCGCGGAGGTGATGAAGATGCCGGGGGCGATGCCGTCGAATCCCGCTCCGGCGCAGAAGCCCTGCGGGCACAGCCACTCGAAGAGATCGGCTGGCGGCAGTGTCTGCTCCCACTTGGGCATGGTGAGCTTGACTGTGCCCGACTGGGCAACGCTGTCCAGTTCAGCCAGAGCGGCAGCGTCGAGCGATGCTTCGACGGCCTCGAGGCCATCGCGTTCGTGGGGGACGATGAGCCACATCGCCAAGTCGCGGCCGACGTAGGGCAGTTCCACGGCATTGGCGCTCTCCATCAGGACGTAACGGCGATCCTTCGCTCTGTGATCGCGCATGAATGGCACCGTCACCGTCTGGCCGATGTCGGTGGTGAATTGGCCGTCGCCGGTGAGGTCTGCCAGGAAGGGCTTCAGCCAATCGGCCTTGAGATAGACGGTGTTCACCAGGATCAGTTGCTGACCTTGGACCGTGCGCTGGTCGACGATCATGGGGATGAGTCCGCGGGTGCGCCCGGACACCCAGTCGTTGATGACGCCAGCCGCCTCGTCGCCGTTGGCGGTGTCGACCGGCTGCGTCGTCGCGCCGTAGTGCGCGGCGGCCGTCTCGAGGAACTCGGCCCGCGGCGAGAATTGGTCGTCGGGGAAGAGGCGGTTGGCCACTTCCACGGTGTTCGGCTCAACCGAAGCCTCGGCCAGCAATAGACCAACCGCGTTTGCGGCGCTGTGGTTGCCCTGCTCTGGGAACCCGAAGATCGCATCGAGGGCTGCAGCGCTGTTGGCTGAAGCGCCGGCCCGGCTCAGGCTGAACGCGACACCGATGCTCATCGGGCTCGACACGGCGTTGCCTTCCAGATGCCGGTGGAAGTCCCATCCGGCTGCATTCACTCCTGAGACCCACTCAGCCGTCGGGGCGTCAGGGTCAGCCGGCAAACGATCAGCGACCAGCTGGACGGCTGTGGTGACAGTCGGTTCCGCAGCGGTCGCGCTGGTGACGGAAGCCGTCGCCGTTGGCGCGCCTGCACCGTCTTGCCCGCCAACGCCATCCGTGACGCGGCCAGCGGTGCCCGTCGAGCTGCCGCACGCCGTTGCCACCATGCCGAACAGCACCAGCGACGTAATCAGTCGCACCCGCACCCCGCTCACCTTACGGCTGGCTCCGGTCTGGGTGACCGCGCCCCCCGCTGCGTGCGGTACGCCGGGCACGAGCCGCAGCCCCCGGGAGCAGCGGTCCAACGGGAGTGGTAGTCAGGCGTCATGGGACGGAGCCGAAGTTGCCGATGGCGGGAGGCCACGCCGTGACCAGTCCGAACCACGAACAGCGGATTCGCAACGCCTGGATCGGCCGCATCAGCGGCTGCAAGCTCGGCAAGCCCGTCGAGCTGCTCTCGATGCGCCAAGGTCCAGCAGCACTCAGCGACTACCTCGCCCAGGCCGGCGCACTGCCGCTGCGCGACTACGTGCCGCTGCTGCCGGGCGCCCCGTCTGCCGTCGAACGCAACGCCGACGCCTGCAAGGACCGCCTCGTCGCAGCCGTGCCCGACGACGACATCAACTACACGGTCCTGTCGCTGATGCTGATCGAAGAGCACGGCACCGACTTCACCACCGAGGACGTGGCCCGGGCATGGTTCCGCCTGCTGCCCGGCGGCCTGACGTTTACCGCCGAACGTGCCGCCTACGCCGTGCTGATGGCCAAAGCCTCGACGCCGTTTGCCTTCGGCCAGCCCGCCGGATTCGACCTCGAAGAGTGCAGCGACAACGAGTTCAACGACTGGATCGGGGCACAGATCCGTGCCGACATGTACGGCTGGGTGGCACCCGGCGATCCCGCCCTGGCAGCCGAACTCGCCGCCCGCGACGCCCGCCTGTCCCACCGCGGCGAGGGTGTTTACGGCGCCCAAGCCGTCGCGGCGATCGGCGCAGCCATCCCGTCCAGCCCGACCGTGCTGGCTGCGATCGAAACCGCCATGGAGCTGCTGCCGGCCGACTCGGCGTGCGTCGAAGCCATGGCACTCGGCATCCGCTGCGCCACCTCAGGCGACGGCCCGGCGCCGATCCACGCGGCCTATGACGGCATGTCGCCCGTGCACGCGGTCAACAACTTGTCACTGGTCACATGGGGCCTCCTTTCCGGCGAGCACGACTTCTCGACCGCCATAGGCGACACCGTCGCAGCGGGGTGTGACAGTCATGATCTTGGGGGCAGCAGTTCGGGCTTGGGTCTGGCTCTGGGTGTGACGGGCCAGGGTGCCTTGTTCGTGATCTGTCGGCCTGGTGCTCGGGCTGTTGGCGCGCACCGACCGGTCGGGCGGACGTGACCTCATAGGAGCCTTGGATGAACACCTTGACTGTCCTGTCCGCCGTCCCGGCCGGCGGTGCCTCACTCGTCCAGTTGGAAGAAAGGCAGGTGCTCATCATGTCTGATGGGCCGGTCGGCGTCTATGGCGGCGTCGACACTCACAAAGACGTTCATGTCGCTGCGGCGGTGGACCAGGCGGGCCGGCTGTTGGGGACGGCATCGTTCGGGGCCGACCCGCAGGGATATCGAGAACTGCAGGCGTGGCTGGGCTCGTTGGGGCCGCTGGTGCGCGTCGGGGTCGAGGGCACCGGCTCCTATGGGGCGGGCCTGTCGCGTCACCTTCTCGGCACCGGTGTGGAGGTCGCCGAGGTGGTGCGGCCGAACCGTCAGATGCGCCGCCGCCGCGGCAAGTCCGACACCGTCGACGCCGAGGCCGCCGCTCGGGCGGCTTTGGGCGCCGATGGGACCGTGACGCCCAAGAGCGGCGACGGCGTGGTGGAGTCGATCCGCCAGATCCGGGTCGCTGTTTGCTCGACGCGTGATCACCTCACCCGGGTCTCCAACCAGATCCGGGACCTCGTCGTCACCGCCCCTGAGCAGCTGCGCAGCCAGCTCGGGCCGCTGTCGAGGGCCCAACGGGTGGCTCGCTGCGCGAGGTTCCGGCCCGGCAACCCCGCCGATCCCGCCCAGGCCGCCAAGGTGGCCCTGCGCACCCTTGCCCGCCAACATGAGGCACTCGCCGCCGATCTCGCCGAGCTGCGAGAACACCTCGACGCGCTCACCGCCCAGGCCGCTCCCGCCCTGCGGGCCGCCAAAGGCATCGGCCCCGACACAGCGTCGATCCTGCTCATCACCGCCGGCGACAACCCCCACCGGCTCCGAAACGAAGCCTCCTTCGCCGCCCTGTGCGGAGCCAGCCCCGTCGAAGCCTCCTCAGGACGCACCACGCGGCACCGCCTCAACCAAGGCGGCAACCGCCAGGCCAACCACGCCCTGTGGCGCATCGCCATGGTCCGCCTCGCCACCTGCGAACGCACCCGCACATACGCCGCCCGACGCACGGCCCAAGGCAAGTCACGCCGCGAGATCATCCGCTGCCTCAAGCGCTACATCGCCCGCGAAGTCTTCGCGCTGCTCACCAAACCCCACACCGTCACAGCCGCCGAGAACCTGCGAGCACAACGACACGCCACCGGCCACAGCCTCACCGCAGCCGCCCACCAACTCCGAACCTGGCCAGCCACCATCAGCGCCATCGAACGCGGACACGCACCCCACCACCACCTCGCACCCGCCTACCGCAACTGGCTCAAAACCCAACAACCCGCCGCTTGACGAACCATAGGAGCATCACCGACTGCAACGGCGCCACCGTCACCGACTGCAACGGCGCCACCGTCGGTGCCCTGTGGGGCCTGACCGGCCGCCCGATCCCCGCGCACTGGCCCGACGCATGGAACGGCCGTGTGCAGGTCTCCCTCGCTGGCGTCGGCGAGCTCGCCCTCGACGACCTCGTCACCCGAACCGTCACCGTTTGCAGTTGAGCGACTGCCTGTGGAGCTCGGCGCGCCTTGCGCGGCGCCCGTGCGACGCGCCTAGAGATCGAGTCCGATGGCCGCAATCGGTGTCGTCATCTGCATCTGCGGGGGAGACCCCATCAGCGGCCCGAACGCCGCCATCGCCTCCTGCATTGCCGGCGTCTGGCCGTGGTGCTGCATCGACTCCGCATCGCTCATCAACGCGAAGAACCAGAACGTGTTGCCCTCGCCCCGGTGGTACGAGTAGATCTCCACGCCCGGCTCGTCGCGGGCGGCCTCGACCATCGAAGCCAGCACGGCCTCCATCTCGTCGGCCTTGCCGTCCTGGCAGTCGAAGCTGCCGATCACCGTTGCCTTGCCCATGGCCGTGCTCCTCGCTAGTTCGGGGTTGTCGCCGGCTGAGTCTGCCTGAGCGCCGTCGTCAGGCGCGCCAAGCAGACGGATCGGCGTCTTCGGGCAGTACTGCGAACACCACCGTGGCGCCGTCGGGGATGAACCGCGACTTGTGGCCTTGGCCGTCCAAGTCGTCGGCCAGCAGGGCATCGCCGGTGCCGATGTGGCGCACCGTCCCGTCGCCGACCTCGACTTCAAGTTCACCGCCGAGAGGGATGACCAGCTGCCGGCGCGGAGCATTGTGGAAATCCATGTCGAGTGCTGGCTGGCCAGTGCGGAAGAAGACACCGTCGATCTGCAGCAGCGGTGTCTCGTCGCCCCGCTCACCTCGAGTCGTGGCGATCTCCAGATCCTCGAAGGTGGTCCGGCCGTCGGCGCCGGTGCGCATCCAGGTGATCTTCATGGGCGAATGCTCCTGATCTGGTCGCCGTCCGTCTGACGCTGGCCGACCGTGCTGGTCATCGAACGGCGCCCCTCAGCCGCCGGCCCACAGGGGCGGCGTGGGCATCGGTCCGCGGGCTGCCTCGTACGCGGCTGCGAGCGACAGCGACAGGGTCTCGTCGCCGCCCCGGCACATGAACTGGATCGAGGTCGGCAAGCCGCCCCCCGGTCCGGCCGGTGACACGCCCGTCGGCATGGTCGTCGAGCACAGCGCCAGGAAGTTGCCGGCCCGGGTGAACAGCGCCGGGGTGTTCGTCTCGTCGGCCTCGTCGACGGGCAGCGGCAGCATCGGCGTGGTGGGCGTCACCATTGCGTCGAAGCCTTCGAACGCCTCGGCGAACTCGGCCAGGTCGATGCGGCGCTGCATCATCGCCGCGATGTACTCGCTGGCAGAGATGCCGGCCCCCGGCAGCACCCTGGCCCGCACTCGCTCGTCCACTTTCGAGGCCGGATTCTCCATCATCTCGCCGTAGTGGTGGTACGACTCGGCGGTCACGATCACGAAGCGGGTGTTCTTCATCTCCTCGAACGACGTCGGCGGGTCGAAGGGCACCACCTCGGCACCCAGCCCGGCCAGCACCTCGAGCGCAGCGTCGTAGGCGGCGAGCTGCGCAGCATTCACCCCGGCACGCTCGGCATCGCTCAGGCAGCCGATGCGCCGCCCGCCCAGACCGCCCTCGATTGCCGCCCGCATTGCCCCGTAGCGACCGCGACCGGCCAGCCAGGCCCGCTCAACCTCGGCTGGCGGCGTGCCCAGCATGGCGTCGAACATGAGCGCTGCGTCCAGCACCGATCGGGTCAGCGGCCCCGGCGTGTCCAGCGTGTGCGACAGGGGAACGATGCCGTCGATCGGCAGCAGGCCCTCGGTGGTCTTGAGCCCGACGATCCCGCACAGTGCCGCCGGCAGCCGCACCGATCCGCCCGTGTCGGTCCCCACTGCACACGGCGCCATGCCCGAAGCCACCGCCGCGCCCGACCCCGACGACGATCCGCCGGGCGTGTGCAGCACGTCAGGGTCCCACGGGTTCCACGGCGTGCCCATGTGCTGGTTGGTGCCCCAGCCGCCCATGGCGAATTCGACCGTTTTGGTCTTGCCCAGCAGGATCCCGCCCGCGTCCAGCAGCCGCTGCGCAACCGTGCCCGTCGCTGGCGAGACCCGGTCGGCCCACTCGGCCGATCCCGCCGTGGTCACCCGGCCTTCCACGTCCACGATGTCCTTCAGCGCGAACGGCACCCCGAAGAACGGCCCCAGCGACGCTCCCGAGTCCCGCGCCGCCGCCACCGCCACCTCGGCAGCCCCAGCCGCCGCCCGGGCATCGTCCGTATACACCGCCTGCCAGGCCCCGACCCGCCCGTCCAGCGACGCAACCGCCGTCAGGCATTCCTCGGTCGCCTCCACCGGCGACCGGGACCCATCCCGGTAGCCCGCCGCCAATTCAGCAATCGTCGACGTCACGCTGTCCCCAACTTTCCGACCTCATCGCAGCGAGCAGTCTCGCGCCCCGGCCAGTCCGCTCACGCCCGGAAGCTGCCGCGGCGGCCGCCGGGATTCTCGCGGGGTCCGTAGTAGCCGAATGTCCAACCCGGGACTTGCTCCCACTCGATCCGCCCGACCGCCTCCGCATAGCGCTCGGTCGCGGCGATCAGGGCGTCCTCGGCGGCGTAGTCGAAGGGATCCTGCAGCCGGGTCGCGGCGCCGTCGTCGCTGGGAAGGTTCTCCGCCTGCCATCGCACAGTCCGCCGCAACCCCTCCTCGGGGTCCACCTTGTCTCGATAGCCGAGCTGCCGGCGGATCTTCTCGGTGCTGAGAATCGAGTGCGCCGACGAGTGGTTGAGCAGGAACGGTCCGCCGGTCGCGGCCAGCTCGCCCGGCACCGAGACGAGCTCGAAGGGCTTGCCGAGTTCGTCGCCGACGATCTCCGCGATCTGCGCGTAGGTGAACTGCCGATCGTCGCCCACGTTGTAGACCTCGCCCGCTGACGCATCGATGTGATCCACCGCCAGCAGCACCGCCGAGGTGGCGTTCTCGACGAACGCCGACGTTGCGACGGTGAGCCCGCCGTCGGGCACGATGATCTGGCGCCGGCCGTCGAGCGCACGCTTGACCAGCGTCCACTCCCGCGGCAGCACCTGGTTGGGGCCGTAGATGTACGGGTAGCGGAAGTGCGTCGCATCGGGGTGCAGCGAGAACGTCAGCTCCTCGGACTCGGCCATCTTGAGCGGCTTGGACCCCGAGCGCTCGTCGCCGACCAGCCGAGCGTCCTCACCTGTCGGGACGGCCATCCCTTCGGGAAACTCAACAGCGGGCTCCGCATATCCGCTGTACACCGGCACGCCGCCAATGGAGATGAGGCGGGGAGTCCGGCCGACGAGCACCTTGGCGATTGACCGCAGCCGGCCGTACATCGCAAAGACCACATCGAAGTTGCGGCCCTCGATCGACGACCGGAAGGCGTCCTCGTCGAAGGGATCGGTGTGGATGTGCTCGAGATGGTCGGGGATGGTGTCGACCTCATGGCGTCCGGTGTGCAGGATCGTCACGGTGTGGCCGCGGTCGACGAGGCCGTTCACAATGTGGGGCCCGGTCGGCCCCGTCCCCCCGATGACGAGGATGTCCATCCCTGCTCCCGTCGCACGTAGTCCGGACGCCGCCTGAACCGGGTCCACCGGCAGGACAGCGTGCCATCCTCGCGCAGCCCGCACGCGTGCCACCAGCCGACTCCGCTGTTGAGCGCGGCTGCTGGCGCAGGGGTCGCGGACGCCGGCTTCTCGGTTGAACAGTGGCCGGGCGGCGAGTCGGGACGGTGGGTTAGGTTCAGCGTTGGCGGAGCGCATTGACGAGGGGGATTGCGATGGCCGATGAGATGGACAGCCATGAGCTCGACAAGATGCGGGGGCTGACGTTCCTGTGGGTGCTGGTGCTGGTTGGCGGCATGGCGCTGATGTTCGCCCTGACCCAGTGGGGCCTGCTCGACGACGTCCCGATGAGCGAGGTCACGGCCATTGCCGTAGGTGCCGGCAACGGCGTCGGCATTGTCGCATTCGGCGGGTGGAATGCCATCGGCATCGTGGCCATCGGAGGCGCGAACTCCATCGGGGTTATCTCGATCGGCGGGCTCAACAGTCTCGGCGTGATCTCGTTCGGGGGATTGAGCTCGGGTGGCCTCATCACCTTTGGCGGCTTCAACTCCTTCGGCGTCATCCGGGGCACGCGGTTCCTCACGTGGTCGCCGCTCAAGATGCGCGGAGGCAAACCCTGCTGAGATTGAGGCGCTGCGGGCCCAAGGAATAGTGCTGTGACGGAGACACTGGCAGAGCCCGATCTGCGCATCGACGGGCGCACCGGCGCAGTGCTGGCCGAGCACGCCGCCTGGAACGAAGAGCACCGTCACCTCTCCGAGCAGTCGATCTCGGCGTTGCGCGATTCGGGCGCGTTGCGGCTGCTGGTGCCCGAACGGGTCGGCGGTGACGAGCTGACGCTCGCCGACATGGTGGCCAACGTGCGCGAGGCGGCTCTGTCCGACGGCGCCGCAGCCTGGGTGCTGATGGTGCTGGTCGGCCATAGCTGGATGATCGGCTCGATGAGCGAAGACCTCCAAGACGAGGTGTACGGGGCCGATCTCGAAGCGATCGTGCCGGGTTCGCTGGCCCCGGTCGGCTCGGCCACCGAGTGCGATGGCGGCTGGCTCGTTGACGGGCGCTGGCCGTTCACGAGCGGCGCGGTGTGGGGCGACTGGTTCCTGCTGGGCTCGCAGGTGCTCGAGCCGGGCGAGCGGCCCCGCTTGATCCACGTGGTTGTGCCCCGCGCCGACATCGAAGTCGACGACAACTGGTATGCGATCGGCCTGCGCGGCACCGGCTCGTGCGATGTCACCGCCGAGCAGGCCTTCGTGCCCACCCACCGCATGCTCGACTCCGGGGAGTTGCTCGGCGCCCGCTCGCCTTGGTCAGCCCGCCACCGCACATCGCTGTACCACACGCCGATCCTGCCTGGTCTCTCGGTGCATGTCGCGGCCACCGCTCTCGGGCTCGCCCGGGCCGGGCTGGACGATGCCGCCGACCGTTTCGGCGTTCAGGACGATCGCTACATGGGCACGGCCAAGTCGCGCCGGCCCGGGCTGCACATGCGCCTCGCCGAGGCCAACACCGAGGTGCGCTCCGCGGAGATGCTCATCGCCGACACGATCGGCCTCTTGCGCCAAGCCGCCGAGGGCGACGACTCCAAGGCGCTGCGGGCTCACGCCAAGTACCAGGGCAGCTACGCCATCGAGCTGTGCCGCCGGGCGCTCGACCGGGTTACCACGGCGGCAGGCGGGCGCGCAGTCTTCGACGGCAGCCGTCTGCAGCAGACCTTCCGGGACGTGACGATGGCCTCTCAGCACCAAGTCGCCGATCTCGACACCGTCGGCGAGGCCTACGGCCGCACCCGCCTCGGCATGGACCCCGGCCCCCACCCGCTGTAAGCAGAAAACTTCATGTTGTCTGGCAGTATGTGGCACGGGGACATAGCAGCGCGGTGTAAGGGAACACGATGCAAATGCGACCCTCACAACGGCGGTCAGCGCGGCCACTGCTGGCGGCCATCATCGCCGCAGCAGTGCTCGCCATCAGCGCGTGCGGTGGTTCGCCCGACCAAGAAGTGATCGCAGGCAGCCAGGCCGACGGCCTGGCCGACGTAGACCGACCGGATCCATCCGAGCTCAGCGCCCGGGAACTCGTGCTCGCGGCCATGAACGCCGAACACACCGAATCCAGCCGAGTCCGTACCACCACCGACGCGGGCGGCGGCGACGGCTCGGCGCAGGAGGAGTACTCCGAGATCGACGAGCACGGCAACACGCGCACGATCACCCATATTGGGGTGGGACTGGACGACCCTGAAGCGCAGGCCTCCGTCGAGATGCTCATGGTTGATGATGTCGTGTACGCCCGGGTCAGCATGCCCGAGGAGCTGTACGACGACGTTTCCGAGGAGCTGCTCGACGAGTTAGGCATCGAGTTTCCCGACGGCTGGCTGACGATGGGCCGTGAAACGATGGAGTTGCTGGGCCTCAACTGCGGCCCTCTGGTGCCGGTTTCGGGGCCTGACAGCGACGAGTGTGTGCCGCCGAACGATCTCTCCGAGATGACGGCTTCGTACTCGAGGCCACCATCGTCGGCCGCGAGACTGTGCGCGGCGTCGAGACGATCAGGGTTCGGTCTGCGCTCGACTTCAAGTCGCTTATGGAAGAGGCCCTCGGCGAAGCCGTCGACGGCGGCTTGATGGCACTCACGCTGGTATCGATGCCCAGTGAGGTGCCTTTCGAGCTGTGGGTTGACGATGATCTCCGGACACATCGCATGAGCATGGAACTCACGCTGAACTTCGAAGCGTTGAGCGAAGCGCTCGGGGAAGAGATCGACGAGACACCGACGGTGGTCATTGTGACGGACTTCTACGACTTCGGCGCCGACATCACCATCGAGGCACCGCCCGCGGACGAGATCGTCGGTGAATTCGCTGAGTGGCTCGACGACTTGGGATTCGCGGATTTCCTCGAGGATCGGATGTCCGATCCGATCTCCACGACATAGCTGTCAGCACGGGCACGGGCTCAAACAAGTGACCAATTGTGGGAATGACCAACTGAGATACTGGCCGCAGGCCGGTTCGTGTCCGCGGTGCCCAACAGCCGGTGCCGTCGCTCCGGCAAGGAGATGATGAACGTGAAGGCTCGCAAGGCGAGGCTCGCGACGGCAGTCGCGGCCGTGGCGCTCGTCGCTGCTGCTTGTGGTGGCTCTGGCGACGGAGGTGCCGAGACGCAGGCAACGTCTGCACCGTCAGCCACCGCAGCGCCACCCACCAGCGCGGCTCCCACCACAGCGCCTCCGCCGACAACGACCGCAACCACCAGCGATTTGCCGGCCGATGCAATGGGCTTGCTGATCGCCGCGATCGAGAAGAGCGCCGCGCCATCGGTGCGCGGCGACATGCGCTTGGACATGGCCGAGATGGCAGTCGTGGCCGTGCAGCTCGAGACCGACGGCAACCAGAACCAATCAATAGTGATGCACTTTGCGGAGATGATGGGGCCCGGCGGCGAGGGTCCAGGAATCGAGATCCGATTCGTTGGTGGCGATCAGTATGTGCGGTTCATTGTTCCCGAGGAGATGCAAGGCCTCATCGGAGACGCAATGCCCGAGGGCTGGTTCACGCTGGATCCAGAGACCGCCGCCGAGCTGGGAGTGGTGTGCCCCTCGCCCGTGCCCGGCGGGACGCCGACAGGTGGCGCGTGCCAGCTTCCGAACGACAACACCATCATGATCGACCACGTGACCGACGCCGAGATCGCCGGTCAGGACAATCTCGATGGGCTGGCTGTCACACACGTTCGATTCACCGTCGACGCGGCGGCTTTGGCGGCGGAAGCCTCTGCGACGCTGGGAGATGGCGACGGTGCCATGGACCCGTTGTCTATCGGCGGCGAATTTGGCCCCGACGAACTCATCTTCGACATATGGATCGATGGTGATGGCCTCATCAGACGCCTGAGCCTCGACTTGGGCGCTGTCATGGAAGAACTCATGGGTGACTCGGATGAGACCGAATCGGACAGCTTCGGAGACGCCTTCGCCAGCCTGTTCGACCTCACCAACGTGATCAACTACTACGACTACGGCGCCGACATCACCATCGAAGCACCGTCGCCGGACGAGATTGTCGGCGACTTCGGCGACCTGATGGGCCCTTTGCTTGACGCGAGCTGATGCTGGGCGACGGTCTCGTGGCCCTCGCCGATCAGTCCGCCTTGTTCCTCAAGGATCACGCTCGAACGCTGGCATCAGGCGCGTGTCAGACTGCCGCGTAGGCAGCAGTCCGAACGGGGAGCAGCGATGTCGGCAGATTCGGGGATCGTTCTGGAGACTGTGCGGGTGGACGGCGATGGGCCGGTGCGCCACTTGGTGCTGAACCGGCCCGAGGTTCACAACGCCGTCAACTCCCAGCTGATCGCCGACGTTCACGCTGCGTGCTTGGCGCTGGATGCCGACCCGAGCGTGCGGGTGGTGATCGTGCGCGGCGAGGGCCGCAGCCTGTCCTCGGGTGCCGATCTCAAGCAGCGGCGGGGCACCAGCCTCGACGCCATGCTCGGCTCCAAG
>JAJEIW010000190.1 GCA_022828045.1 Acidimicrobiia bacterium | reverse complement strand
GTTGCTCCCGCACAGCTGACCGGGACCATCCAGAACGACATCCTCAAGGAGTTCATGGTCCGCAACACCTACATCTACCCGCCTCAGCCCTCCATGCGGATCATCAGCGACATCTTCGAGTTCACCTCCGCCGAGATGCCTCGCTACAACTCGATCTCGATCTCCGGCTATCACATGCAGGAAGCCGGAGCGACTGCTGATCTCGAGCTGGGCTACACGCTGGCCGACGGCCTCGAATACCTGCGCTGCGGCATCGGCGCCGGCATGGGCATCGACGATTTCGCCCCGCGCCTGAGCTTCTTCTGGGGCATCGGCATGGACTTCTTCATGGAAGTCGCCAAGCTGCGGGCCGCCCGGCTGCTGTGGGCCAAGCTCGTCGCCGGCTTCGGGCCCGAGAATCCACGATCGCTGTCGCTGCGAACGCACTGCCAGACCTCTGGCTGGTCGCTCACCGCCCAGGATCCGTACAACAACGTGGTGCGCACCTGCATCGAGGCCATGGCCGCTGTCGACGGCCACACCCAGAGCCTGCACACCAACGCCTTCGACGAGGCGTTGGCGTTGCCAAGCGACTTCAGTGCCCGCATCGCCCGCAATACGCAGCTGTTCCTGCAGCACGAAGCCGGCGCGACGCGAGTGATCGACCCCTGGGGCGGGAGCTACTACGTGGAGCGGCTCACCGCCGAGCTGGCGCAGCGAGCCGCCGCCCACATCGACGAGATCGAGCAGCTCGGCGGCATGGCTCGCGCCATCGAGGCCGGCATTCCCAAGATGCGCATCGAGGAAGCCGCCGCGCGCACCCAGGCCCGCATCGAGGCCGGGCAGCGGACAGTCGTGGGGGTGAACCGCTACCGGTCTGAGCTGGACAACGAGGTCGACATCCTGCGCGTCGACAACGCCGAAGTGCGCTCCGCTCAGCTGGCGAAGCTGGACCGCCTGCGCGCCGAGCGTGACGCCGATGCGGTTCGCCGCTCGCTGGACGCTTTGCGTGAGGTGGCGCGCAG
This sequence comes from Acidimicrobiia bacterium, assembly GCA_022828045.1. Lineage (GTDB taxonomy): Bacteria > Actinomycetota > Acidimicrobiia > Acidimicrobiales > Poriferisodalaceae > Poriferisodalis. The sequence goes on along the minus strand of JAJEIW010000190.1, from coordinate 4,911 downwards.
CGGCGAGGGCAACCTGCTGGCCGCATCCGTCGACGCGGCGCGCTGCCATGCCACCGTGGGAGAGATCAGCACGGCGATGGAGGACGCTTTCGGGCGGCACACTGCCCAGATACGCACGATCAGCGGCGTGTACGGGAGCGAGATGGCTGGCGACAGTTCGGGCGATGCAGATGACCCCGCTACGGGCGGTGGCACGAACACGATGGCCGCCGCGGTTGACGCCGTGCGCAGCCGGATTGCTGCCTTCGGCCGCGAGACCGGGCGGCGACCGCGCATCCTCATCGCAAAGATGGGCCAGGACGGCCACGACCGGGGCCAGAAAGTGGTGGCCACGGCCTACGCGGACTTGGGTTTCGACGTCGACATCGGCCCGTTGTTCAGCACACCTGCCGAGACGGCACGTCAAGCCGTCGAGAACGACGTCCACGTGGTCGGCGCCTCGTCACTCGCCGCGGGCCACTTGACGCTCGTGCCGGAGCTGCGGGATGCGCTGGCAGATCTCGGTCGGCCGGACATCCTGGTTGTGGTCGGCGGCGTCATCCCGGAGCAGGACTTCGATGCGTTGCGCGCGGCAGGCGCCGCCGCGATCTACCCGCCCGGCACGGTCATCGCCGAAGCGGCCGCCGAAATGCTCGACCTGCTCGAATCAGGCTGATCACCCCGGCTGATCAAGGTGGCCGACTCGCCCGGCCGAACAACCCAGCCGGCCGGCTCAGCGATGGCGACCGCCGACGTTGCGGATCTTCTTCTTGGCGCGTGCGCCCCGGTAGGCCGCACTTGAGGCTGCCCTCATGCCGCGGGGAGCGGCAGCGAGCCGCTCATCGGCCTCGTCGAGGTGGCGGTGGTAGCGGCGGTGCACCCACAGCCGCTCGCTGCCCACCTCGATCTGGCCCCACGCCGAGCCTCGCACGTTGAAGGGCTCGAAGCGCTCGACGCGGTCCAGCCGCTCGACGGGCTTGGCCGGCCGCAGCGCCCTGGTGCGCATCACCACGATGTCGGAGTCCGTGAACCCCAGCAGCCGGTATCGGGACATGCTGAGCACCGCGACGGTCGCGAACACCGTCGTGGAGATCAGGCCGATCTGCAGCCACGGGAGGTTGACCGTGAGCAAGATGCCCACCAGCGCGCCGACGCCGATGACGAGCAGAGTGAATGGGTGCATCCCTCCCTGCGCGGGCACGAGTGCATGCAAGTGGTCGCCCTGATTCAAGAACTGCTCCGCAGGATGGGAGCGGTCCCCTGTGCGCATCCGCTTCAGCAAACCCACCCGCACATTGTGCCCGAACTGTGGGCCTTCCCAGACAGGCCGTCGCCGCGGCTCGGGGTACTTTGCTGGGTGTGGCCCTGACAGATGTCGCTGAACTTGCCGCTGGTGTGCGGGCGTGCGACCGCGCTGCCATCGGCCGGGCCATCACGCTCGTCGAGTCCGGGTTGGCTGACGATGCCGAGCCGGCCCAGGATCTGCTCGCCGAGCTGCTGGCAGACACCGGCGGTGCGCACCGGGTCGGCATCACCGGCGTTCCCGGAGTGGGCAAGAGCACTCTCATCGAGACGCTCGGCACGATGCTCACCGGACAGGGTCACCGTGTCGCAGTGCTCGCCGTCGACCCTACGTCGGCGCTGCACGGAGGCTCCATCCTGGGCGACAAGACCCGCATGACCGCGCTGGCCAATGACGCCGCCGCGTTCGTGCGGCCGTCGCCGACTGCTGGGCAACTCGGCGGGGTAACACGGGTGACCCGCGAGACGATCTTGGTGCTGGAAGCCGCCGGGTTCGATGTGGTGCTCGTCGAGACCGTCGGCGTCGGCCAGTCGGAGACTGCCGTAGCCGACATGGTGGACTTCTTCGTCGTGCTGATGCTGCCGGGCGCCGGCGACGACCTGCAGGGCATCAAGAAGGGCATCCTGGAGATCGCGGATCTGATCGCAGTCAACAAGGCCGACGGCGACAACGTCGAGCGAGCCGGTAATGCGGCTCGCGACTACCAGCTCGCGCTGCACATGACCAAGCCGGCGTCGCCGACTTGGACTCCCCCGGTGATCACCTGCTCAGGTCTGACCGCAGACGGCCTCGAGACGCTGTGGGACCACGTGGCCGAGCACCGCCGGCACATGTCGGCATCGGGCGAGCTGGCAGCCCGCCGGGCGGACCAGCGGGTGCGCTGGATGCGCGCCATGCTGACTGAGCGCATGCGCGCACGCCTGGCAACACGGGCCCAGGACCTGCTCGCCGAGCTCGAAGACGAGGTGCGATCCGACCGGCTGACTCCAACAGCCGCAGTGGACCGGCTGATGACAGCCTTCGACGCGTCGACGACTGCCTAGTTTAAAAATCCTCGTCGAAGGCGACCTCGCCTTCGATGCCGACCTGGTAGGCCGCGACGGTGCGCTCGAAGAAGTTGGTGAGCTCCTGCACGTCCTGCAGTTCCATGAACGAGAAGGGGTTCTTGGAGCCGAAGTTCTTCGGCAGCCCGAGCTGAGCCAAACGCTGATCGGCCACGAACTCCAAGTAGGACCGGGTGTCGGCAACCGACATGCCCGCCACGCCGCCTGACAGCACGTCACGCGCGAACTGCGTCTCGACGTCGACCGCCTCGACGATCATCTCGCGGATCCGATCGGCGAGATCCTGGTCGAACAGGTCGGGCTCCTCGGAACGGATCGTGCGCACCACCTCGAACGCGAAGTTCATGTGCGCCGACTCGTCACGGAACACCCAGTTCGTGCCGGCCGCCAAGCCGTTCAGCAGGCCCTTCGACCGCAGGAAATAGACGTAGGCGAACGCCGCGAAGAAGAACAACCCCTCGATGCACGCCGCGAAGCAGATGAGATTCAGCAGGAAGGCCTTGCGGTGCTCGACGGTGGAGAGCTGGTCGAGCGACCACACGCTGTCCATCCAGCGGAAACAGAAGTCGGCCTTGGCGGCAATGGAGGGAATGCTCTCGATGGCCGAGAACGCCGCCGCTCGCTCATCGAGATCAGGGATGTAGTGATCCAGCAGCGTCAGGTAGAACTGCACGTGCAGCGCTTCCTCGTACAGCTGCCGGCTCAGGTACATGCGAGCTTCGGGGCTGTTGATGTGCTGGTAGAGGTTCAGCACCAGGTTGTTGGCGACAATGGAGTCGCCGGTGGCGAAGAACGCCACGAGCCGGTTGATGAGGTGCCGCTCGGCAGGCGCCAGCTTGCGGTTGAGGTCGACGATGTCGTCGGAGAAATCGATTTCCTCGACTGTCCACGTGTTGCGGATGGCGTCGCGGTACATGTCGAAGAACTGCGGGTACCGCATCGGGCGCAGCGTCAGCTCGAAGCCAGGGTCCAGGATGTTGCCGCTGCGGGCAGCAGCACCGGCGCCCGCGCTGGTCTGCGACTCGCCGTCCGCAAGCGGCTGGGCTGGAAGGGATTGGGGCACCAATTCGGGCGCTGGTTGCACGAGTGCCATGGGGATCCTCTGTCTGTGTCAGATGGGTCGGCCGACGAGCCCGCGACGGCTCATTCGCAGGCTTCGCAGGTTTCGGGGTTCTCCAGCGAGCACGCCACGGCCTCGGCGGCTGCTGCGTCGGCGGCTGCTGCGTCGATGACCGCGGCAGCCGAGCCCGCCGCGGCTGGGTCGGGCATGGTCGAGACATTTGCGTGCGTTGCAGTGCCGCCGTCAGGCTGACCCCCACTGCGCTGGGTGCCATTGCTGCCCGAAGCGCTGTCGGTCGTGGTCTGGTTGATGCGCGTAGCCGGACGGGAGCGCAGGTAGTAGGTGGTCTTCAGGCCTGATTTCCAGGCGTGCATGTACATGGAGGAGAGCTTCCCGATGTTGGGGCTCTCCATGAACAGGTTGAGCGATTGGCTCTGGTCGATGAAGGCGCCTCGTGCGGCGGCCATGTCGATGAGCGCCCGCTGGGGCAGCTCCCAAGCCGTGCGGTACACCGAGCGGAGGTCGTCGGGGATCTCGGCGATGGCCTGCACCGAACCCTCGGCCATCTTGATCTTGTTGGCCATGGCCTCGCTCCACAGGCCGCGCCGCTGCAGTTCGCGCACCAGATAGCGATTGATCTGCATGAACTCGCCCGACAGCGTCTCGCGCTTGAACAGGTTCGACACCTGCGGCTCGATGCACTCGTAGCAACCCGCGATGGACGCGATGGTGGCGGTGGGCGCAACTGCCACCAGCAGCGAGTTGCGCAGCCCGTGCTGGCCGATCCGCTCGCGTAGCTCGGCCCAGCGCTGGGGTTGGGACGGCTCGATGCCCCACAGGTCGAACTGCAGCTCTCCCGCAGCGGCCCGCGTCTCGCCGAACGCCCCGTGCGGCCCGTGCTTACGAGCCAGCTCGCAGCTCGACCAGACCGCCCAGTAGTAGATCTCCTCGGCGACCCGGGTCGCTATCTCGACCGCCTCGGGCGAGTCGAACGCCAGATTGAGCTGGAAGAACACGTCCTGCAGGCCCATGACGCCCAGCCCGACCGGCCGCCAGCGCTCGTTCGATCGGGCGGCCTCGGGCGTCGGGTAGTAGTTGATGTCGATGACGCGGTCCAGATACGGCACCGCTGTGCGCACGACCTCTCCCAGCGCCTCGTAGTCGACGGTTCTGCCGTCTGGGCCCTCCCGCACGAACTTGGCGAGATTGACCGAGCCGAGGTTGCAGACCGCCGCCTCAGCGTCGCTGGTGACCTCGAGGATCTCAGTGCACAGGTTCGACAGGTGGATGACGTTGCCGGGCTCGCCGGTCTGGTTGGACTTGGCGTTCGAAGCGTCCTTGAAAGTCATCCAGCCGTTGCCGGTCTGCGCGAGCGTGCGCATCATGCGGCTGTAGAGGTCGCGGGCCGACACCTGCCGCTCGTACAAGCCCGCTGCTTCGGCTTCCCGGTACGCATCGGTGAACTCGTCGCCGTACAGGTCGGTGAGATGCGGCACCTGCTTGGG
>JAJEIW010000057.1 GCA_022828045.1 Acidimicrobiia bacterium | reverse complement strand
GCCAAGCTGGCGGCGCCCGTCAAGGAACGCGAGCTCGACTATGAACGAGAAGCCGACAAGCTCGCCCCCGCCGCGCATGACGAGCTGCGCCGATGCAGCCGCAGTGCCGCCGGTGGCCAGCACATCGTCAACGATCAGCACGCGTGCCCCAGCCGATATGGCATCGGTGTGCATTTCCAAGCGCTCTGCGCCGTACTCCAGCTCGTAGTCGGCACCCAGCGTCGGCCGTGGCAGCTTCCCCGGCTTGCGCAGCGGCACAAATCCGGCATTGAGCCGATCTGCCGCCATCCCGCCAATAACGAAGCCCCGAGCCTCAGGCGCCACAACAAGCTCAACACCTCGGTTCTGGAACGGCGTCACCAGTTCGTCGACGCACGCGCTGAGCCCTGCCGGGTCCCCCAGCAAAGGCGTGATGTCCTTGAACACAACCCCCGCCCGAGGAAACCCCGGAACATCCCGAATCAACGACCGCCTCTCTGTCGACCCAGGTCCCATACTCAAAATCCAAGATCCCTTGAACGTCTAGGGATTCTGGCCGGTGAAGAGCTCGGAAAGGTAGGGGATCTCCAGCTCGCCTGAGGGGTGGTGCCGCTTAAGCATCGTTCGCAGGCGTCGAATCGTCTCCTTCTCGCCGAGCTGCTTGACGGCAGTGTGCATCTTGGACGAGGACAGAGCTAGTTCAATGAACAGCTCGTGGGTCACAGGCCGGGACCATTCCGTGGACGACCTCGACACTTGGCTAAACCCTGCTTCAGACAGCTCAACGGCGATGTCGAAGCTGCGGTAATCGCGCGTGTAGCCCGGACTGTGCTCTTCGAGAAACGACTCGTAGTCCTCAAAGAAGAGAAGTTCTTCCAACACACGGTTGTTCTGGAGAATCCCGATGAGTCCGCCCGGGGCCAGCACCCTCCGGGCCTCGGCATAGAACCGGGAGTGATCGAACCAGTGCAGGGCTTGCGCTGCGATCACGAGACCCGCTGAAGCGGACTCAAGGGGCATGTCCTCGGCAGTGCCGACGCTGAATTCGATGCCCGTGTCTCGGCTGTCGCGACGGGCCTGAGCACGCATGGCGTTCCCCGGTTCAAGCCCGACGACGCGCCACTCGGGCAGGGCGAGCGCGAGCTGCCGTGTCGCGATGCCCGTACCCGAGCCGACGTCCACCGCTAGGTGCGGCAGCGAATGGCGGTCGAGCCTCTGCCGCAGGGCGGCCCACAGCCGTTCGGGATACTGAGGCCGAGCCTTGCTGTAGGTGCCGGCGAGCTCGTCGAACGCTTGGTGCTGGTCAGTCATTGCCGGGCTCGGTCGAGCCACCAGATGAACGACTCGGCGTCGCCGAGCACAGCTGCTTGTTCGGACAAGAACTCCGCAAGTGCGTTGACGAGGGTTTGCACATGGTCACCGGCCCCACGAGGAAACCGGCGCGGGTGAGTGAAGAGCAAGCCCGCATGGGGTCGTCCCGAAGCGGTGCCGGTCTGGTGGAGGGCAGCGAAGTCCTTGACATTCTCGGTGACAATCGCTCGTCGATCTGCGGCTGCAGCGTGCAGCAGATCGGCATCAGCAATCCCGACGAGTTCTGGTCGTTCCTTGACAGCAACCACGTCATGCCCGAGCCGGCGCAGTCCAACGGCAACTGCGGGCGCGTGCATCTCGTCGAGCAGCAGCTTCACCCTGACAGCAGGCGCCGTTCGTTTTCCCAGACCGCCAGCTCGAGATCTGCCATCTCGTCATTCTGAGCGATCTCGGCGTCGACCTCATCGGCGAATTCGGCGTAGTACCGGCTGGCTATACGGACTTGGAAAGCCGCCAATCCGAGTTGCGCAGCCAGGCGATCGGCGCGCTCCTCGACGCTGCCGGTCATGTCGCGCATCGGCCCGACGATCTCCCACACGTCGGGCCCTGCTGCCAGTCCGGCCCGGCGACCACCCGGTCCGCTGCGAAAGACGACTCCCGGGTGGGCCTCCATGCGCAGGCCCTCGTCGATCAGACGCTCGCCCACGGCTGAAATCGACTCAGCGCCCTGAGCGGCGCGATGCTTCAGACGGTCATATGAACCAGGTCGCCGGAAGCGGATCGAGAGCACCGTCATGGTGACATTGTAGTCAGATGTCACCGGCCTCCCGTGCGGCGTCGCCGCAGAACAGATTCAGTTACGGACGAGACGGAAGACGGGGATCTCGCGGCCGTGCTCGGTGGCACTTTTCTCGTAGTCAGCGAATTGCGGCATCAGCGCTGCTTGCGCGTCGAACAGCCGCTTGCGCTCGTCGCCCTCGGTGAGGTGCGCCGTGGCTTCCCACGTGTCAGTGCCCACCTCGACGGTGACCGTCGGGTTCGCGACGAGGTTGTAGTACCAGTTCGGGTTGGTGGGGGCGCCGCCCTTGGAGGCGATGATGACGATGTCGTCGCCGTCGGTGGAGTACACGAGCGGCGAGCACAGCTCGCGGCCGGTCTTGGCCCCGGTCATCGTGACGAGGATCATCGGCGCACCTTTGAGCCAGCCGCTGCAGTTGCCCTCGTTCTCGCGGAACTCCTTGATCACGGGTTCGTTCATCTTCAGAAAGTCCATCAAAGGCTCCTGCCTCTCGGGTGAGCTGCGCCGCAGCGCCGGGCGCGAACGCTACCGCAGCGACTGCCGACCAATCCAGGTTGTGTCGAGTAAAGCGGTCTCAACCAGCGTCGCCGTTCGATGCGATCACGTCCTGCATCTCGCGTGCATGGCGCAGCCACAACCCGCCCCCGTTATACGGGCGGGGGTCGTAGGAACTGTGGCCGAGCAGACGTTGTACTCGCTCGCTCTGGCCAGCGAGCTCTCCCAGGCTGAAGTCCATCGGGCTGGCTTCTTCGGGCGTCAACCAGCCAGCGACGAAGCTGAGGTGGAAGGCCCGCCGCCACTGGTCTGCGGTCTGGTTGGCGCCGCCGCCGTGCAGCACGTAGCCCGAATACACGAGCGCGTCGCCAGGCCCCAGCTCGGCCGGCACCGATTCACGCTCTTCGTAACGAACCAGCTCGCTCTGGCGGTGGCTGCCCGGCACCACCCGGGTGGCGCCCAACTCCTCGGTGACTTCCTCCAGCCCGATCATGGCGCTGACGGTGACTTCGGGCGAGTCCGGCCAGGTGGCCTTCACGAACGCCCACCAGTTGTTTGCGTCACGGTGCAGCATCTGCGCCGTCTCGCCCGGTCCGATGTACATCACCTGCGCCGTGTTCAGCCAGTACGACCCGCAGATCGGCAGCAGCACGGCATCGGCGATTTGCGCGTACAGCTCGTTGTCGAGGACGTCGAAGAATGCCGGAGTCAGCCGGGCCAGGCTCGAGAAGCGGATCGTGTTAGCGCCAACGAAGCGCTTCCCGTCATCGCCGAGGCCCTGAGTAGCGCCGCCCGGCTGGATGCCCTGGGCGAATTCGTCCGCGGCAGCGCGCATCTGAGCGATCGTGTCCGCACCGAACATCCCCTCGACGATGACTCCGCCGTCTTCCCGCATCGCCTCGAGAATCGGGTCGAGCCCCGCCGAAGCCGGAATCCTCTGCAACGAACGAACGGCGGTCTTGCTCATGGCAATGCATCTTCTCCGTGAGGCCCCGCACCGTGTACGGCCCTCCAGAAGCTACTCCTCAACTTTCGTATCCGATTCGGTCTCCAACAACCCCCACTCAGGCGTCCCCGGGCGGGTGGACGGGGACGATCAGCCCCGGCACCCGAGAACGAGTCGCCAGGGCGTCGATCCCAGCACAGTTCCGGAGCAGCACCGCAAGCAGGTCATTGAAGAAGTCGCCCTTGCCGTTCTGCAGGTCAGCTGTCAGTTCCGATTTCGCCTCGTCGTCGAGGTCGGCACCCGCGGTCGCTGCGACAGAGCTGTCGAACTCTTCCATCGCACGGAGGAAGACGTTCTCGACTCGTTCCCAGCTGCCATCTGCCCGCTCCACTGCTTGTTCGTAGACGGGCATGAACGGGCCGCACCGCGGACTCGACATCCAACGCGGCGTCGACATTGCAGTCGTGCCTCTTGTGCCCTAGGCCGCCGCGGCGTTCGCTGGCGCGAGGACAGCCAGCGCTGCGTCGTCGAGTTGGTACGCCCTCGCCGCCGCGTCCGTTGCTGCCTCGATGTCTCGGCGGTGGAAGGCCCTCCGCAAGGCGTCCTCATCATCTGCGGAGATGTCGGAAGGATGCGGCACATGGATCTTGCGGAGGTACTGCGCTTGGAAGCGAAACGTCCCGCCTCGCATCTTGACGCAGTAGGCACCGACGAACAGGTTCGCTATGTCCGACAGCAGGATGCCGCCGAGCACTTCGAGATCCCATGCGTCGGAGACGATGAAGTACAGGTTGTGGTGCGGGTAGTAGTGCCCCGCGTCGAGCACAGGATGCGCCGTCGACTTGATGTCAGGCAACAGCAGCTTGGGCCGCTCGAGCAGGCCGGGCGCGACGCGGTCGATGGTCCGGTACCAGGTGCTCGGACGGCGTCGGGCAACGTGCCGGCGCCGTATGCGTGCCTCGTGGGTCCTGAAATGCTGAGCCAGGCCGGGATACTCCGCGAGATCCACGAGCTGCCCGTTCTCCCACGGATTGAGCAGGTACCGGCCCGACCAGTTGGGCTTCCCGCCGGAGAGGTCTCGTGCGGCCACCAGCGGCAGCAGTCGGCTCGCCTCTATGTCCTGAGGGGCCTTGGAGATGTAGACCTCATCGCAACCCGTAGCGACGCCGATGCCGACACGCGTCTCTGTCTCCTCGTCCTCAAGCGGACGAAAGCGGGCCTCGAGCGAGGCCAGCAGTTCGAGGACCGATGGAGATCCGGCCGGCCAGTGGCCACCGCCGGTTCTCCATCGCTGCAGTTCGGCGGCTTCGAAGGCTCCGCTTGTTGGCGCATCATTGACCTCGCCGCGAAGCCAAGGCGCCAAGCGCTGGCTTGCGGACGCGTCGAATGCGGCTCCAGCCTCGACCACGCGGACCCGACCCTGTGGAGCGTTGCGCAGCACCGTGATGGCTGGGTAGGCGGACACAGCCGTCTCGAAAGCATCGGCATCGTGCATCTCGATGAGCGCCTCCAACGCATAGCGCTCACCGACGAGCTCCCGCAAGCGGGTGCCGTACTGGTTGCGCATCCACCTGTCCGCGCAGATGAATCCCAGACGTCCGCCCGGCCGCAGCAGCGCCAGGCCCTGCTCGAAGAACCCGACGAACAGGTCTGCCCGGCCCCGCATGGTCGGGCAGGCGGCCCTGTAGGCATCGCTGACTTCGTTCGGGATGTGCTCCAGCCGGACGTACGGCGGATTGCCGACCACGAAGTCCGCTTCGGCTCTTCCGTGATCGGTGAGCAAGAAGTCGCCCGTCGTCACCCACTGACCGGCCAAGTGCTCGGCGGTGCTGATCGGTTCGCCGAGGTCACCGAGCTTGGCTACGACTGCCTTGCGCGTGTGCTCCGCGTTGTGCGGCAACAGGTCGAAGCCCCGAACTGCGGCGCCCAGGTCGGCGAGCGTTCGGCCATGCCGACGACAGGATTCCGCCAGCCGTTCAACGACGGGCAGCAGGAAGGCGCCACAGCCATACGAGGGCTCCACAATGACAGCAGCACCGAGGTCAGCCTCGGGGCGGTACCCGACCAAGTCCAAGATGAGCTCCACCACCCAGCGACGAGTGAACACCTCACCGTGCTCGCCCCGGGGATCCGGCACCCGCGCCGAAGGCGGCGGCGCCACGCTCGTCAACGTCAACTGAGCACCCCTCATCGCCGCACACCCGTTGCGACAGCCAAACTACAGCCGTGTAGCCCCATGCGCCGTGACGCTACGCACCCCCTGTGACACCGAGGCGGCAGCGCTTCCCGCTGACCAGAATCTGCGGCACAGCTAGCGTCCACTGTTGACGAAGCGGCGGCGACGCCCGACGTTGGGAGCACAGATGGAGATCGTGACCGTCGACGGCGAGCGGGCGGCACAGTTCACCGCCGAAGTTGTTGAGCTGGCTCACGCGACCGGTCCCTCGACCTACGACTACCAATTCGGCTCACGGGCCGTCTTCGACTGCCTGGTCGGCGACTCATGGCTCGCTGAAGGCACCCTCTTCGGCTACGACGAGACCACCGTCGCTCTCGACGGCGACGACCTGCTGGGCATCGAGATCGGCTTCGCAGGCCCGGAATTCGAGCACCGCAAGAAGACACTGCGCCCGCTGTGGCCGCCAATCATCGAGGACGGCGTCGTCACCCATGACGAGCTTGCCGAACTGGGACGGCGCTCCTATTTGGCCAGTTACCTCAACGCCGCCATCCCGGCCAGCGCGTACTACGTCCATGCGCTGTCGGTGCGGCCCGAACTGCACGGCCAGGGCATCGGCGCAGCGCTCATGAAGGACGCCATCGATCGGGCCGCTGACGAGGGCTACCGGGTCGTCCATCTCGACGTTCTGTCAGACAACCCCGCGGTCAAGTTCTACGAGGCATTCGGCTTCGAAGTGCTGGCGCAGACCGTCGCGCCCATCCCCCACAGCCACGGCGTGCCGATGGAACAGCGCATGTCGATGGATCTGCGCTGAGCAGTGCCTACTCCTTGTAGGCGACGACGTCGATCTCGATGAGGGCGTCGGGGATGATGATCCCCGCGATCACGGTCGTGCTTGCCGGCGGATCGCCCGGGAAGAACTTCTTGCGGGCGGCGCTGTAGGAGCCGTATTGGTCGACATCGGTGATGAACGCCTGCAGCTTGACGACATCGGACATCTCGAAGCCCTCTTCGGCCAGTGCCATCTGGATGTAGTCGAAGATCTCCTCGGCCTGCCCGCCCATGTCCTTGCTGAGATCGTTGGCGATGCAGCCCGAGACATAGACCGACGGCCCGGCTCTCACTGCAGGAGCGAACGCGCCGGAGCGGATCAGCGCGGGGACCGGGTGCGCCTCGATGAGCGCTTCTGAACGGATGACCTTGCCTGCCATGGCCGGAGACTAATCCTGCGCCGCGGACAGGACCGATGCGTCGAGGCCGAAGTCGAGACGCCCGGAGATGACAAGATCACCACCATGAGCGCTATCCCGCCGGTGTTCCAGGATTTCAAGCGGGCGATGTTCCGCTGCGACGCCAGCGCGCTGGCCGCCACCGTCACCGACGACTTCGTGTGGGAACTGCACGCCGGAGCCTCGTCAGATGAGCCTGCCGGGCGGGTGCTGCAGGGTGCCGAAGAGATGGCGGCGGAGTTCCGCCGACGCAAGCTCGAATGGTCCGATGTCCGCTACGACGATGTGGACGAGCGCATGGCCGGCGACGATCTCATCGTGCAGACGTTCGTCGTGTCGGGCACCGACTCACGGGGCCACAAGTTCTGCTCCCACGCCGTGGATCTCTACCCGCTGCGAGACGGCCGGGTAGCAGCCAAGCGCACCTACTGGAAGATCGACGGCCCAGGTCCCGCCCACTGACCCGGGCGCCATCGCTGCGCGGCGCGGCCGGCACCCGGCAGCTCCCGGGGCCCGCTCCCCCACCGATCCTGCATCAGATCGGCCGGCCGAGGCCGTTGGGAATCACTCCGGCGGCGGGCCGTCGGCGACGACGGACGCAGCGACCAGGCGGCTCGACGCTGTCTGCATCGAGGCCGAACTCGGCCAACATCTCTCGGGTGTGCTCGCCGTACTGCGGGGACGCACCCAGCACTGGGTTGCCGGCCTCGCTGAAGCGCAACGGCATCCCCGACGTCGTGCAGCGCCCGAACCCCGGGTGCTTGAGGTCGACCACGTAGTCGTTCGCCCGGATCTGATCGTCTTCCAGTGCCTCATAGGGCAGGTTGTACGGACCGCAGGGGAACTCGACTTCCCGAAGCGCCTCCAACCACTCGGCGGTCGTACGGGTCCGGAACAACCGCTCCGCCTCCGCCACGAAATCGTCGAACTCGTCCGTGTGCGGCGCACGCAGGTCCACTTCGGGCAGGCCGGTGACGTCGTGAAACTTCTGACGCAACGCCGGGCTGAGCCCAGCCACGCTGATCATGCCGTCGGCAGTCATGTAGGTCCGGAAGTAGATCCGGAACGCGCCCGCGCCGGGAATGATCCGCTCCTCGTACATGCGCCGCTGATCCACGAAGCCCATGCCGGCGGAACGCGCCGCAGCGACATCCTGCTTCAGCTCGGCGAGCACGTCCTCGTCGCTCTCGAAGCCGCCGATCATCAGCGTGGCCAGCGACATCGCCGTGCCCAGCAGCGAGCTGTCGACACGCTGGCCCTTGCCGGTCTGGTCACGGTGCCGCAGCGCAGCGACCACGCCGAGGGCCGAGACCATGCCGGTGCCGAAGTCGTTCACCGCCGGCCGCATGCTCATCGGCACGCCGTGCTCAGCCCGGTTCATGATGAAACCGGCGCCGCTGCGGGCCTGCACCAGTACGTCATAGCCGCCGAGGTGGGAATCGGCACCCTCGGGCCCGAACGCGGTGTGCGCGAGATACACTAGGCGCGGGTTGACCTTGAGCGCATGGTCGGCATCGATGCCGTAGCGCTCGAGATCGCCTTGCTTGAAGGCCACGAGCGCCACGTCAGCCCATCTGAAGAGCGAGTCGACGACCTCGGCTGCATCCCGATGGCGCAGGTCCAGCACCATCGCCCGCTTGCCGGGATTGATCAGCGCATAGGCCTTCGCCTCCATCGGCGCCAGCGAGGCAAGCTGCCGCATGGCGTCGCCGCCGGGCGGCTCGACCTTGACGACATCGGCGCCCATTCCCGCCAGCAGGCGGCCGCAGTGCGGGATCGCGGCGTTCTGCGCGAACTCCACCACCTTGATGCCGTCGAGAATGCCCGGCACAGGGTCGCGGCCCGCCGGCTCGTCGGCAGTGCTCATCGGCGAGTCCTTCCCCGGACTCATCGGGCGGCCGGAGGCACGTAGGGATCCTCGGCCCCCACTGGGATCAGCGGATGGGCGGCCACGCTGTCCCAGAATTCCGCCACGGCGGCCATCACCGGCCGCTGGACCCACGTGTTAGACGGCAGGAACACATCGTGGCGTTCCCGGGGGTCGTCGTAGAGATTGAACGCACGCGGGATACTGAGCTCGATCGGCGGGTCGCCCATGTACTCCTGCCAGATGAAGTGGAGCTTCCAGTTGCACCACTTCACGGCATGCAGCCGATCTGCCACAAAGCACAGCACCGACTCACGCCCGGAGCCTTCCGACGCGCCCTGCAGCAGCGGCATCAGGTCGATGCTGTCGATGGGCCGATCTGTCGGGATCTCGGCACCGGCTGCCCGCGCCACCGTGGTGAAGATGTCAGTGGCGTGTGCCAGCTCGTTGCTCGACCGTCCAGCGGGAATCCGACCTGGCTGGCGAGCGATGAACGGCACTCGCAGGCTTCCCTCCATGGCGGTGAAGTACGAGCCTCCCCACGGCCCGGTCCAGCCCCGCCACGGCAGCACGTCCTCGGCACCGTTGTCGCTCGTGAAGATCACCACGGTGTCGCCGGCAATGTCGAGCTCGTCGAGCACCCCGACCAAGCGGCCGACCCGATCGTCGGTCTCGCGGAACGCATCGGCGAACTCCCCCAGGCCGGTGACACCGGCGTAGTCGGGATGCGGCAGCGTCGGGAAGGTCGTCGGTCCCGCCGCGGCGAATGCCGTGATGGACGTTGGAGAACGTGGCAGTGTCGTTTGCGATACCGACGATGTCGTCGTACTGCAACGGCAGCCACACCCCCTCGTTGAAGCGCTCCGAATGGGCCATCGGGCATCGTTCGCGCAGGTCGTCCCAGATAGGGAACGGGTCGTTCACCCAGGCGGGGTCGTTGAAGTCCCAGTCGGTGGCGGAATCGTCGACTGGCGGGATGGCCGAAGCCGCATCATCGGTAATCGAGTCGTCGGTGTAGGTCATCGCGGTGCGCCGTTACCCGGGTCAACCGATCAGACGGGGCGATCGCCGGCCAGTGTGACCCGCTCCATCCGGCGATGCAGACCGCCGTGGTCGGGCACCGCATAGTGCTGGGTGCAGCGGTTGTCCCACTGGGCGATTGACCCCGGACGCCAGCGGAACCGGCATTGGAACTCCGGCGTGCTGGCCTGGTCGTAGAGCAGATACCGAAGGTCACGACTCTCGTCGGGCGACATCCCGTCGATGGTGAGGGTGAACGTCCGGTTCACATAGAGGCTCTTGCGGCCGGTCACCGGGTGCGTGCGCACGATCGGGTGCTTCTGGTCGGGGAACCGCTCGGCCGTCTCGGCCCGCTCGGCCTCGCTCATGAACCTGCCGAATGCCTTCACGTAGGAATGGATGGCGTAGCGCCCGTCGATCTGCTCCTTGACTTCGTCCGGCAGCTGCTCGTAGGCGAGCTCCATGTTGGCCCAGCACGTGTCGCCGCCGTGCGGCGGGACGAGGCGGCCGAACAGCACCGAGCCCAGCGGGGGGCACTCGCGGAAGGTGACGTCGGAGTGCCAGGTCTCGGCGGCCTGGAACTTCTCGGCTGTGGATTCGAGCACGATGATCTCGGGGTGCTCGTTGACATTGCGCGTGAAGGGATGGACCTCCAGCTCGCCGTATGCCCTCCCGTAGGCCACATGCTGGGCTTGGGTCAGGTCTTGGTCGCGGAAGAACAGCACCTTGTGGTCCATCCAGGCATCGTGCAGTTCGGCGATCAGCTCGTCGTCGAGCTCGCGCAGGTCGACATCGGGGATCTCGGCGCCGATCGTGCCGGTCAGCGGCTCGACCCGGATGCGGTTGTAGTCCTTCGGCTGCACGGCGTTGATACGCATGCTCGTTCCCCTTCGCGGCTCGCTGGGCGCGGCGCCGTCGCCCTGCTCGCCTAGATTAGCCATGTGGCTGCACTCGACGCGGCGCCGGTCGACGCGGCGGGACCGCACCCCGCAACGGCACTGCTCGATGCAACCACCGAACTGCTCACCCAAGAGCCCCCTTCGGCGGTCTCTGGCCGTCGCATCGCAGCAGCCGCGGGCGTCAACTACGCGCAGATCCACCGCCACTTCGGCTCCAAGCGCGAACTCTGCCGCCAAGTGCTCGACCGGCTGGGAGACGCCTACCTCGACGATGCCTTCCCGCCCGGCGCCCTGGTGCCCACACCGGGCGTGGCTGTGCGCCACGAGTCGTTCGTGCGTGTCTTGGCCAACATCCAGCTCGACCAGGCTGCGCTGACGCTGCGGCCCCAGAACCCCGTCGTCCAGCGATACTCCGGCGGCCTGCAGATCCTCCGCCCAGAACTGGATCCCACCGCTCTGGCCACGCTGGTGGCGCTGTCGTGCTCGATGCAGCTCGGCGTGTGCATCCACCGGACGGCGCTGACGCGTTCCGCTGCGCTGGACGACCACACAGACCTCGTCGATCGCGAGCTGGTGACGATGATCGAGCGCCTGCATGCGGGCCGAGGTCCGTTCGCCGGAAGCGACATCGCGCCGCGGCCGGTGCGGGCTCGCGGGTCACGCCCAGCCTCGCTCACCGCGGAGCGGGGCCGCGCCGAGGTCGAAGCGCGCCTGGTAGCCGCAGGCGTGGAACTGCTGGCCGATCGGACCCCAGCGGCTATCTCCGGACGCCAGCTGGCCGCCCGGGCGGGCGTGAATTACGGGCTGATCCACCACTACTTCGGCTCGGCCGCCGAAGTGCTCGAACATGCGTCACGCCAGATTCGCGACGAGTTCTATGCGGCCGAGTCAGGCCCGGATTCGATGCCGGATTTCTTCTCGATGCGAGCTCACCCTGGTTACGTTCGTGCGCTGACCCGGGTTGCTCTCGATGCCAAACTGTCGCTCGCGGACGACCATTTCCCCGTGGTGAGCGCCCTGCTCGCCCGCCATCGCAGGCGTCACGGCGAGCCCGGGCCGTCCGAGCGCTGTCGCTATCTCATCGTCGCGGCCGCGCAGCTCGCCTGGTCTCTGTTCGAACCGCTATTCGGGGCTGCGCTGGGTCGCAGACTGGAAGATCTCGAGCAATACGCTGCGGGCGTGCTCGCGAGGCTGCTGAACTTCGAGGAGTATCCAAGCTCGTGACACCCGAGGCCCCCTTCAGAAACCTCCCGAAGAACTGAATCCGCACCCGAAAAAGGAGCCCCCGATGACCGACACCGCCCCCGTCGAAGACTGGGAGACCGACTACGACATCTTCGACCCCGGCTACGTACGCGATCCCGCGCCGGTGTGGGAGGAGCTGCGAGGCCGTTGCCCCATCGCTCACACGGAGCGCTGGGGCGGCTCGTTCCTGCCGACCCGCTATGAGGACGTGCAGGCGATGTCCAAGATGGTGCCCGAGCTGTCGAGCAGCGACCCCTTGGTGACCTCCCCGCCGCCGGAAGTGATCGAGGATCTTCTGTCGGACCCGACGTTCGAGAAGTACGGCACCAACGCCGCACCGATCTCGGAAGACCCGCCCATCCACGGCTGGACCCGCCGGCTGCTGCTGCCGCATTTCTCGCCCAAGGCCGTCGAGGCGCACCGCGACTACACCCAAGAACTCGCGGATCGCCTGATCGACGACTTCATCGATGCCGGCAAGGCCGATGGCGCCGGTCAGTACGCCCAGCAGATCCCGCCGCGGGTCATCGCCCACCTGCTGGGAATCGACGAGAGCCGAGTGGAAGAGTTCACGCACTGGGTGCGCTGCCTGCTGGAGCTGGGGCTGACCGATCCCCAGCTCCGCATCAAGTACCGCAAGGTGATCCGGGGGTTCTTCTACGAGGTCGTCGAGGAGAAGCGGGCTGAGCCCGACGACGGGTTCGTCTCGGCGCTGCTCGCCGGGACGGACGACCAGGGCAATCCGATCGATCCGGTCATGGTGGTAGGCATGCTCAACCTGCAGCTCATCGCGGGCATCGACACCACTTGGAGCTCGATCGGCTCGGCGCTGTGGCACTTCGGCACGCACCCCGCCGATCGCGAGCGCATGGTGGCCGAACCGGAGCTGTGGCCGACGGCCATCGAAGAGCTGCTGCGCTTCTATGCCCCGGTCACCATGGGGCGCCGTGCCACCGAAGACGTGTCCTACGGCGGCGTCACGATCCCCGCAGGCAGCAAGGTGCTGATGAACTTCCCCGGCGCGAACCGTGACCCCGAGGTGTTCGACCGCCCCGACGAGGTGATCCTGGACCGTCCCCACAACCGGCACGTCGCATTCGGCGCGGGCATCCACCGCTGCGCCGGGTCCAACCTGGCCCGGCTCGAGATGGACATCGCACTGCGGACCTGGTTCCGGCGGATTCCCGATTTCGAGGTGAGCGAGCCCGACGAGGTCACCTGGGCCGGCGGGCAGGTGCGCGGTCCTCGCTACCTGCCGATCCGCTTCCCCGCCGCCGGTTGAGTCGTCGGACTCCGGCCGCGAGTCGCAGGAAGCGAGCATCGGCATGGCTGCTGGCGAGATTGACGCCGTGGACCCCAAGACGCCGTCGGACGTCACGATCGCTGCCAACAGCGCAGCGGTGGTGTCCTTCGATGACCCGGGCGACTTCGAGCGGGCTTCTCGTGGCCTGATCGCCCAGATCCCCGACGGTCGCGTCATGATGGGCGACCACGTCGTGTTCGACGTGGCGCGGCACGCCTTCGTCGACGAATCAGCCGAGCCGCCCGCGTCAGTGCACCCGAGCCTGTGGAGGCAGGCACGGCTCAACGTCCATCACGGACTGTTCGAGGTGGCCGACGGCGTCTGGCAGGTACGTGGCTACGACATTGCCAACATCACGTTCCTGGCGGGCTCCGACGGCTGGCTGATCATCGATCCCCTCACCACCCGGCCCTCGGCGGCGGCAGCGCTGGATCTCGCCAATCGCACGCTGGGTGAGCGGCCGGTGCGGGCGATCATCTACACGCATTCTCACGCAGACCATTTCGGCGGCGTGCTCGGCGTGACAGATGCCGAAGCTGTGGCCAGCGGCGACGTGGAGATCGTTGCGCCGGACGGGTTCCTCGAAGAGGTGGTCAGCGAGTTCGTCATCGCCGGGCCGATCATGGGCAGGCGGGCGGCGTACCAGTTCGGACCGCTGCTGCCGCCTGGGCCGTTGGGTCACGTCGACTGCGGCCTGGGCTCGGCGATGGGTCTCGCCCGATCGGACCTGCTGGCGCCCACCGACGTCATCACCCGCACTGGGGAGGAGCGCGAGCTCAGCGGTATCCGGATCGTGTTCCAGAACACGCCAGATGCCGAAGCGCCGGCGGAGATGAACTTCTTCTTCCCCGACAAGAACCTGCTGTGCATGGCCGAGAACTGCACGCACACGATGCACAACCTCTACCCGATCCGGGGTGCGCAGACCCGGGACGCGCTGGCATGGAGCAAGTACATCGGCGAGGCGCTCGCACTGTGGGGCGACGACACCGACGTCATGTTCGCCAGCCACCATTGGCCCCGGTTCGGCAACGCCGACGTGCGGAGCTTCCTGTCGATGCAGCGCGACCTCTACCGCTGGATGCACGACCAGACGATGCGCTTGGCCAACCAGGGGCTGCGGCCGACCGAGATCGCCGCCC
>JAJEIW010000017.1 GCA_022828045.1 Acidimicrobiia bacterium | reverse complement strand
GAGTGGACGTCGAACTTGGTGACCGCCTTGGTCGAGATGACCACCGAGCACATGAGCGGCGCGGACCAGGCATCGCCGGGCCACCGCCGCCTGCTCACCGAAGAGGTCGTGGAGCTGATGGCGGCAGGCGAGACAGCACTGCGTGTGGACGACGATGTGCTGACTGTGGTGGCGCCCGACGAGCGGGGCCTGTTCAGCCGAGCCGCTGGCGTGCTGGCGCTGCGAGGGCTCGACGTGCTGCAGGCCGACGCCTATTCGAGCCCGGCGGGCATGGCGGTGTCACCGTTCCGGATCGTGCCGCCCGACACGCCGGTGGACTGGGACCGGGTCACCTTCGACGTGCGTCGATCGCTGCGAGGGCACCTGGCGCTGGAGGCACGCATCGCCGAGCGGGCGCGGGTGTACCGGCGCCGCCGGGCGCTGTCGGCGACACGGGCCGCCACGAGCATCACGTTCGATGCCGAGTCGGCCACCGGGGCCACGATCGTGGAGGTCCGCACCGAGGACCACATCGGCGTGCTCTACAAGGTCACCCGGGTGCTGGCCGAGATGGGCCTCGACATCCGCTCGGCCAAGATCCAGACGCTGGCGAACGAAGTGGTCGACTCGTTCTACGTGGTCGGCCCCGACGGGCCGGTCATCGACGAGGCGCACCAGCGAGAGGTAGAGCTGGCCCTGCGCAACGCCCTCGCCTAGCGCAATTCCCTTGCCGGTTGCCGCAGCACCCGGTTACAGTCCGAAGTGACGCAGTACCCCCGTGCGCAGTTGGCAGAGATCTTCATCTCGTGGGTTCGCGGGGGGTGCTGCGCTGCTGTCTGGCACCCGCGCAGGACGCAGCGCCCCCACAGTTGGCAGATTCGTGAGTTGCGGAAGCGCTGTGTCGCGTCGGACGCTAGCGCGATGCATCTCAGCAACTCTCGTGAATTTCTGCGCGGACGATCAGTCTGGTTCTTGCTGACGCAAACTGATCAGTCTGGTTCCTGCTGACGCAGCTGATCAGTCTGGTTCCTGCTGACGCAGGAACTGCTCCAACTCGTCGATGAGGCCGTCGGGGTTCTCGACCATCTCGCTGAAGTCCTCGACGGCTTCGGCGGCGGACTCTTCGAGAATCTGCTGCGCGTACTGGGCGAGCGTGTCGTCGCCGGCGACCAGCTCGTCGATCTGGCGGCCGTAGTTGGCGGCGGCACTGTGCAGCTCCGACTCGCCCAGCGTCACGCCCATGAACTGCCCCACCCGCTCGGCGAGCGCCAAGGCGGCCTTCGGCGAGGGGTAGTTGTGCACGTAGGTGGGGACGGTGGCCCAGAACGACACGCTCGCGAAGCCGGCCCGGTGGCAGGCGTCGTTGAGCACGCCGATGATGCCGGTCGGCCCTTCATAAGTGGACTGGCGCAGGCCCATCGTGAGATTCAGCGCCGCATTGTTGGAAGCCCCCACCACGTTGACCGGAGCATTGTGATGGGTGTCGGTGAGCAGCGCACCCAGCGTCACCACCGTGGAGACGCCCAGCGTCTCGGCCATCTCGATGATCACGTCGCAGAACGTGCGCCAGCGCAGCCGGGGCTCGACGCCCAGCACGGTGATCACCGACCGGCCGTCGTCGGCCTCGCCGACTCGAACGTCTGGCGTCGGCCAGTCGATCTCCCGCTCGCCGTCGACGACGTGCACGCTCGGCCTCACCGAGGCGAAGTCGTAGAAGAACTCCGGGTCGATCTGGGCGACGGGATGGCAGCGAAAGCGCCGCCGCAGGTACTTGGCCGACTCGGTGGCGGCATCGCCGGCGTCGTTCCAGCCTGAGAACGCTGCGATGAGAACGGCGTCGCTGCCTGGTTCGGGGTGCTCGAACCACTCCATATGGCCCACGGCCGGGAGGCTATCCGCGCCCTGCTGCGCGCCGACCCTGCCGGGACCAGATGCACCTACGATGCGGACCGTGGCTGAAGCTGCCGCGTCGCCGGCTGTCCCGCAAGCCGGTGTTCGCATCGAGGTGTGCGACGTTGTCGACGAGGCGCTGGCGGGCGCATTCGCGCGGCTGCACCCGCAGCTGTCCAGCTCGCCACCGCCCGATGAAGCGGCGTTGGAGCGCATCGTCGGCCACCCCGCCAACACGCTGCTGATCGCCCGCACCGCTGCGGGCCAGTCGTCGGCCGCGGGATCAGACGAGGCGCCCGGCGAGATCGTCGGCGCGATGATCTTGGTGCTCTTCCCGCTGGCCAGCGGGCTGCGTGCCTGGATCGAAGACGTGGTGGTGGACGAGTCGGCCAGAGGCCGCGGCATCGGCGCCGCGCTCAACTGGCACGCCATCGAGATCGCCCGGCATGCCGGCGCCCGCACGGTCGACCTGACCTCTCGACCCGACCGGGAGGCCGCCAACCGCCTGTACGCCCGGCTCGGCTTCAACCAGCGGAACACCAACGTCTACCGGCTCGACCTGTAGGTACGGTGTGAGCGCGAGCGTCTCCGCGCACGGCAGCGACACCCTTGAGGAGGCCCCAGAGCCATGGATCCCGACAGCATCAACCTGGGCCTGCTCGTGCTGCGAGTCATCGTCGGCGTCACCCTGGCGCTCCACGGCATCGCCAAGTTCCGCGGCGGCATCGGGGGCGTCGGCAACTGGTTCGCCTCCGAAGGCCTGCGACCGGGCCTGCTGCACGCCTACCTCGCCGCCCTCACCGAGATCGGCGCCGGCATCGGCCTGGCGCTCGGGCTGCTGACGCCCCTGTCCGCGATGGCGTTCATCGGCGTGATGTCGACTGCCGGGTGGGTCGGCCATCGCAAGAACGGCTTCTTCATCATCCGCGAGGGATGGGAGTACGTGTTCGTGCTGGCGGTGGCCGCGGCCGCCGTGGCGGCGACCGGTCCCGGCGACTGGTCTGTCGACAACGCGATAGGCCTCGACTGGAGCGGACCGGCCTGGTTCGCTGTCGCCATCGCCGGCGGGCTGGTGTCGACGGTCCTGCTGCTGGTGGTCTTCTATCGGCCCAACGCCCCAGCGGAGCAGTGACAGCCGCGTTGCGCCTGCGACACCTCGCCAGAACCCCTCGCGCCCTGACATCCGGGCGCACTGAGATCGCCCCAATGAGATCGACGCAGTGAGGCGCGGGCGATGAGGTGGGGGCTCTTCGGGCGGCTGGTCGGCTACAGCACCGTCTCAGCCGGCACGGTGGTGGTGACCCAGTCGGTGCTGGTGGTGGCCTATGCGGTGCTGGGCTGGCCGGCGGTGGCGGCCAACGTGGTGGCGGTGTGCGTCGCTGCCGGGCCCGCCTACTACGCCAACCGGCGCTGGGTGTGGTCTCGCACCGACCGCCACTCGCTCACCGGCGAGATCCTGCCCTTCTGGGCCTACAGCCTCGCCGGGCTCGGCATCTCGTCGCTGGCAGTGGCGCTGGCCGACCGATGGTGGCAGTCCACCGTGGCCGTCTCGGCGGCGAACCTCATCGGCTTCGGAGTGCTGTGGGCGGGGAAGTTCATCCTGCTGGATCGGGTGCTGTTCGCCCGGCCCGAGGCCCCTGCCGATGTGCGGGGCTCAGCCTCTCGACGGCGATGAACCCCGAACTGGCGGAGCTGGCCCAGCAGGTGAAGGGCTTCATGCCCCACGACGAGGGCGTGGCGCTGTACCGGGCCGCCGCCGAGGCGGCCTCGCTGGGGCCATTGGTGGAGATCGGCTCGTACTGCGGCAAGTCCGCGGTGTACCTGGGTGCTGCTGCGGCGGAGGTCGGCGGGGTGCTGTTCACCATCGACCACCACCGTGGTTCCGAGGAGATGCAGGCCGGCTGGGAGCATCACGACGCTGAGCTGGTCGACCCCAGCACCGGCCGCATGGATTCGCTGCCGGTCCTGCGCCAGACCCTCATCGACGCCGGCCTCGAAGAAGCGGTCGTAGCAATCGTGGGCGACTCGGTCACGGTCGCGGCGCACTGGTCGAGCGCTGCCCTGGTGTTCATCGACGGAGGACACGGCGATGCGCCGGCCCATGCCGATTACGAGGCTTGGGCGCCCAAGGTGATGCCGGGTGGGCTGCTTGCCATCCACGACGTGTTCCCCGATCCCGCCGACGGCGGACGGCCCCCCTATGAGATCTGGCTGCGAGCCCTCGACGACGGCTACATCGAGCACGACGCACAGGGCAGTCTGCGCGTGCTGCGCAGATCCCCCAACGGGTGAGCCTGGCCGGCGCGACCCGTGCCGTCCGCTGCTGTCTGCGCCGTGTTCGGGCCGGTCGGGCCGCGGCCTCTGGCCAGACCGGTCAGCCGCCCGGCGTCGTCGTGAGCGCACCGGCGGCGCTGCTGCGGTGGTCGACGGCGTCGGTCGCCAGCAGCACGGCGGCGGCGGTGTAGCTGGAGCGTTCCCCGCCGGGGAAGGTCTTGGCTTGGGGCACCACCCAGCCGGTGTAGTAGCTGCCGCCGTCGGCACGCAGCGCCCGGGTGGCCTCGATGAGCCGGCGGGCCGCTGTCGCATCTCCGGTGCGCAGGTAGGCGAGCGCGCACTCGCAGGTCTCCGCTGCAGTCACCCACGGCTGGTCGGCCACGCAGCGCACGCCGTGCTCGCCGAGCAGGAACTTGGGCGCTCCGGCGGCAAGATGGGCTCGGGCCTGAGCGCCGTCGAGTGCGCCGCACAGCACCGGGTAGTACCAGTCCATCGCCCAGCGGTCCTTGGGCTCGAAGCCGTCGGGCCGGTGGCGGATCTGGTGCGTGGTGCGGGCCAGGGTGCGCGCCCATGCGGGGCGCTCGTGACCGGTCAGCTCGGCCAGCGCCAGCCCGCACCGCAGGGACTGGCAGATCGACGACGACCCGGTCAGCAGCGCGTACGGCCACGGTGTGCCGTTGGCGTGCACCGCCCAGGGGATGTGCCCGCTGGCGGTGCGCAGGCCCACCACGAAGTCGAGTGCCCGTGCCGCGGTCGGCCACATCGACTCGACGAAGCCCTGGTCGCCCGTGGCAAGCCAGTGGTGCCAGACGCCCACCGCGACATAGGCGCAGCAGTTCGTATCGACCTTGAAATCCTTGATGCCCAGCGCGGTGTAGTAGTTGTGCCAGCTGCCGGCGTCGTGCTGGTTCGCCTGCAGCCAGCCGTACGCGTCCTCGGCCGCTCGGTGGCGCCCCGCCGACGCGAGCGCCATGGCCGTCTCGACGTGATTCCACGGATCGGCGTGCCCGCCGTCGAACCACAGGATGAGGCCGTCGGGCTGCTGGCAGGCCTCGATGGCATCGGCTGTGGCCGCAACCTGGTCCGGTGACAGCAGCGGCGGGGTGTCGGCTGCGGGCTGCGTGAGTCGGGCTCGCCCGACCTCGGGCGCGGCGGCGAGCCGTGGGAGACGGTCCTGGCCAGCGTCGGAAGCCGCAGCCAGCCTTGGGGGCACAAACTCAGGCTGCACGTGCTGCTCCCACCGGTTCTGCCTCAGTGCTCTCGCCGGCGCGCTCGGCGGCCTTGCAGGCGTACAGCACCGTCGATTTGGGCAGCACGGCGTTGAGCAGGCGGTCGAGCCCGCGCGTCAGCGGCGGTGCCTCGGTCATGTCCCACACCAGCAGCCGGTGGTAGGCCCGCACCAGCGGATGCTGGTCGTTGCGCGGCCCGACCAGGCAGCGCAGCCACCAATAGGGCGTGTGCAGGCCGTGCGCGCCGTGACTGTCGGAGACAGACAGCCCGGCCGCTGCCAGCTTCGCCCGCAGTTCTCCGGAGCGGTAGATGCGCACATGGCCGTCGGGCACCGCGGGTGCGTGGTAGTCGGCCGACAGCGCCCAGCAGACCCGTTCAGCGGCTTGCGCCGGAACCGTCGCCGCGATCGTGCCGCCGGGCCGCAGCACCCGTGCCAGCTCCGCGATGGCCCGCTCGTCGTCGGTGATGTGCTCGAGCACTTCTGCAGCGATGATCCGGTCGAAGCTGGCGTCGGGGTACGGCAAGGCGGTGGCATCGGCCACGACCGCGTGGCCGAGCTGCTGGCCGACCGGCGAGTCGATCTCGCCGGCGCCATCCATGGCCGCGAACATGTCGGTGACGGCGCGCAGCTCATCGGGATCGCGGTCCGACGCCACGGTGACGCAGCCACGCCGGGCGCTCTCGAAGGCGTGACGGCCCGCGCCGCAGCCCAGGTCCAGCACCCGGTCACCGCGAACGGCGCCGAGACGCTCGTAGTCGACAGTGAGCATCAGTGATCGGCGAGCATGAGGGAATGTGCGCGGACTGGTGAACCTTCTCGTTGCGACACGTGCTATTCCCCGCTCTTGTTCGCTGCGCTCACGGGCCGCTCGGGCCGCGGCTTCGCCTGCCGGCTCAGCCTCTGGAAGTCGCGCCGGCGCGGCGGCGGCGCTGGGGCGTCGGCCAGCAGCGCTCGGTACTGCTCGACGGTCTTGCGAGCCGTGGCAGCCCACGAATAGTTCGCCTTCACCCGCGCCCGTCCAGCGGCTCCCACGGTTGCCCGCAGATCGGGCTGAGCGAGCGCCCAGCCGATGCGGGCCGCGAGCGCCTCCGAGTCGCCGGGAGGCACCTGCAGGCAGGTCTCGCCGTCGGCGCCGGTGACCTCGGGCAGAGCGCCCCCGGTGGTCGCCACCAGCGGCACGCCGCACGACATCGCCTCGACGGCAGGCAGCGAGAAGCCTTCGTACAGCGACGGCACCACGGCCAGCTCGGCCTCGTTGTAGAGCTCCACGATGCGCTCGTCGGGCACGCCGCTCACGAACTCGACGCTGCCGGCCAGGTCGAGCCGATCGATGAGCCGGCTTGCTGCCGAGTCGTCCTTGGGACGCCCGATCACCACGAGATGCAGCGACGGGTCCTCGGTGCGCAGCTTGGCCAGCGCTTCGAGCAGGTAGGCGAGGCCCTTCATGGCAACGTCGGCGCTGGCGGTGGTCATGAGCCGACCCGGCACGGGCGTCACCTGCGGCAGGGGCCGGAACTGGGCCGGGTCGACGCCGACCGTCACGATGTTCAGGCGGGCGGGATCCACGCCGAGGTCGGTCACGATGTCGTCGAAGCTGTTGGTGGACACGGTCACGATCCGGTCGAGGCGGCGCGCCACGCGCTTCTGCATGCGGGTGAAGGCGTAGAAGCGCCGCATGGCGAGGCGCTTGCCGCGGTTCGGCGCATGGGCGATCTCGAGCCGCCGGTCCACCGTGATCGGGTGATGGATCGTGCCCAGCGTGGGCATGCCGGCCCGCCGCAGCCAGTCGATGCCGTAGCCGAGGCACTGGTTGTCGTGCAC
>JAJEIW010000312.1 GCA_022828045.1 Acidimicrobiia bacterium | reverse complement strand
CTGTTCGTAGCCCTGGGCTCGATGAGCGGGGATGCTGAAGTTCAGCGAGTCGCCGCTGTCGAGGCTGAGCAGGCCGATGCGTCGGTGCCCGTGCCGGAGCAGGAGCTGGGTGGCGTCGCTGCCGACGGCCACATTGTCGATCGTCACCGAGCTCAGCGCCTTCGTACGAAAGCCGACGCTCACGGCGCGCCCGCCCTGGGCGACGAAGGCTTCCGCAGCCGCCTCGTCGAGAGCGACGTCGACGAGCACCACTGCATCGCTCCGCCCCGACCTCACGCCGTTCAACTCGATGAAGCGCTGCCGCTCGTCGAGGCTTGCAACGCCTGACAGCAGCAGGTCGTACCCGGCGGCGGTCATCTCGCGGCCCAGCGCGCCCACCATCGTGGCGTTGAACCAGGCAGCCGGGTCTGGCACCGCCACCGCAATCGTGTTCGTGGTTCCGGCGGCCAGCCGTGCGGCGGGCAGGTTGGGCCGGTAGTCGAGCTCGGCCGCCACAGCGAGCACTCGCTGCCGTGTTGCGGTCGCCACGTGCGGCAGGCCGCGAAGCGCACGGCTGACGGTTGCGGTCGATACCTCCGCCGCCCGTGCGACATCGCCGATGCGGGCCGGGGAACCGGCGTCGGCTGCTTGCGCCACAGGCCTGCCGGCGAGCGATGCCTCGCCTAGATCCGCCATACCGCTGCGCTCGCGGGAGGCAACAGGTGAATTCCGCCGGGCCTGTCCTGTGCCGATGCGGCCGTTCGGGAATCGCCCGGGTGACGGCAGGCGGTCGCCGAGTCGTAGAGCAGCGTGGCACCGTCCTCGAATGGCACCTCGCACGCCGTGTCGCCGACATTGGCCGCCACCATGAGGCCGCCCCGCCGGTACGAGATGATCGGTCCGTCGCCGCCGTCGGTCCACTCCACCTGCGCGCTGTCGCCGACGGTCCCGTTCGACAGTGCCGGCCGCACGCGCTGCTGCACGTCCAGCAGCGTCCGGTACGCCCCCAGCCACGACCGCTCGTCCTGGGACTGCGCCGCAGCCGTCTCGCCCACGGGGCGCTCAGCCGAGCGCAGCCACGGCTCGGCCGCTGAGAAGCCGTTGTGGGGGCCGTCGCCCCACGGCATGGGTGTGCGGCAGCCGTCTCGCCCGGCGCTCACGTCGTTGTCCGGACCGACGGGATCCAGCTTGTCCTCGGCGGCCACTTCGCCGTCGGCCAGCCCGAGTTCTTCGCCCTGGTACAGCACCAGGGTGCCGGGCAGGAAGGCGGCGAGCACGTTGAAGGCGAGGGTGCGCGCAGCGCCCCAGTGCTGCGAGGCACCTGCACCGCGGTCAGCGTCGGGGTCCGACGCGAAGCGGGTCGGCGCCCGGGGCATGTCGTGGCTGCTCATTGCCCACAGCAGGCGGCCGGCCAACGCGCTCGACGGGCCGCGGAGCGTTCTGCGGATCTCGTCGGGTTCCCAGTCGATGTGCCTCGGCGCGAACCAGTCGCCGCCGTGCATGCCGTCGAGCGGCAGCAGGTCGTCCATGCCCCGCGGGTCGAGGTGGTACGTCTCGCCGTGCAGGAACGCCCCGTAGGAGTCGCAGATCTTCCGCCATCGACGGAACACGTCCTGGCTCTCGGGCTGGAAGACGTCATAGAGATGCTCGAAGCAGTCCCACTGCTCCCAGCGGGATGCTCGGGGAGGGATGGGCAGCAGCTGCGGATTCGAGCGCAGCGCAGCGTCCTTGACCAGACCGCCGGCTACGTCGACCCGGAAGCCGGCGACGCCGCGGTCCAGCCAGAACCGCAGGATCTGGTCCCACTCGTCGGCCACGGCGGGGTTGCGCCAGTTCAGGTCAGGCTGTGACGGCAGGAACAGGTGCAGGTAGTACTGGCCGGACTCGGGCTCCAGCGTCCACGCCGGACCGCCGAAGTAGCCGACCCAGTTGTTCGGCGGCCCGCCGTCGGGGGCGGGGTCGCGCCAGATGTAGTAGTCGCGGTAACGAGCCCGCTCAGCGCTGCCGGCGTTGCCCAGCGCCGCTTGGAACCAGCGGTGATCGCTGCTCGTGTGGTTGGGCACCAGGTCGGTCACGACGCGCATGCCGCGGTCGGCGGCATCGGCCACCAGCGCGTCGAAGGTGGTCAGATCGCCGAACAGCGGGTCGATGTCGCAGTAGTCGGCGACGTCATAGCCCCAGTCATGTCCGGGCGTCGGGTAGAAGGGCGTCACCCAGACGAAGTCGACGCCGAGGGCGTTCAGGTAGTCGAGCTTGGACCGCAGGCCTGCCAGGTCGCCGACGCCGTCGTCGTTCGAGTCGGCGAAGGATCGCAGGTACACCTGGTAGCCCACGGCATCTGTCCACCACGGCGACGGCGTGCGGCGGGCGGATGTCGGGCTGTGAGCCATTGCGCCGTCTCCAGTCATCCGATGGTGTGGTGCCTCGCTGGCGGTTGCCAGTCTGCCCTCATCCTGCAAGCGATTGCAGGATCTGTTCATACACCGGCGGCGCGCATCATCGAGACCCGGCGGATCGGCCGAGCGAGCAGCAGCTAGCCGGCCACGCTGTGCAACCGGCTGTGCAACCCAAAGACCGGCCCGTAGAAGCGGGCCGGTCCTTGGTCTGTCAGTTTGGGTTGTGTGATGTGCAGCCCGGAGTGCGCACTCCGGGCGGTGAACACGCCGCTTGTCTAGCGCAGCGCAACGAATAGTGTCAACTGTCCGAGCAGCGAACAGAAAGGTGCCTGTGATGCCACAGCCTCCCAGTCCCTATGACTTCCTTCCCGCAGTTGCGTCGTTCGAGGTGCGAAGCGACGACGTAGCGGATGGTCAGATGCTGCCGATGCCGCAGGTCTCGGGCATCTTCGGTGCCGGCGGCGAAGATCGATCGCCGCACCTGGCGTGGTCCGGAGCGCCCGACGGGACCCAGAGCTACGCCGTGACCTGCTTCGACCCCGACGCGCCGACCGGCAGCGGGTTCTGGCACTGGGTGGTGTACGACATTGCGGCGTCGTGCACCGAGCTGGCCTCCGGTGCCGGCGATACAGAAGGCAGCGGGCTGCCCGAGGGCGCCAAGCAGCTTCGCAACGATGCCGGACTGTCCGGCTACCTGGGCTCTGCGCCGCCTGCGGGACACGGCCCGCACCGCTACATGTTCGCCGTGCACGCGCTGAGCGTTGAGGCGCTGCCGATCGACGAGAGCGTCTCGCCCGCGATCTGCGGCTTCAACATGTTCGGCACGACGCTGGCCCGCGCCCTCATCACACCCGTCTACGAACAGGGCTAGCTGTGACGACCGAGGATGCCCGCAGCGGCGTTCCGGTCCCACCGGCGAGATCGCACGTCGGCGTGGTGGCACCAGCCCCAGGCCCCGTATCCGAGGCAGCCCCGTGAGCTCCGCCCAGATGCGGCCCACTGCGACTCCGGTGGTGTACCGGGCGATGTGGAATGACGACCGCCCAGGTCTGCACGAGCTAGCTGCGCGCACGTTTCGAGCATGGGCTCGGACGCTCCACCCGCAGCTCGGCGGCGACGCCGGTGCGAGCGCCGAAACGCCTGCGCCAGGCGAGCCGACGCCCGACGAGCCCTCGAACGGGCTCGGCGGCGAGGCCGCCACCGATGAGGTGAGGGTGAACCTGCGCCGCGAGACCGCTGCGCATGGCGGTGTCTCCGAGACGCTGCTGGAGCTGGACCAGCAGGGACCGTCGAGTTCATCGGTGGTCGTCCTGCGCGTGCTGACCAACGGCACCGACGGCTGGGTGTGGGTCGATGTGGAGATTCCTCACGAGCAGGCCGCGGCCGCCAGCGTCGGCGAGGTGCAGGACCTCGTGTGCACGCTGCTGGATGACGCCGAACGCGGCGGTGGTCGGCCCCGCATGGCAACGGAACGGCTGGGCACCCGCCCGCTTGCGGTCGAACCGACACGCCAGGCGGTCGTGCCGCTCGCAAACGCGTTGCGCGGCGCAAACCGGGTGATGCCGTACGTCGTGCTGGCGCATGACTACCTCGACGGGCCGGGTCCCACGATGGACCGCGCTCGTGCCACGGCCCGCCAACTGGCAGGTCTGGCCCGTGTCTACGTACTGCCGGCGCAGACGATCAATCCCTTCCAGGTGGCGATGGGACCCGAGCTTGACGTGCAGCCCGGCGAGGCTCGGCTGTACCTGCCCGGCGAGCACGAGCCGCACCGTCACCGGACGCTCGCTGCGGAGTTCGTGCGAAGCGAGCCCGACGAGACGGGTCGCTGGTTCGGCCGACTGCTCCAGTCCATGCTCGTCGACCGCGAACCGCCCGAGCTCTACCGCCGTTCCCGCCAGCTGCTGGGTGACCGCCGCGAGCGGTACGAGCCATCGCCCGACACCGACGCGGCCGAGCGGGCCGAAGCCCTCGAGACCGAGGTGGAGGCGGTCTGGGCCGCGCTCTACCAAGCCCGCGAGGAGCGAACCGCCGCCCGGGCCGAGCGCGACGAGCAATCCGAGCAGCTCTACGACGTGCTCGAAGAACTCGAGATGGCCCAGCAGCGTGTGGAACAGCTCCACCAGCTGCTGGAGGAGTCGCGTGATCAGACCGTCAGGGCCCTGATGTCGTCTGAGACCACAGCGGTCTCCGATGCCGATCCCTCCCACACCAAGTACCCGCAGGTGACCTCCATCCGCCAAGCTCTCTCGCTCGCGCGGATCAACCTGCGCAAGGTGGAGATCCCGCCCGAGGCGGAACACCGCATCGCCGACCTCGACAGTGCCATCGAGTCCAGGTCGTGGGCTCGCAGCGTGTTCGACGGCCTGCTCGCCCTCGAGGTGTACGCGCACAAGGGAGACGACTTCGGCGACTTCCGCGACTGGTGCGCCCGCAGCAAGCACGAGCGTGCTTGGTTCGCGAACGCCAAGAAACTGGCCATGAACGAATCCGAAGAGGTGATGCGACGCCCCGAGCTGCGCCAGCACCGCATGCTGCCGGTGTCGAAGGGCGTCGACCCCTCAGGCCGGACCGTGATGCAGTCGCACCTGAAGCTGGCGAACGGGTCGATGGCGCCGCGGCTCTACTTCCACGACGACACGCGAGGGCCGACCGGGAAGGTGCACGTGGGCTACATCGGCCCGCACATGCCGACGAAGCGCTTCAGGTCCTGATATCGAAGCCGGGCTGCTTTGAGTGTTTGCTAGGCGTTCTAGCGGTCGATCGAGAATCGAACGCGTACGAACTTTCCGTCCGGATCGTGTTCGATCTCAGGTTCTGATCTATTGAATTCAAGCATCGCTTGACGCATGATCGGCCAACCTCGACCGCGTCGCTCCATGTAGCCGAGTGCGAGCATCAAGTTCGCCATCGACTCATTTCGAGACCGGGCGCGACCACCTGCACGTACGCTGTCCGAAGTCATGTGATTCGGCAGCGAGCCCGGACTGGTCAGCTCGACGCGATCAGCGAGTACCTCAAGCAGGATTTTCGAGCCTGTGATCGCGTAGTCGCGGTGCGCTACTGCATTCACCAACGCTTCGCGCAAGGCGGTGAGCGGAAGCAATCTCTCATCATGTCGCCGTAAACCGCGGTAGGTCTCGAATTTGCCTAGCCCGGCAAACCACCCCACGGCACGCTCAACCTGTTCCCCCAAGCGGCCCTTGGCCTCGGCAGACTGCAGCACCCGATCGGCGCGATCGTTTCCGCTGTACGCCACGCACTCGACAAAGAAACTGCGCGTTTGGGGATAGCCCTGCGGATCCCTGCCGAACGCCAGCACTCCGTACAACGTTGGCCGCAACGCTCCGCCGATCTCCGCGACAACGCCACGATTTCGCAAATCGTCATCAGCATCTGGTTGTGGACCATCTTGTGTGTCGATTCCAAGCGATGCCAGATACGACCGGAAGCTCCCGAGGTCAAGCTCGGACGCTGTCGCGGCCTCGATCGTGCGCTCTTCGGTCAGGATGTAACCGAATGTGTTGTAGAGGTCCTGCAATTCTGTGGGAGACGGCTCGACGCTGCTGCGACCCCGGCGCACCCACACCCGGCCGTCGTGACGCATCGGCTCGAATCCCCGTTGACGCGGCACCTCAATCCAGTGGACCCAACCGTTGGGATCATTGTGCTGGCCGAGGCGTGCGCTGACGGGATGGCTACAGCCGGACTGCAGAAACGAGGTCAACCGCTCCTGTAGCTGCTCGCCGTCTTCGTCAACGCCAATGATCTGCTGCGCATCGCTGACACCCAACAAGACGAGTCCACCGTTCGTGTTGGCGAAGGCGCAGATTGCTCTGCCTACCTTCGACTTGTCCTTGAAGTTTGGCTTGAATTCGGTGTACTCGCCCTCGCCCGCCGCAATCCGGTTGAGGATGTCCGTCCACTCCATGGAGAGCCTCAGAATCCGTACTTGAGTCGGCGAAGGCGGAACGCCTCGTCTCCTCCATCCACGGTCTGGACGATGGCGTTCCGCACGATTGGGTCTTCGATGGCACCTGCGCACACGACGTGTCCGTGCTCAGCCTCGGCCTCCAGCTGCATGACCTGATCGGCGTCGCCGTTGACGACGATGTTCGCATTGTGGGTGGCAACGATTACTTGGCGCTGCCCCTTCAAGCCGTTGAGTGCGGGCAGGAGCGTTTCGAACAAGAAACGGTTGTCCAGTTCATCTTCAGGCTGGTCGATCACGAGCGGACGGGGGTCGGTGGTCGCAAGCAGCAATGACAGCAACAGATTGACGCGTTGTCCTCCGGAGAGCTTGTCGAGCGGCCGGTAGTTTTCGTCGGCAGCCATGAATTCGAGCCGATAACGATCTGGACAGCGAAGCGCCGCTAGCTCACGACGCTTGGCGGATGTCATGGAACTCTTGAAGGTGTGTTGTACGGCACGAGTCATGCCTACGGCTTCGAGATTGTCGTCTTCGAGATGCTGCAAGAGCTCTTGCGGTGAAGTCTCGGGGCTGCTCTTTCGGTCGTTCCACCAGCGGGTGATTCCTCGCTGGCCGAGGTCAGTCAGGAATTTCTCGAGAGCCTCCGAGCCGCCGTTGTCGATGCGTCGTGCTGCGAAGCGGGCGCCAAATCGCTCGTCAATAGAATGGAGGACCCTGTCGAAGGCTTGGCGTTGCTCGCTAATCAGCTGGTTCCTAGAACTCAAACCTCGATCAAATGTCGACGTCAGTTTGTCTGATGCAGCGACAAGATCGTCGAAATTCGCCTGATAGCTGTCGAGAAGGGCTGCCTGCGCATTGAGCGCCTGAAACTCGTTGATCCGCGCGCCGTCGAATCCCTGATCTGCGAGTGCTCGTTCAACCTGCACTCTCAGCTCGTCCCGCCGAGACTCGCGCATTTGCACACCCGTTGATGCCATGTGCTGCGCTTCGGCGAGACTGTTGAAGAATGCGCTTGCGGCTTCTGACGCCATGAGCCACTGGTCTTCGAGTTGTTCAAGCGCTGTGTCCTCAACGGCGTCGGTACCGGGAAGAGCCAGAGACCTCATGGATGACATGAGCTCTTCGGTCTTGCCCACGATGTCATCGACCGCCGTCGCGACACTGCGCCAGGCTGTCGCCGAGGAGGCGGCACCGTCTAGTTCTTCGATGCCAGCGTCAGAGAACGCCCTCAGTTCCTCTCGTGCCCGCAAGCTGCGATCGAGCGCCTGTTCGGCTTCTGCGAGTTCATTGTCCAGGTCGGCGAGCCGAGTGGCAGCCTTGGAGAGTTCTTCGTCGTGCGAGCGCAGAGCGCTCTCGCGATGTTCAATCTCGAGGGTCTCCCTGGCATCGAGCCGGGCCAGAATGTTCTGGACGGCGGCGGGGTCCTGGGCGAGGCTCTTCAGCTCACCCTGCGTGTAGAACACCGCGGGCCACCGATCATGTGGCAACGCAGTTGGATCACTGCCCGGACAGTCGAGCTCGACCGACGCCGCGCCGGCAAGGAACCGCTCCTTCGCACGTTCGGTGACCTGCTCTCTGGTCTGAGAGTCTTGCGGCAGCGGTGCTTCGACGTGCACGCGCAAACCGTCGAGGAGCGTGCTCTTCCCGGTCATACTGCCGCCAATGACGCAGTTCAAGTCAGGGCTGAACTCGAACGTCACCGGAAGAGCGTCATTCTGGGAAGCGAAGAAGGATGCTGCGCCTTCCACCGTGACGGATCTGAGCCACGGCCGTTCGTTTTGCATCACGTCCGGCGGCTTCTTGAGATTCCGGAGAGAGCCAGCGTCGTCCAATTCGTGGCCGGGGCACAGGCGCGTCGGATGAGCGATGAACGCCTGGCGCAGCGCTTCGATGGTTGGGCTAGCCATCTTCACCCAGACGTGACGGCTGCCGATGTCCTCGAGGGACCGTGCAGCACTGCTGTGAAAAAAGGCTAGGCGATTGGCCGACACGAACTCATTGACCCAGGGTTTGCCTTGGAGGGCTTCCTTCTGAAGAGCGTTTCTGGGGAGTTCAAGAGCGGTAAGGTCGCGAGTGTCGAAGTCCTCTCTTTCGACGTGTTCGCTCGGTGTACCGAGAAGCCCGGTTTCGCTAAACACGTCTGGAGCCAACACGAGATAGTCCCACGCCGCATCGTCGCGAGCGTCTAGATCCTGCTGTCGGTTGTCCCGCATCAGATCAAACGATTCGTCCGCACTTAGCGGCGCGGTGGCCACCTGCGTTCCATTCCACGGATGCCTGCCTTGCATCAGCAGATCGAACAGGCTCAGGTAGCGCTCACAGCCGATCTCGGGATCGAAGAGGAAGATGAGATCAAGCCCACCGCGCCCGTCGCTCAGCCTCGGCTTGAAACCCGGGAATACGGCGAAGATCTGCTCGCGATAGGGCTTTCCGCTCTCGTGGAGGCCACAATTCCATTCCTCCACGATGTGCCAGGCAGCGCTCAGCCCACCGCTAGAGCCGAAGTGCGGGCAATTCGGTGTGAGCCCGAGCACTTGAACTCCGTTTGCGACGGCCGCATCGAGAAAGCGTCGTGCGTATGCCGCAAGCTGCCCCGACGATGGCTCGGCCACATCGAGGTCGGAAGGCACGGTCACTGAGCGATTCGGTGAATCGTCGATGGAGTGGACTTGCAGGTCAGTCTTGAACCAACGTGCACCGGGCACTTCGTGACGCCAGTTGACTGCTTGCTGGCGTACGAACCCCATTCTCACGCCTCCGGCCGCCGATTCCTAGATTGCGACGGTACAGCCGCTGCGCAGCCCTGTGGTGCCGAATCCAGTCCGACGCTCGCGTGACAAGCCGGACGGTCAGCTCGACGCTCCCTGGGCGGTCTGGCGGTCGCCCTGGGGATCGCGGCGCGACACGAAGCCGTTGAGGTCGCAGGCCTCGCGCACCGGCGCCGACATGTCGTAGGTGCCCGGATCCAGCGGCGTGCCGGTGCCGTCGG
>JAJEIW010000281.1 GCA_022828045.1 Acidimicrobiia bacterium | reverse complement strand
CCTCGGCCAGCTCTTCGCTCTCGGCGGTGCTCAGGCCGGCGGCCGGCTCATCGAGCAGCAGCACGCTCGGGTGCATCGCAACCGCCCGGGCAATCGCCAGCAGCCGGTGCTTTCCGTAGGAGAGATCCTTCACGTCGCGGTGCAAGTCGCCGTCGAGCTGGAACTCGATGATCGCCCGCACGACCTCCGGCGGGAACGGGGGACTCGCCGGTGCCACCAGATCGCGCAGGTACGACCGCATGTCCTGAGGGTCCGCGGCAACGCTGATGTTCTCGAACACCGTCGCGTCTTCGAACAGCTCGAGCGTCTGGAACGAACGAGCAATGCCGGTGCGGGCACGCTTGGAGGGCGCCACGCGCGAGATGTCCTCGCCGTCGAGCACCACGCGGCCCTCTGCCGGCGCGAAGCCGCACACGGCGTCAATCAGCGACGTCTTGCCGGCGCCGTTCGGGCCGATCAGCCCGGTGATGGTGCCCGGAGTGAGGTTGAAGCTGACATCGTTGACCGCGACAACGGCCCCGTAGCGCACGGTCATGTTCTCGATGCTCAGCACGCGAGCCGGGACCTTCGACTGTTCGCTCCCTGAGGAATTCGAGTCGGCGGCGTTCGGATCGGAGACGTCTTCCAGCTCGATGAAGTATGAGCGGCCCCACTTGCGAGCTCGCTTCACCAGCCGGAAGATCTTCACCCACTCGGCGGCGACACCGTCCTTGTACCCGAGGACCATGAGCAAGATGGCGATGCCGCTGATGAGCTGGGTCCAGCGGCCCACCCCATCCCACGTCGATTCGAGCACTTCCTGGCTGAAGGCT
Source organism: Acidimicrobiia bacterium (assembly GCA_022828045.1). Taxonomy (GTDB): domain Bacteria; phylum Actinomycetota; class Acidimicrobiia; order Acidimicrobiales; family Poriferisodalaceae; genus Poriferisodalis. The sequence continues at coordinate 2,137 of JAJEIW010000281.1, read as the reverse complement.
GCGGTCGCCATGGTGGCGCCCACGAACGCACCGAGCAGGTGACCGACGCCGCCCACGATTGCGAGGCCCACAAACAGGATCGAGGTGAGGTTGGTGAACGACGTGTAGCTGACCGAGGTCAGCCGGAATGCCAGCACTATCCCGCCCAGCGCCGCGATAGCCGAGCTCAGCGAGAAGGCGAACAGCTTCGCCTTGGGCACGTCGATGCCGAGCGCCGTAGCGGCCCGCTCGTTGGTCCGAATGGCGAGCAACCGCCGCCCGCTGCGTCCACGACGCACGTTCGACACCACCCACACCGCAAGCAGCGCCATCGCCAGCACGAAGAGGCCGTAGCGCTCCGGGTAGCGAATGGAGCCGATGTCGAAGCCGAACAGATCAGGGCTGCCGACCTGCGTGCCTTGCACGCCGCCGGTGTATTCGCGGTTGCGGAACAGCATGAGCTCGATGGTGGTACCGAGTCCCAACGTGACAATGGCCAGATTGATTCCGCGAGTTCGTGCAGCCGGCAAGGCGAAGATGAATCCCAGCGGCACCGCGGCCAGCACGCCGGCGACCAGCGCCAACAGGAACGGGATGTCGAACACCGCAACGAGGCGTCCTGACACGTACGCGCCGAACCCCGCGATGGTGTACTGCGCCAGTGACAGCTGACCTGCGTAACCAGTCAGCAGCACGATCGACAACAGCACGATCGCAACGCCCATGGTGACGGTCAGCGCGTCGATCCACTTTGCCTGCTTGGTGAGCATCAGGAACGCCACCGTGCCGATGCCGAAGATCGTCCAGTCCCACGACATGCGTCCGTTGCCGATCATCGGCAGCTCGCGCAGGAAGTAGTCCCGAAGCGGCAGCGACCGGCCCTTGAACACCAGCACAGCCACAATCACCAGGAAGGGCAGCGACTGCCCCAGCCCTTGCTGGTCTACGTAGCGGCCCACAAGTGTCTGACCGATGCCCAACGCCAAGCCGGCAGCGGTGGCGATGGGGAATGACCGGAAATCCCCGACCAGCGCCGCTGCCAAGGCTGCGAGCACCAGCGACGTCATGGCCGTGACCTGCAGCGTGATGATGGGCACCACCAAGATGCCCGCGACTGCGGCGATGGCCGAGCCCAGCGCCCAGTTCTTGATGGCAATCGCATTCGGCGACAAGCCGATGGCCGAGGCGGCTCGCTCGCTCTCGGATACCGCCTCGGTGGCGAGGCCGAAGTGGCTCCGTCGATACATCGACCACAGCAGCACGGCGAACACGCATGCCACTCCGAACAGGATCAGCCGGTCGACGGTGATCGCAACCTCGCCCCACAGCGTCACCCGGTTGGTGGGCAGCCAACTGGCCACCTGACGGGCATTGGAGCCGTACCGGATGACCACGCCGGCCTGGATCAAGATGAGCACACCGAGAGTCGCGATGACGCGGATCAGCGTGCTGGCGCGCCGCAGCGGCCGCATGATCACCCAGTGCGTCAGGGCGCCGAGCAGCGCTGACAGCGCGACGCCCGTCAGCGCCGAGAGCAGGAACGGCCAGCCGGCCCGGTTCTGCAGTTCCCACTGCAGGAACACGCCCGCGATTGCCGTTGCGCCAAGGGAGAAGTTCAGTACGCCGGTGCCGCGGTAGACGACGATCAAGCCTTGGGAGGCCAGCGCGTACAAGGCGCCGACCCCGAAACCCAGCAGTGCGAAGCGGATGACCTCGTCCAATGGTGCTCCCGTCGCAGCGGCGCTAGGCCGGCTCGCGCCGACGCCGGGATGGCTGGTGATCGCTCACTCGGGCCACCCCGGCGCGGGCGCCAGTACTCAGATGACTGACTCAGATGACCGTCAGCCGGCGTTGCCGGTGGCCAGGTCGCCGACGTCTTCGAACTCAGTGGTCAGCGGCACGACCTTGCCGTTCTCGAGCTTGCTGAACACGACGCTGCGGTTGAACAAGCGCTGGAATCCCGGGAGACCATCGGTCCACTCCTGGGTGAAGTCGAGCACCGGGACCATGCCGCCGAGATCGAGATTGTCGGTGGCCGATGCAGCCTCGAAGAACGAGGTCGCATTGATCTCGCCGTCGATGGTCTCGGCGATCAGGGTGAAGGCAGCGAACGCCGCCCACGTACCCATGCCGCCCAGGCTGTTGTAGTCGTGCTCGG
>JAJEIW010000104.1 GCA_022828045.1 Acidimicrobiia bacterium | reverse complement strand
CGCCACCAGATGCCCCACCAGCCCATCCGCGTCCAGCAACCCGCGATCCAGCGACGACACACCCTGCATTCCCACATCGTCCCGCGCGCCCACCCCCAACACGCGGAAATCCGACCGAATAATTCAGCAGACTCCTAGTCGCAGGGGTCGCGCCGCACAGGCTTGCTGATCGGTGCAGGTTCTAGGCTCGGGCTGCGCGCCTGCCGGAGAAGCCGGTCGTCGGTCGCTGGACTTGGGAGGGTCTCATGCAGTTGTTCGCCAAGCGGATCAGGAGGACGACGACTCGACGTCGTTCTGGACGGCTCGTTGTGCTGGCTGCGGTGCTCGCGATGCTCGGTGCCGCCTGCGGCAGCAGCGACGAGCCTGCTTCCACCACAGCTGCCGCGGCTGCCACCACCGCGGCACCGGCCGCGACCGAGCCGCCTGCCGACGATGCGCCCGATGACATGGACGATGCCGAGCCGCTCAAGGTCGGCTTGATCACCGATGTCGGCAAGGTGGACGACAAGAGCTTCAACCAGTCGGCATGGGAAGGCGCCCAGCAGGCTGCTGCGGCGCTCGGCGGCGAGGCCAATTACATCGAGACCGAGGAAGCCAAGGACTACGAGAACAACATCAATCTGTTCATCGAAGACGGTGCACAGGTCATCGTCACGGTCGGCTTCGCCATGGGTGATGCCACCATCGCCGCCGCAATGGCGCATCCCGACATCGACTTCATCGGCGTCGATCAGTTTCAGGACGAGGCGCTTCCGAATCTCACAGGGCTGATCTTCCCCGAGGACAAGTCGGGCTTCCTGGCGGGCGCCCTCGCTGGCTTGATGACCGAGACCAATATCGTCGGCGCAGTGCTCGGCACCGACTTGGTGCCGCCGGTGGTGGCCTTCAAGGAAGGCTGGGAGAACGGCGCCCGCTACACCAACCCGCAGGTCGAGACCATCTCCACATACCACCCGGGCGGCCTCGACATCGCCTTCGGCGATCCCGACTGGGGCGCGGCCACAGCGCGTCAGGCGCTCGACCAAGGCGCCGACATCATCTTCGGCGCCGGCGGCGCCACCGGCAACGGGGCGCTCATCGAGATCGCCTCGCAGGACGGCGCCTTCTGCGTGGGCGTCGATGCCGATCAGTGGAACACCGTGCCTGAGGCACGGCCGTGCCTGCTGACGAGTGCCATGAAGCTCATCACACCGGGAGTGGCAGATCTGATCGAGGCCTCGGCTGCGGGTGCATTCCCGGGTGGCAACCATCTCGGCGAAGTCGGGCTGGCGCCGTTCCACGATCACGACAGCGCCGTGAGCGACGACTACAAGCTCAGTCTCGAAGCCATCAAGGCTGCGCTCGACCGGGGCGAGATCTCCACCGGCTACTCGCCGGGCTGATTCGACATCGGAAGACCTGAACCCGGCGCGATGAGCTGCGGGCATCTCACACCGCTGTGAGTTCGCCCGCGAGCCCATCGCCCCCGGTTGCGCCACAGGCGCCCGCTGAGACCGATCAGGCAGGCGGTGACGCCGCCGTTGGTACCCGTCGCTCCGTGACGCGGACGGTGCTGCGCGCCGCCGCGGTGCCGCTGGCATCGGTGGTGCTGGGGCTCGTCTTGGGCGCCGCGCTCATCGCCGTGCAGGGCCACTCGGTGACGACTGCCTACGGCGCGTTGGTGCTCGGCGGGGCGGGCGATGCCGACGCGCTGCTGCGCACCCTGCAGAAGGCGACGCCGCTCGTCTTCGGCGGCCTGGCGGTTGCGTTCGCCTTCAAGGCGGGTCTGTTCAACATCGGCGGGCAGGGCCAGCTGCTGGTCGGCGCGGCCTTCGCCGCGGGTGTCGGCTTCGGGCTCGAGGGCGTGCCGCTGGTGGTGCATCTGCCGCTGGCGCTGCTGGTCGGTGCTGCTGCAGGGGCGGCATGGGGTGCCATCGCGGGCGTGCTGAAGGCCACATCGGGCGCCCATGAGGTGATCGTCACGATCATGCTCAATTTCGTGGCCGGCAATCTCACCGACTGGCTGGCGGCGAATCCTTGGCAGGACCGATCCGGCTCCAACATCATCGCCCGGACCCCGCTGGTGAAGCCGTCGGCGGAGATCCCCACGTGGGGATGGCTGCCGGCGGGCTTCGTGCTGGCGGCGCTTGCCGCATTCGCCTGCTGGTTCGTGCTGGAACGGACCACCTACGGCTTCGAGGTGCGCAGCGTGGGCGCGAACCGTCACGCCGCTCGCTACGCGGGCATCTCAGTGGGCTGGATCATGGCGTCGACCATGGCGGTGGCGGGGCTGCTGGCCGGCCTCGGCGGGGCGATCGAGTCGCTTGGCGTCGACGGCCGTTTCGAGGCCGGGGTGAACGTGGGCCTCGGCTTCGAGGGCATCACGATTGCGCTGTTGGCTCGTACCAACCCCATCGCCGTCATCCCCGCTGGTCTGCTGGTGGGCTTGATGGAGGCCGGCGCTGCCAAGATGCAGTTCGAGTCGGGGGTTGCGCCCGAGATCATCGACGTGATCCAGGCGCTGATCCTGCTGTTCGTGGCAGCGCCGTTGATCGTGCGCTGGCTGCTGCGGCTGCGCGACACTGACGACCGTCGCCTGACGCTGGGTGCGGGGTGGGGCCGATGACAGCCCCCGCCCTGCTTCGCCGATCGCACGACCCTGCCGCGGCTCCTCGTCGGCCACCCGGTCCTGCCGCGGCCCCTCGGCTGCGGCTGGTCACGCAGCGAGGCAGGCGGCTGTGACTTTGCCGGCGACCGACACGAACGGCGGCACGCCGGGCCGCCGCGCCGGCCTGGGGCCGTCGGCCTGGTCGCCGCAGCGCATGTGGTCGGTGGCGGGGGCCGTCGTGCTGGTGGCACTGGTGTGGGGCTTCTACGCCTGGGACGGGGCGCAGACCACCGCCGTGCTCGGCGGCACCGTGCGCGCCGCCACCCTGCTGGTGCTGGGCGCCATGTGCGGGATGATCGGCGAGCGTTCGGGCATCGTGAACATCGGCATCGAAGGCCAGTTCCTGATGTCGGCGTTTACGGCCTTCACCGTGGCGTCGATGTCCGGCTCGCTGTTCTTGGGTGTGGTCGCGGGCGTCAGCACCGGTCTCGCGATGGGCTGGATGCTGGCTGCGATGTCGGTCGGGCTGCGAACCGATCAGATCATCGCCGGCACGGTCCTGAATATCGCGGCGCTGGGCCTGACCTCGTTCTTCTACGACCGGGGCCGTTCGCTGGGCCAGCCGAAGTATCAGTCGATCGAGCTCGGCCCGCTCGCCGATCTGCCCGTCGTGGGCACGGCGCTGTTCAACCGCCCGCCGCTGACGTACTTGGCGCTCGTGCTGGTGGTAGTGCTCCATGTGCTGCTGCTGCGCTCGGTGTGGGGGATGCGCACGACCGCGATCGGCGAGCACCCTGGCGCCGCGGCCACCGTGGGCATCGATGTGATCCGGCTGCGCTACTGGAATGTGACACTGGCGGGCGGCTTGGCCGGCCTCGGCGGCGCGTACTTGGCGCTGGAGTCGGTGGGCACATTCACCCGGGCGATGTCGGGTGGGCGGGGCTTCCTGGCGTTGGCCGTGATGATCTTCGGTCGCCGCACCCCGCTGGGCGCCTACGCGGCGGCGCTGTTCTTCGGCTTCACCACGGCACTGCAAGGCCAGTTCCAGCTCAACGACACGTTCGACATCCCGGCGCAGTTCGTGGGGATGCTGCCGTTCGTGGTCACGATCATCGTGGTGGCGGCGGCAGGCCTGTTCGGCCGCATGCGCGACCCGGCCGCGCTGGGCCAGCCCTACGAGGTCCGCTGATGGCTGCGGCTGCCGAGACTGTTGTTTCGCAGGCGGAACCCGAGGTGCTGCTGGCCGGCCACGGGATCACCAAACGCTTCGGCCCGGTGGTGGCCAACGACGATGTCTCGGTCGAATTGCGGCCCGGGCGGATCCTGGCGCTGCTGGGGGAGAACGGCGCAGGCAAGAGCACCCTCGTCAACGTGCTCTTCGGCCTGCACCGCCCCGATGCGGGCCAGGTCGTGATTGCCGACGAGCACATGGAGCTGTCGAGCCCGCACGACGCCATCGCCCGCGGCGTCGGCATGGTGCACCAGCACTTCCAGCTCGTGCCGCCGATGAGCGTGGTGCGCAACATCGTGCTCGGCGCCGAGCCGCGCAAGCTCGGCATGATCGACGTGGCCCAGGCGCGCCGCCGGGTGATGGACCTGGCCGACCGGTTCGGACTCGGAGTCGACCCTGACGCGGCGGTGGAGGACCTGCCGGTCGGCGCGCAGCAGCGGGTCGAGATCCTCAAGGCGCTGTACCGCGATGCGCGGGTGCTGATCGCCGACGAGCCGACCGCGGTGCTCACCCCGCAGGAGACCGACCACCTGCTCGATGTGCTGCGTGGCCTGACCGCCCAAGGCGTGGGCATCGTGTTCATCACCCACAAGCTGCGCGAGGTCATGGCCGCGGCCGACGACATCGTCGTGCTGCGCGAGGGCAAGGTGGTGGGCACCACCACGCCTGCGCAGACCAGCGAGGCGGCACTGGCGGAGCTGATGGTGGGCCGCGCAGTGGATCTGCACGGCGACCGGTTCGAGTCGGGTGCCACCGGCGTCGGATCGGCAGTGTCGACGGCTGCTGCCCCCAGCGACGAAGCCCCGATCGCCGAGGCTGGCGAGCGGCCGGTGGTGCTCGACATAGCTGGCCTCTGCACCGATGACGACCGCGGCCAGCGAGCCGTCGACGAGCTGTCGCTCACGGTCCGTGCCGGCGAGATCGTCGGTGTCGCCGGCGTGGAGGGCAACGGCCAGCGGGAGCTGGTGGAAGCCATCACCGGCCTGCGCCACGCCACGGCCGGCACCGTGTCGATCAGCGACCGGGATGCGTCGGGTGCACGGCCGCGCCAGGTCACGGTGATCGGCGTGGGGCATATCCCCGAGGACCGGGCCAAGCACGGCCTCATCGGCTCCTACTCCGTGGCCGACAACTCTGTCCTCAACCGCTACTTCAAGCGGCCCTTCGCGGCGGGCGGCATGCTGCGGCGCGACCGCATCGACTCACACGCCCGCGATGTCGTGGCCACCTTCGATGTGCGGACGCCCGACGTGGAGTCGCCGGCCGACAGCCTGTCCGGCGGCAACAAGCAGAAGCTCATCGTGGGCCGCGAGTTCGCCGACGAGATCGACCTGCTCATCGCGGCCCAGCCCACCCGCGGCATCGACATCGGTGCCATCGAGTTCATCTGGCGCCGAATCCGCGAGCGCCGCGATGAGGGCACGGCCGTGCTGCTGGTGTCGGCCGAGCTCGACGAGGTGCTGGCGCTCAGCGATCGTGTCGCCGTCATGTACGAGGGTCGCATCGTGGCCACGGTCGATCCCCGCAGCGCCACCCGCGAGGAGATCGGCCTGCTCATGGCCGGCGCCACCCCCACCACCCCGGCCTGAACCCGAGTTACATAACAACACACTTCACACAACACCCTAATTTCCGTGTTATGTGGTGTGTTGTGATGCGCTAATTGTGTTGTTATGTTGTGTGGTCATCGCGCAACGGCCACATTGGCAGCATTGCCGATCTGCACCAGCGCCAGCCACGGCACGAGGTTCCCAACCGAAATGACCACACTGCAGGAACGGCTCGATGAACTGCTGCCACGCCTGCGCGCCGCCCGCAGCGATACGCAGGACGTCGAGGTCAAGGATGCCAGCGGCGGGTTTCCCAGGTCAGTCCTTGAGACCGTCTCGGCGTTTGCGAACGGAGCTGGAGGTCTGATCGTCCTGGGCCTCGCCGAGCCGTCGTTCTCGCCGACGGGCGTGGACGCTGCCGGCCTTGCACGCGACCTGGCTGCACAGTGCGAGTCCAACCTCCAGCCCTCACTCCACTTGGACATCGAGATCTGCCGTGTCGACGACGCTCCGGTGGTCGTGGCCGATGTGCCCGAGCTGACGGCTGCGCTGAAGCCCTGCTTCGTCGCCGTCAAGAGAAAACCGATGCGTGCCTACATTCGGTCACACGATGGCGACCGCCAACTCACCTCCTACGAGCAGCATGCGCTCGAGGCGGCCAAGAGCCAGCCGACTGACGACCTTCGACCTGTGCAGAACGCTGGTCTCGACGATCTCGATGCCGAGCTCGTAGCGCAGCTGCTGCGCCGGATCCGTTCGACGCGCGGCCCGGTGTTCCGCGAAGCCGACGATCATGAGTGCCTGCGGTTGCTCGGTGTGCTGTCCCCGCAGCCGCATCCAAACGCTGGTTTGGTGCCTGAGTCCGACGAGCCGCGCTCTGAGACGGTTTCCTTAGCCGGCTTGACTGCTCTTGGGCGGTACCCCCAGCAGCACTTCCCCCGGCTCAACGTGACGTTCGTGGCCTACGCAACTCAGACCGCAGCGCCGCTCGCGGACGGCACGAGGTATCTCGACCATCAGCCAATCGAGGGCCCGATCCCCGTCATGCTCGAAGAGGCTGCTGCGGCCCTGCGCCGCAACATGCGCCAGCGTGGCGTCGTGGTAGGCCTCTACCGTCAGGATTTCTGGGACTATCCGCTGGACGCGGTACGCGAAGTGCTGGTCAACGCGCTCATGCATCGGGACTACCACGGTGCTGCGCTCGGTCAGCCTGTGAAGCTGGAGTTGTACCCGGACCGGCTCGAGGTCACGAGCCCGGGCGGTCTCTTCGGCGCGCTCGATCCGGCTGACCTGATGGTCGAACCTGTGACCGCGGCCCGCAACGCGCGGCTGTCGCGGCTGCTCCAAGACGTTGCAGCGCCGGAGTCCGGTCGGATGGTCTGCGAGAACGTCGGAACGGGACTGCTCTCAGTGGCACAGTCACTGCGAGCCGCTGGCATGGCGCCGCCAGAGCTTCGGCACTCGCTCATCGAGTTCAAGGTGATCTTTCGCAGCCACTCGGTGCTCGATGCCGACGCGACCAATTGGCTGTCGGACCTCGGCACGACGTGGCCGGGCGCCGCCGAGATCAGCGACCGTCAACGGCTAGGTCTCGCCTATGTGCTTCGTCACGGCAGTGTCGACAACCGAACGTACCGGGCGCTGACCGGCAGCGAGTCTGCTGCCGCGAGCCGCGAATTGGCTGACCTGCGAGAACGCGGGCTGGTGGAGCGAACGGGCGGCCGACGGTGGGCAGCATGGCGGCTGGCCGATGAGGTCGCAGCCTCAGCCGAGATGCCCGTCGGCACCGGCGGGACACGCTCGGGGCAGAACGGCGACGCACAGCCAGCACTTCCTGCCGAGCTTCGGGCTTGGCCGCTCCCGCTGTTGGAGACTGCCGACGCCGAACTGACTGAGCCCGAGTCGCTGCCGGCGCGCCTGCCGCCCTCTCAACGAGAGTCAGAGGTGCTCACAGCGCTGGCGAACGGTGCCATGAGCAGCCGTGAGCTCGCCGACGAGTTCGGCGTGACGCCCAACGCCGTCCGCAACTGGCTGCGCAGGCTGGAGCGCGCGGGTCTCGTTCGAACTACCGAACCCGGCCGCCGCAGCCGCTTCCAACGCTGGCGACGCACCGACCTCGCTTGAGCCGAGGTCTTCGGCCCAGACAAGCAACTGATGTCGCAGCGGGTCGGTACTGTCACGGGGGTGCTGGAGGCGGAGGGGCAGACGCTGGGCGAGCGGACTGCGGCGCTGGTGGGGCAGCGAGTCAGGCTGCCGGGCGAGGCGGCGATCGTGCTGGTGGACATGTGCGTGCCGCGTGAGCGCAAGTTCGATCTGTACGTGGCAGACCCGTCCGAGTCGGACGGCAACGATGATGACGACGCTTCGCTGCGCAAGGTGTCGCTGACGACCGAGGAGTTCGAAGCGCTGCACGTAGTGGCTGCAGACGGCCGAGCAGCGCCGGAGGCCGTGCTTGCCGGGCTGTGGACGGAATGGATGCTGGACGCAGCGCGTGCTGCAGCATCCACGGTGCTGGTGTCCACTCGGCTGCGGCCATATCCGCATCAGATGGATGCCGTATACGGGCGGATGCTGCCCCAGCCGTTGTTGCGCTTTCTGCTCGCCGACGAACCGGGCACTGGTAAGACGATGATGTCGGGGCTGTGGCTGCGTGAGGCTCAACGGCTTGGGCTCGTGAAGCGGGCGCTTGTTGTCTGCCCAGCGCACTTGGTTGGCAAATGGCAGGCCGATTTCGAGAGGTTCCTTGGTGGAGGCCTGCGCGAGGTCACCGCCGAGACTGTGCGCTGGGATGGTTTGGCCACCACTCAGGCCGACACCTGGGTCGTCTCGTTGCACTTGGCAGCGGCGAATCCGCAGGTTCGCGAAGCGCTGCATCCCGACCGCGCAGGTTGGGATGCCGTCATATTCGATGAAGCGCATCGCATGACACCGACTGCGGAGACATTTCATCGAGTCGGTCGCGAGCTGTCTGCCGACGTGCCGCACGCGCTGTTTCTCACTGCGACGCCGCATCGGGGCGACGAGCACTACTTCCGGGAACTGCTACACCTCGTCGACCCGATCATCTTCCCGAGTGCGGTTGGCGGCGACACTCTGGCGTCGCCGCCCGGTGGCGGCGCACCGCTCACCCGCAAGTTGATCCGCCCTGGCTCGCTGCACTTTCTTCGCCGCATGAAGGAGCAATTGGTCGACTACGACTCGCACACACGGCTGTTCCGTGAGCGCGAGGCGTTCAATCTCAAGGTGCGGCTGAATGCCACCGAGCGGCAGTTCTACGACGCTTCACAGCACATCGCCAATACCTACTTCCCGGTTCGCGGACGCCAGCTCGCCGCGATGGTGTACGGCAAACGAGCGGCGTCATCTTTGTACGCGCTCGCCCGCACGCTGCGACGGCGCCTTGAGCGGATGGGTACCGCCGACGTGCCGGCGCTCGCGGGCGACAACGATGTGGCGGTCATCGAACGTGAGAGCGACGACGACGCGGCCGAGGAGCAGGTCACCGCAGCCCGCTCGCTCGATGCCCGCGCCGAGCGCGAAGCGATCACCGAACTGGTGGCCGACTTGGAAGCTGCCGTCGAGGCGGCATCCAACACCACCGACACCAGTTCAGCAGTTTCCAAGTGGCTGCCCTTGAACAAGTGCTTGGCCGAGCACGGCATCACTCCCGGATCGGGCGAGCAGCTCGTCGTGTTCACCGAGTACGCCGACACGGCCACATGGCTCGTGCGCATGTTCACGAAGGCCGGCTACACGGCGCGCAGCTACTCGGGCGCAGACAGCCACCCCGAGCGAGCCGTCACGCGCCAGCAGTTCGAGGACGGCGAGTTTGAGGTGATCGTCTCCACCGATGCCGGCAACGAGGGCATCGACCTGCAAGCCGCCCATGTGCTCGTCAACTGGGATATCCCATGGTCGCTTGTTCGCCTCGAGCAGCGCATGGGGCGCATCCACCGCATCGGCCAAGACGACAAGGTGTACCTCTACAACTTGGTAGCGCTCGGCACGCGCGAAGGAGACGTGCTCGCGACGCTGCTTGAGCGGCTGGTCGCCGCCGCGAACGAACTCGACGGCCAGATGTTCGATTGTCTGGCAGCAGTGATGGAACGCGCCCGCACGAATGCAGGCACAGCGGAGCAATCCCTGCTGCCGTGGTACGGCGACTCCCCGGTCGATCCGGTCGATCCGTGGCCCAGCGTCGATGATCTCAGGCAGGCCCGAGACGACTACTTGGCGGAATCCACGCAACTCAGCGTGGAGGTGGACACCGAGACGGCAAACGCAGCGCGCATCGATGACATCGTCGCCCGTGTCAACCCCGTCATTGTCGAGCACTTCTTGGAACGGGCCGCCTCGGCAAGCCTGATCGGCTGCCGACCAGCGCCGCTCGGCGACGGCTTCTATTACCTGTCTGCGGACCCGAGTGCCCATGGCTGGAAACTGCCTTCGGCGCTGGGCGACACCGACGGCAAGCAGTCGTTGGTGGTGACCCGGCACGAAGCTCGATCAGCCGCAATGGCCCAAGGCGTCAACCGCGCAGCCGATGCTTACATGCTCGGGCCAAGCGACGACGCCTTCGGGGCGCTGATCGAAGGACTGCGCGCCCGTCTCGAAGCCGACATGTGGCAGGGCGCTGTGCTTTGCGACACCGCTTCTCCCGAGAGCTACACGCTGTTCGTGTTCGAGAGCGACATCACCGAGGGCGGCAATAGCGACAACCCGCGGCATCACCCCAGGCACAGCACGCAGACTTGGCTGATCGCCGCGATGGCCGATGGCACAATGCGCCGCGTTTCGTGGGCGGAACTGCCGAACCTCGTAGCGCCGCCGGCAGAGATGGCGAGCACCGGTATCGCAGCCGAGTGCGGACCGCTCGATGAGGCAATTGCCAATGCCGCGCTGGCTGTGGCAGGCAACGCCGCCGAAGCTGAACGCACAGCACGCGAACAGCGGCTCAGCGCGTGGGTGACGCAGCTGAGAGGCCAGCTGCTGCGATTGCCGAATCATCTGACCGACCACATCGCCGACCGCGCGGTTGGCAGGAGGGAACGCCAGCGAGTCAAGTCAGCGGTCGACAGCCGGCTTGCCGAAGCCCACAAGGTCGCGCAAGTGACCGCATCGACACCGCGCCGCATCGGCTGGGCACGTGTAATGGCCGGACTGGATGTCGATCCCGCGGATCTGGAGTCTGTCGCCGAGAGCGAAGCGGTGTCGATGCGTTGGGTCGCCGAGCATCTGGCGGCTGACGGCTGGCACGTCACGGATGTCCACACGCAGAACCGCGGCTACGACCTCGAAGCCCGCCGCGGGCCGCAGGTGCGCTGTATCGAAGTCAAGGGCGTGGCCGGCCAAGCCTCTTCGAGCGGCGTGCGCTTGACCTCCGGCGAACTGACCAGCGCCCGTCAGCACGGCGACGACTACTGGCTGTACGTGGTGGACAACTGCATTGACGGCGAAGGCAGTCTGTTCGGGCATTGGCAGGATCCGGCGAGCGTGTTCCGCGACAGTCTCGAGAACGTCACTGAGTATCGGCTCGCCGGCAGCGCGCTGAGCGCTGCCCTCGAACATCAGGGCGAGGGCGCATGAGCACGCGCCTGATCGAGCGCTGGTTCCCGTGCGAGGAAGTCTCGACGTATTCGGCGCGTGGCTGGGGCACTGGTGCTGCCGAGAAGAGCCTGTTCACATGGTTCGCTTCGCGGCCGCTGGCCCAGGCCAAGGCGGCCGTGCTCTGCTCGTTGTTGCCGTGGCCTCACGATCCGAGCGAACAGGAAAGCCTGAAGGGTCTCGTGCGAGAGGCGATGACCGACTACGACGCCGCGAACGTCGAATTGCGCGCCGAGCTTGCCAAGCACTATCCCGACGGTGCGAAGCTCTGCGATCCGTTCTCGGGCAGAGCGATGATTCCGCTCGAAGCGGCCCGACTCGGTGTGCAGGCTTGGGGGATCGACTACTCGCCGGTTGCAACCCTCGCCGGTCGGTTGCTGGCCGACTACCCGATGCGCAACTGGGACAACGAGCCGTCGTTGCCGTTCGAGGGGTACGAGGAGCACGCAGCCGAGTACTTCACTGAACCGCGGCTATTGCGAGATGTGCGATTCGTGCTCGACGAAGTAGGGCGTCGCTACGAGTCTGCGATGGGCGAGTTCTACCCCATGGTCGATGGCAAGCGTCCGTGGGGATACGTGTGGGCCGTGACGTTGCCCTGCACGAACTGCGGCAACCGATTTCCGCTCACCGGCAGTCTTGCCCTGCGCAACCCGAATCCGAAGAAGAATGATCCAGGGCAGTCGTATCGAATCCTCACCGATGAATCTTCGGGGACTTTCGAAACCGAAGTGCGCGACGGGTCGCCGGAATCACAGCCGACGCTCAGAAAGGCTGCAGGGGATCGCGGCAAGAGCGGTATCTGTCCGTTCTGCGGTCACACACACCACTCGGCGACGCTCAAGCGCATGATGCGTGACGGCCTCAAAGGTGACGCGATGCTCGTCGCTGCTGATCTCGATGCTGGCGTCGGCAAGCGCTACCGGAAGCCCAGCCGCGTCGAACTCAATGCCATCACCGGACTCGAAGCGGTGCTCGGTGCGGAAGAGCCATTCGGGCCTGGCTTGGCGGCAATACCTCGCGAACCGATGGAGCCCGGCCTCTCAAGATTCATCGGACCCGTCAACTTCGGCTATCGCAGTTGGGGCGAACTCTGTAATGACCGCCAAACCCTCGGGTTCGTCCGCCTCGCTCGCATCATCGACACCATTCATGGCGAAATTGCTGTCACTGGTGTCAGTCCTGAGTACGCGGCTGCGCTTGCTGGCTACGCGTCCGCAAACGTCGCTCGACGCCTTCGAAGAAGCACTCGAAGTTCGACTCTCGAGGTGCCGTACCAGAAAGCCGGCGACGCGTACTTCAACGATTCTGGAATCTCACACAGCTTTGACTACTTCGAGACCGGATGCGGTAGCGGCCCGGCTACCTGGGGATCGCTGTCGGTGCATACGATCCGAAGTCTCCGTAAACAGCTTGATCGCGTTGTGGGCTACCCGGCATCTGTGCAACGCGGCTCCGCGACCGAGTTGGCGCTACCTGATGGCTCGCTCGACGCGGTGGTGACCGATCCGCCGTACGACTCGATGATCAACTACTGCGACTCATCTGACTTGATGTACGTGTGGCTCAAACGAGCTTTGGCGACCGCTGATCCGTGGTTCGGCATGACGACTGACACAGGGAGGTTGCAGGAGAAGACGCACGAAGCCGTCATCAAGTTCACAACGGTCGACGATCCCGATCATCGTACGGAAACCCACTACAGGCAGACCATCACGAAGGCGTTTGAGCAGGCGCGGCTGAAGGTCAAGCCCGAAGGTGTCGTCAGCATCGTGTTCGGGCATGGAGACCCTGATGCCTGGGTTCGAGTGCTCACGGCCATCACCGATGCGGGGCTGGTGCTGACGGGTTCGTGGCCTTGCAGTACCGAAAAGGGCGGGAAACAAACCGGTGAGTACATCGACAACACGATCATGATGGCGTGCCGTGCCGCCAAGCAGGATCGGCCCGTTGGCGATGTCCGCATGGTGGACGAAGAGATCCGGACGATGATCGCTGCGCGCGTCCCCGATTGGACCGCTGATGGTTTGGCAGATTCCGACCAGCGCATGGCGGCGATCGCACCGGCGATGGAGGTTGTCGGCAAGTACTCCGAAGTGCGTGACTTCACCGGCCATCCGGTGCCGTTCGATCACTTCTTGGGCATGGCGCATCGCGCCGTCGAAGAAGCCGCCGATGTACGGATCGACCGGTTCAAGCTCACGGACTTCGATGTGCGCACCCGGTTCGCGCTCTCGTGGCTGCGCCAGCACGGCCGCAGCGTCGCCCCGGCATCCGAGGCACGCTGGCTGCGGCTGTCCTACGACGTGACCGAGGATGATGTCAAGGGAGTGCTGCAGAAGGTGAAGGGCGGTCCACGTCTGGCATTCGGCGATGAGACGGCCGACTCGCTCAGCCTCCACCCCACAAGCCCTGTGGTGGACATCGTGTTCGCTGTTGCCGTTGAGGGACGTTCCATCAGCGACATAGCGACGGCGTTGCAGTTACTGGAGCGCGCAGACGACGAGATGCTGTGGGCGGCAATGTCGGAGTTCGCTCGCGTGCTCGGCGAGAGTGATCGTGACGGACAAACCTTCACCTGGGCCGTGCGGCAGCGTCATCTGATCGCCGAGCGGGCCGCACGGCTGACGCGTGAGACCGATGAACGATTGGCCGAGGAGGAACAGCACGATCGACAGGGCACGCTGTTTGTGCAGGAGGGGGCTGACTGACGATGAACGCGAGCACCCAAACGCGCCCGTGGTGGGAGACCGTCGCCTTGCGCCCCGAGGTCACGCGCAGCGATGGCGCGGTCGACGACGTGCAGATGTCGTTGCACGACGCCGTATTCGGCGTGGCTGGCATCGAGTCCGACCAGACGCCGTACGCGTCGCCGTCCTACTACGGCGCCATCACTCACCCGACGGGCGACCTCGTTGAGCTCATGGCACGAGTTGCAGTACGGCTCGGTGTGGAGGGATCAACCCAGACCGCTGCCGTGTGGCGACTCAACCAAGCCATGGGCGGCGGCAAGTCGCATGGATTGATCGGCCTCTGGCATCTCGCCGCTCATCCCACTGAGCTGGCACCGACCGATCTGGGCCGAGAGGTATTCGCATCGGCGCGAGCGATCGCCGGTGATGGCAAGGTACGACCCGACCTCGGCAGCCCCGTGTGCGTGGTTCTCGACTGCGACAACACCACCGCTGCCAGCGAAGACTTCGGCCCTGCGCAGCTGCTTGGCGAGCGTTTCCTGTGGCGGCTCTTCGACAAGGATGGGCATCGTTATGACCAGTTCAAGGAGCACATCACTAGCAAGAAGCATCTCGCCGAGGCGCTGCGGAGCACTGGCCGCCCGGTGCTCATCCTGATCGACGAGATCATGGACTACATCCGGCTGGCGGCGGCCAACGATCCCGACGGCGCACTGCGTGAGATGGCCTTTCTTCGGGCGTTGCTCGATGTCGTGAACGACGTGCCGAACTGCGTCGTGGTGGTGGTGATGATCGCGTCGGACCAAGACGACATGGCGTTGAACGAAGCGGGTGTCCAGTGCCAAACCGAACTGGAGGCGTTGCTGACGCGCAACGGCCGCACGACGGCGGTGACGGGCGGCGGCGATTTCGCCGAGATCATCCAGCGGCGACTGTTCGAGCGCCTGCCGTCCCGTGCCGAAACCGACCACGTCGCGGACCGCTTGATCGAGCACATGCGAGGTCCGTGGGCCACCAAGGTGTTCGACAAGCTCGGCGGGCCGACGGGTGCTGCGTTCCGTGATGCCGTGGCGCGCTGCTTCCCGTTCCACCCCAGCCTGATTGCCCTCGCCGAGAACGAATGGGCGCAGCACGCCGGCTTCCAGCGCGTCCGCTCCACCATCCGGCTCTTCGCGTCGACCGCCTACGAACAGTCGCGGCGGGCTGCCGCCGGGGAGTGGGTTCCCGAGTTGATCGACAGCGGCGACCTGCCCTTGCAGTCACACCAGGTACGTGACTCGCTGCTCGGTTCCGGCTTGGTCGCCGATCACCGAAATCTGGCGAACCTGCGAGAGGTAGCGAGTGTTGACATCGTCGATCAGCACAACCCGGACCGGGGCGTGGCACGCCGGCTGGATGCGCTTCGCACTGACGGCTGGCGCAACGACAATCCGCGATCAGCGGAACGGATGGCGACAGCGCTGTTCGTCCGGTCGCTCTGTCCTCGGGCGCATGGTGCTCGGGGTGCCACCGAAGCAGAACTGCACGCGGCGTCGTTCGTGCCCGTCAGCGGCTACGGCACTGGCGATGCCGAGGCGGTGGCTGTTGAGCTGCTGGAAACCGATGCGGGCATGGCCTCGGTGGACTCAATTGCAGGTCGAGGCAGCAGCCCTAAGCGTTGGGTCGTCGAGACTCGCAAGACGCTCGGAATGCTCACCAAAGCCGAGAAGCAGGCGGTCAGCGAGGTTGACCGTGACCAGGCCGTCACTGAGCGAGCCTTTGCGCTGACGAGTTCGGGCCCCTTCGACGACGTCATTCCTGTCGATGGCGTCGACGTGCCTTCGGATGGCATTTCGCTTGCCTCGGCGTGCGACGTGATTGGACAGACCGGCATCGACCGGCAGCACCAGACGCGCTTGGTGATCTTGGACTCGCGCTGGTTCTCGCTGTTCAACGGCGACGATACGGTGACCCGCGAGGCAATCGCAGCCGCGATGGGCCGAGGTTCGTCGCCCATGAGCGTGCAGTGGGCGTCGTCGGCTGTGTTTGCGGTCGCCAACACGGCGACTCGTGCGCAGGCCCGGGGTCTCGCCTCGGAGTGGCTGGCCCGAAAGCGTGTGGCCGAGCTTCCTGCTGTGCAAGCCGACGAGGACATGGCTCCCCAGGCGAAGCGAGACGCTGCCGACGCGCTCAAGGCGCTCGATGAGCGGGTGAAGCTGTGCTACCGCCACATCGTGTACCTCGCGCCGAAGGGCGAGTTCGAGCGGGAAGAGCGGTTCGTGCGGCTCGCGAACGACAAGCAGGACGCCTTGAACGGTGCTCACGTGTGGGCGTTGCTGCGCGACGAGAGCAAGGCGTTCGAGGTCGGCGAGTTCGGCTACAGCGCGCTGATGCACAACTTGCGCGACAGCGACTACGGCGTACCGCTCGCCGAGGTCCGCGACAGCTTCTGGTCGAACCCGCACAAGCCACTGCTGCCCACCGGAGCAGGCGAGCTGTCCGAGGCGATCTACGAAGCCGTCCGGCGCGGCGATATCGAACTCATCGACGACAGCGGCAACGTCTACGCCGTTGGCGACCGCGGCGACATCAACCTGGCCTCGCGCACCGTTCGCCTCCGCCGTCCCGTGGCACCAGATGTGCCAGAGCCAACCCCCGACCCAGCACCGCCGGACGGCGTGGTCGTCGACCAACCCCAACCGCAGCCCGTCCCAACTCCGCCGAGTCCGCCAGCCCCGCCACCAGCACCCCAGCACTGGCAGCTGTCGCTGACCGCCAACACGAGCCTCGGCCCCGACGTAGACCGAGACAGCCTCATCAACCTGCTGCGCGAGCTCATCAACCGCATCGAAGACGGTTTCGAGACCGACGAGATCCAGCACATCACCCAGAGCACGCAGATCACGCTCACTGCCGAGCCCGCCGACATCGAAACCCTCCGCGCCCTAGCCCAAGACGCCGACGTCACCATCGACGCCCGCCAGTTCTAGCTGACTGCTCAATGTCTGCCGATGTGACGGATGAGTTTCCAGTTTCCAGCATCCCAGCGGCCAACGTGTCAAGCGTGCCTCTCCGCTCACCCCTTCGTTACCCAGGCGGTAAGTCTTGGCTAATACCTCATCTGAGGACATGGCTAAGTCAACTCACCGAACGGCCCAAGATCTTTCTTGAGCCGTTCTGCGGCGGTGCAACGGCGTCTCTCTTGGCTATTGCGGAGGATTATGCCGACCACGCAAGCATGGTTGAGCTAGACGAGGCGATAGCCACATTCTGGAAGTGTGTGCTGGAGCGTCCTAGCGAATTGTGCAATCTGATCGAGTCGTTTGATGTTGAACCTGAGGCTGTTGACGAACTGCTGGACAGCAGCTACAGAACCGATGCGAATAGGGCATTTCGAACGCTAATCCGCAACCGGACTAGTCGTGCCGGTATCATTGCGAACGGTGCAGCATTGTTACGCAAGGGAGAAAACGGCCGAGGCCTCGAATCACGATGGTATCCCCAAACGCTCATCCGCCGTATTCGCGATATTGAGCCCAACCGTCATCGTTTGTCTATTCAATGCGCAGACGGGCTGGCGCAGTTGAAGAAATGTGTTGACCAGTCTGGAGTTGTTGCTTTTGTAGATCCACCCTATACGATCGGCAACAAGCAACCTGGACGGCGACTCTATAGTCACAACGAGATCGACCATGAAGCACTGTTTGAAACTCTGTCGGCGTCGGACGCCGACTTCCTAATGACGTACGATGCTGATCCTCACGTGAGCGAACTCATAAGGCAGCATGATTTTAGTGCCGCCCGAGTCGAGGTCCGGACCGCTCATGCCTCCATTCGCAGCGAACTGGTCATTACTAGGCAGCCAATCTTTGCATGAGAGAACGCTGGGCGATATCAAGCCACCTCGTGTGCTGAAATCTCACGGGCCGATTCATCTACTAGCAGGTCTGCCGGGAACTGTCGAGTTTGCAGTACACGTTGAGTCCATTGTCGTGCTGGTTCAAATTCTTCATCATCGAGTGCAGTCAGTTGGGATGCAATACGACACCGCTCAAACACCACTCCGCCTCTGCGTGACGCGTGCTTCCACCTGTTGGACTCTATACAGTATGGAATGAAAAACGTTCTGAGCGGTGCTACCGTTGGAGGATCTGTCATCCATTGTTCGCACCATTTGGCGGTGTCGTAGAGTTCACTGAGTTTGGACTCCCAGTCCATTCCGGTAGCGCATTGGCCAAACGCTATGAGCTGACTCGGCTCGCCATCGCTGAATGGAATCGACACGACAACATCAAGTTTGTCATCTCGTCGTGATTGGGCCAATGAGTTCGACTTCACCGTCCCACCTTCGTTGAGCAAACTGATGACGTGAGTCAATGCATCAGGAAAGCTCGAATACTCCGATTCTCGAGGCCATCCAAACTTGAAGCCTCGAGTGTTGGATATGCCACCGAAATAGGATTGAAGCGCTCGCACGCACAGTGCTTCGAACTGTCTTTCAGGGTGAAGCTGCAACGAGGCATCTTCGCGTGCCCGTGGTGTTGACAAGAGCAATTGAAAGACATAGGTGGAAGCCGTGACATCCAATCCCGGCTTGAGTTGAATGTAGTCGCGCTCAAGGTCGTAGACATAACCGAGATTGGCCGAACGATCTCGTGCCTCAAGTTCAGCAAACACAGCTTCGGATATCGCTTCTGTCGATTCTCCTCGGCTGTCAACTGTATCTTCTATGGCTCTCTCGTCATTTTCGGACTCGTCGAGTGCGGGCTCTGAGTCGTCCCATGTGGCCGTGGCGTACGTTTCGACGGTTCCGTTCCGTCGCAACTCCGCGGTGAGGTCTTGAATACTGGCGTTGCGATCCTCATCGGCGAGGGCGCTCAACTCAAGCCAGTCGGCCAACTCCACGGCGGAAGAACTAGCGCTGATTGACGGAAGGCGTGGACTCACAGACTGGTTCCGTGGCGCTCGCTTCGCCGGGGACGCTCGCCCCGTCTGACGGCCTCCATCGTGAGCCGCAGGCTTTCGGCAATATCGAGGATCTGTATAACGAGTTCAAGCGAGTCTTGATCTCCCGTGTCTCCACTGGTTTGTCGTCCCTGAGCCGACTGCAGTTTGAATTTAGCGTCGACGAGGTCTCTACGGAAGAGAGCCGCATCGCCGATTGCGATTTCGCGGGCGACTTCGAGATCGCGACCGTGTAGCAGTGCTTCAATGCCATCCGGCTTGCCGAGGGTTTCTTCGAGATAACGGAGATGAGGATTCTGTGACCGAATGAGAGGCTTGACGTCCCGTGACTTGCTCCCGTAGAGCCACACACACAGATGTCCAAGATTCTCTGTGCGGTCTTCGGGCACTGGATTTGGTTGGTAGCTCTCCTCGGGATCTATGCCGAGGTAAGCTTGTATGTTCGGATAATCCAGTCCGGTATAGAGATGTGAGAATGCGAACCGACGACTGTATGTATCGTCGACTGAGAAGACCTTAGAGGCCGCGCCAATAGGTGGCGCAGATTTCAGCGTATTTCGTGCTTGAGGCTGGCCCCGGCTTCAAACCCGCAGGTCAGAGGACCAGAGAGCATGCAGATGAACACAGCGTTTTCGCAGGTCAGCACCTATTGGCGC
>JAJEIW010000168.1 GCA_022828045.1 Acidimicrobiia bacterium | reverse complement strand
ATGCAGCAATGGCTGACCAAGCTCGAAACGCCGCCTCCGGGAACGTCGTTCTTCAATTTCATCGCCAGCCACGACGGCATCGGGCTGCGCCCGGTGGAGGGGCTGCTGAGCGTCGCCGAGATCAACCGGCTCATCGCTGCGGCACACAGCGCGGGCGGCACGCATTCGGAGTTCGACACGCCTGCGGGACCCAAGGCCTACGAGCTGAACGTGTCGCTGTGGGACCTCTTCGCAGGCGATGGTGACCCGCTGGGCGTGGCGCGGTTCCTTGCCGCGCACACGATCATGCTGAGCCTCGCCGGCGTTCCCGCCCTCTACGTGCATGCACTATTGGGCACCCCCAGCTACTGGACGCCGATCAGCGAGCCGCCGCGCATCGTCACCGAGCACGGCCTGCCGCCGGTGGAGCAGAACAATCGCACCATCAACCGGCGCAAGGTCACCTTGGACGAGGCGGTCGACTTGCTCGGCGCGCAGGATGGGATCCGGCGCAGGACCCTGGTCGAGCTCGTGCACCGCATGCTCATCCGTCGTGCGCAGCCGGCCTTTCACCCCGACAGCCCACAGGTGTCGCTGGACCTGGGGCCGCAGGCACTGGGGGTGATGCGCGGCGACGCACAGAGCGGCCAGACAGTGGTGTCGGTGACCAACGTCGGCCACACCCATCTCACGGTGGACCTCGAGGTGCTGTCGTCGCTCTGCCCGGCGGGCACTGCAGCCAGGCAGTTCGGCGAGGCCGGCTGCGTGGACCTGCTGGACGGTGCGCTGCACGGCCCGTCGGACCGTGTGGACTTGGCGGCCGGACAGACGATGTGGCTGTGCCTGGAGTCCGAGCGGCGCGAGCCCGCGCCCGCGCACCGCCCGTGACGCTCAGGGTCACCGTGTTTCGATAGATCGAGTGAAAGCACTTGCATGCACTTCACCGAGCAGCTTGCCGGGCGGCCGATGGACGATCACAGCTTGAGTACGGCGCTGGCTGAGCTGGTGGCGGCTGGTGCAGGACGCGCCAAGCTCAGCCAGATTGCCGCAGCGGTGCGCTTTGGTGCCCGTGTCGCGGGACAACCTGACCCGGTCGGGCCATCGTGCGATCTGGTGCTGCGTGCACACCGGCGCGCCACGCCGCCAGCGCATCAGGCGGCACCTGTCGATTGGGAGCAAGCGGATGCTGCAGCTGGTCAGGCAGCAACGACGGGAGATGCGATCGGGTTGCGCAATGCCGCGATCATCGCCGTGATGAGCGATGCCCTGCTGCGCGTCAGCGAAGTGGCATCAATTCAAGCAGGCGATATCGAGCGTCGTTCCGACGGTGCCGCGGCACTGACTGTGTTCCGCAGCAAGACTGATCAGAACGGCGAGGGGGCCAGCCTGTATCTCGGCGCGCCGACGGTTCGTCGCATTGACGACTGGTTGCAGGCGGCGAGAGCGGAGGGCGCCGACATCACGAGCGGCCCTCTGTTTCGGCGGATCCTGCGAGGGCAGCACGTTTCAAAGGAGGCCTTGTCACCCCGCAGTATTCGTGAGATTGTCCGCCGAACAGCAGCCGCCGTCGGAATCGAGGGTGCGTCAGGTCACAGCCTCCGCATCGGGAGCGCGATGTCGCTGGTTCGCGCCGGCGCTTCGCTGGTCGAAACGCAGCAGGCAGGACGCTGGGCCAGCCCGTTGATGCCAGCGCTCTACGCACGAAATGAAACCGCGGCTCGAGGCGCAATCGCCCGACTGCGATATTCCGCTGTCTGAACGCGCTGCGAACGCAGCTTGTCTGGCCGGAGTAGCGAGTTGCTGCGCTCGTCAACAGACGCAGCGTCGTGACTTCAAGGGCGACCTGACGCAAGGAGTTCGGCCTCTTGGTCTTGGGTTGGATGCTCCTGCCACGAGTATTGCTGCAGCCGCTGGCGTAGGGCCCGATGCCCTTGCTGTGGACCCTGCGCTCACCGAGGCGCCGCCGACAGGGATATGACAACGGCCATCCAGAACGTGAATGTGCCGACGATACTGAGAGTGCACCCAGGCACCTTCTGCGCACTGGCATGCGACCCTCGGCAGGCAACCTTGTGCCATTAGCATCGCGATCGGGCATTATCCGCGCCGAGAAGAGGCATTCAGAACGACGCTCCGGCGAGGAGCCGGCTGAGATCCCGACCGGCGCCGAGATCGAGCAGATCGCCGAGCGCCTGATGATCGCCGAGGCGCTGCGTCGCCTGCCCGAGCGGACACGCCGGGTGATCGAGATGCACTACTTCGAGGGCTGGACCCATTCGGAGATCGCGCAGAAGGCTTCGCTGCCGCTGGGCACGGTCAAGAGCACCATTCATCGCGGTCTTGGGAAGATTCGCTATCAGCTGGAGTCGGCCGATGAGTGACCGACCCGACCGCCGAGACGACGCCGAGATCGAGGCGACGCTGCGCGGGCTCGACGCTGAGAGCCTCGAGCTGCTCCAGCCGCCGCCGCAGGTGTGGGACGGCATCGAATCGGCTGTGCGCGCCGACGGCGAACCCGGCGGCCGGGTGGTGCCGCTCGAGCCTCGCAGGCGCAGGGCGCGGCGCATTGTGCTGTCGAGCGCGGCTGCTGCGGCGCTTGCGATCGTCGGCGTCGCAGCATGGGTCGCTACGACCGGCGATCCCGATGCGGTCATAGCCAGCAGCACGCTCGCTTACGAGCCCGACAGCTTCGATCCGCTCGGCACCAGGGCCCGGGCCAGCGCAGAGCTCGTCGAGCGAGACGGAGGTCACCGGATCGTGATTGTCGATGCGGTCCTTCCCGCCGTCGAAGCCGAAGCGGATCTTGAGGCATGGCTCATCCGGCCCGACGACGAAGATGAACACGCCGGTGAGCGACAGGTTGAGCGCCAGCGACAGCATCGCGACGGTGACGATCGGCCCGCCGATGCTGTAGCTGAGGCTCAGCACCAGCACGCCCGCGCCGACTTCGCCTCTGGGCCACATGCCGATGGCCACCGCGAGCCGCTCTCGCCAGTGCGCTTGGCGCCGGTAGCACAGCGCCGGGAACATCTTGCCCAAGTTGCTCAGTGCCGACAGCACAGCGGTGCCGTACGCGCCCCCGGGCGATGTCGCGCGTCCGCTGGGCCCTGACATCAGGCCGGAGACGGCGGCGGGTGGCCGTCGTGTGCTTTGCCGAGCGCAGATCGGTATGCGGCGAGAGTTCGCTGGCGTGCGTGGTCGTGGTCGATGATGGGCGTCGGGTAGTCCACGCCGAGTCGCAAGCCGGCGCCCGCGAGCCGGGCAGGCGAGGCTTCCCAAGGGGCATGAACGATGTCGGCACCCAGGCGAGCCAGTTCGGGGACCCATCGCCGCAGGTGGGCGCCGTCGAGGTCGTGGCGGCGGCTCTGTGCGACGGGGTTGAAGACTCTGAAATATGGCGCGGCGTCGGGGCCGGTGCCGGCGACCCATTGCCAGTTGCCGGCGTTCTGTGCGAGGTCGCCGTCGGCCAGCAGTCGGCGGAACCAGCGCTCGCATCGGCGCCAGTCGATGAGCAGGTCCTTGACCAGGAATGAGGCTGCGACCATGCGCAGGCGATTGTGGAGCTCCCCGGTGGCAGCGAGCTGGCGCATGGCTGTGTCCACGATCGGGTAGCCGGTGAGGCCTGCGGTCCATGCGTCGAAGTCGCGGTCGTCGCGCTGCGTAGGGCGTCACGTCTGCGTTCACGCACACTGTCGACGCGCTCAGCTCGGCTGCCAGGCCCACGACCGCCTCGGCGGCATCCCCGACGGCCACCCGCAGCGAAGCGCCGATGCCCCGCAGCGACCGCTCCAAAGAGGCCACTGCGCTGAGATGGGCCCGCAGTCGGTGCGGGCCGGCTGCCGCGAGCAGATGCGGTTCGAGCACCACGACCGGCACAGCGAAGGTGTGACTCGTTGCCGCAGCCCACGCCGGGTTGTCGGCCAGCCGCAGGTCGCGCCGGAACCATGCCACAGCGATATCGCCCATGACGGGGCTAGCCGTATCCGTCGGCCCTTGACGGCCGCGGGCGGCGGGGCGGCAGCGGCACGAAGGCGCTCGTGCGTGCTGCGTAGTCGGCGTAGCCGGGCCGCCGTTCGCTGATGGTGCGCTCGAGCAGGGCGACGCCCGACACCCGCAGCAGCAGGACTGTCATGAGGATCGGCCCGATGATCGTCCACCAAGCGCCGTCGGCGGCTGCCACCAGCCAGATGCCCCACCACACCAGGAAGTCGCCGAAGTAGTTGGGGTGGCGGCTGTAGCGCCACAGCCCGCGGTCGAGCACCCTGCCTTGTTGTTCGGGTTCGGCGCGGAAGCGTGCCAGCTGGCGGTCTGCGACTGCCTCGAACAGCAGCCCGGCCGCCCACACAGCTCCGCCGATCCAGTCCAGCCATGTCACCGCCGGATTGCCCGCGGCACCCAGAACGGCCACCAGCGGCAGCGAGACCACGGTGGCGAGGGCGCCTTGGAGCCCGAACACGATCACCAGGCTCCACAGCTCGAACGGCTGCCATCGGGCACGCATCGCTGCATAGCGGAAGTCCTCGGGCTCGCCTCGCTTCCGCAGCGCCAGATGCACGCCGAGCCGCACGCCCCACAGCGTCACCATCGCTGCCAGCGCCAGCTTGCGGCTGCCACCGCCGCCCGAGCTGAGCCACAGGCCCCACGCGACGGCGACGAAGACCATCGGCCACACCGGGTCCACGATCGAGGTGTCGCCCAGGCACAGGCTCACCAGCCAGCAGCCGGCCATCAGCACCGCCGCGACGCCGGCCGCGACAGCCAGAGAACTCACGTGCCAGCCGGGCCGAACGGCTCTCGGTACAGCATCGCTCCCCAGTGCGCGCCGGCGCCGAAGCTGGTGAACGCCACCAGCGCACCCGGCTCGACGCGGCCCGCGGCGCGCAGCTCGTGATACAGGATCGGCAGCGTGCCCGCGGTGGTGTTGCCCCAGCGGTCGATGTTCGAGGGCGCCACCGTGTCGTCGACGCCCAGCCTGCGGCGCACTCCGTCCAGGATGCGGTCATTGGCCTGATGGGCCACCACCACATCCACGTCGCTCAGCTCATGTCCGGTGCGCGCCAGCACCTCCAGCACCGCCTCGGGCATCGCTTCGACCGCCAGCCGGTACAGACCGCCGCCGTTCATCTGCGGGTGATGCATGCCGTCTT
The DNA here is from genome assembly GCA_022828045.1 of Acidimicrobiia bacterium. Lineage (GTDB taxonomy): Bacteria > Actinomycetota > Acidimicrobiia > Acidimicrobiales > Poriferisodalaceae > Poriferisodalis. Next base: position 1,674 of record JAJEIW010000168.1, on the reverse strand, counting down.
CGATCTGCGCAGCGTCCGCGTAAGGACGCTGCAGCGACCCCAGGCCCGGGACCTCGATGAGATCGGCATTCGCGCCGTCAGTTCTCAGCACCGACGCGAGCAGCCCCACCGCCAGCCCCCCGTCGGCAGCGTCATGGCGCTGCACCACCGCGGCGCCGGCGCCGTCGCCGAACAGCACGCTCCACGCGCGGTGACGGTTCGCCAGCTCCCGCTCAGCATCTGTGACGGCCCGGTCGCTGCGGCCCAGCACGATGTCCCACGCGTCGCCCCACGGCAGATAGCCCGCATGCACCTCTGCGCCTACTACCAGCACCGTGTCGGCACGATCGGTGCCGATCAGCATGTCGGCCAGATCCAGCCCGAACAGGAACCCGGCGCACTGCTGGCGCAGATCGAACGTCGCCACGCCCTCGATGCCCGCCTTGTGCTGCACCGCTCCCGCAATGCCGGGGTTCTGGCGGTCCGGCGTCATCGTCGCGCAGATCACCGAATCCACCTCCGCTGCGCTCACCGCGGCGTCACCCATCGCGGCGATCGCCGCCTCAGCGCCCAGATCCGACGCTCCAGTGCCCGGCTCCACGAAACGCCTGCTCACGACCCCGGTGCGCGACCGGATCCACTCGTCGCTCGTGTCCATGATGCGAACCAGATCGTCATTGCCGACCACATGAGGCGGCGTCGCGATCCCTGTTCCGACAATGACAGCAGCCACGCCCGCCGACACTACGGAACATCAGCGGCTCGCGATGCGCGCGAAGCCAAGCAATTCACAGCGCTAGGCCGTCGGACTGCGCCCCGCTGGGTGACGCCGCTCGGGCTCCGCACATCCGTGGTGTCGGCGCCGCACCCGCGCCTGAACCTCGATCTCAGAGATTGGCGCCGCCAGCCTCGCTGCTTGTGTGCTCAGGCGTTGTCGAGCTCGACCGCGTCGTAGAGCTGGCCGAGCACGTCGGGCACGGCGCTCTGCACGCGTGACCAGTTCGGGATGAACGGCGTGCCCATCGGGTCACCCAGGAACTCGTCGCCGGCTTCCATGATGGCCGAGGCGAACAGCTCCACGGCCGTCTCCTCGGCGTGCAGGTCGAACTCGAAGCCGTTGAACGTGGCGTCGTTGCGGTAGTGGCTGACGAGGTCGAGCGCGTTCCGGTAGTAGACGGCCTTGACGGTGCGGAAGATCTCTGTCCCCAGCGTGGTGCCGTCGATGGCCAGCTTGCGGTAGATGGCCTTGGCGATGTCGCGGCTCATCTTGTGCAGGCCGCCGTCGGGGTCGCCGAGCGAGAGGTCTTGGTGCTTGTGGTCGTAGCGCCCGCAGAGATCGACCTGGCAGATCCGGCGACCCTGGTAGATGCGGTACACCTCCGACAGCACGCCGATCTCGAGCCCCCAGTCGCTGGGGATGCGGATGCTGCGGGTCATGTCCAGCTTCATCGCGAACTCGCCTGCCAGCGGGTAGCGGAAGGCGCCGAGGTAGCGCAGGTAGTCGTGCTCGCCGATCGTGGCCCGCAGCGCCCGCAGCAGCGGCGTCACCAGCAGGCGCACCACCCGGCCGTTGAGCCGACCGGAGGGACCCTCGCCCGCCCGGTAGTAGTAGCCCTTCGAGAACGAGTAGCCGAACGTGGGATGCAGGATCGGGTACAGCAGGCGTGCCAGCAGGCCCTGGTCGTAGGTGAGGAT
>JAJEIW010000243.1 GCA_022828045.1 Acidimicrobiia bacterium | reverse complement strand
TCGAGCGATGACGCCTGCTTGGCGAAGTACAGGGCGTTGGCCTGGGTGACGATGTTGACGCCGGTACCGAGCCGCAACCGCTCGGTGGCCCCGGCGACGAAGGTCAGCGCGATGAACGGGTCGGTGAAGCCTGCGTCCGTTGGGAGGCCCAGCTTGCCGCTGGGGTTGTACGGGTAGCGGCTCTCGTAGTCGTGGGGCACGATCACGTGCTCGAACGTCCAGACCGACTCGTAGCCGAGCTCCTCGAGCTGTTGGGCGAACGACCGCAGGTACCCAGGGTCGAGGTAAGCGGCCGAGTTGATGGGTGTGATGCCGACGTGCATCTGCGGGACTGTACGCAACACGTGAGGAGTCAATCAGAGTTTGCGGCACCGTGCGTTTGTGTCCATTCCGCACTTCGCCTGGACTGGTGGATGCGTTACGTACTGCGGTCTTTCGGCCGTGCCGCCCAACTGGTTGGGAGTCGCTACATGATTTCCCCCTCTTGGGTGGCGCGGTGCGTAACGCAAGCACATCACGACTTCCGCAGAGGGGGAAATCACCATGCTTGCTGCCATTGCAGCGGTTAGGCCGCGGGCAGCCCAATTCTTAGCGGCACCATTAGCCGCGCTGATGCTTACCGCATCCTTGTTCGTGCTGCCTGCCGCGACGAATTTGCCGACAGCGCTCTCGTCTCTCGACATCCCAACTGCGGCTGCCCATACCCAGCAGTCCTGCACGACGACGTATGCATACTCGGCCAACGGTGTCCCGAGGGCGCATACAACATGCGTGAACGTGGAGCACAATCACCCTGCACGCACGATTATTGGCAGCTTCGGTGCCGGGCTGGCTTGCGGTGTTCTTGCTGGTGCCGCTACCGGAGGCTTCGGAGCATTCTTCGGAGCAGCCGCATGCAGTACTCTTGCTGCCGTTGTCTTGGACTAGTGAGGGCCATCGAATGCCGCTGGTTTACAAGGGTCTCAACAATCCCAGACGAGGATTCCGGAGCATTCGCGAACTCGTGGTGCTTCCCTTAGCAGGTTCATTGTTGGGCCTGCTCGTGGCGGCGGCAAAGATCGGTGGTGCTTCGACTGCTGCCCTATTGATCGTTGTCGGTGCTGTGATGCTGGCCGCAGTGGCTGGCGGGTGGTGGTGGCAGTACCGTGGTCGTGAGCGATTCCCGCTGCGCTCTGTTGACGAGATTTCATAGGCGCTCGCATGACGTTTCCGAGTAGCTCTCGTAGAGCCTTGGCAGCGCTATGCGCAGCGATAACTGTTGCGCTGCTGGCAAGCGGTTGCGGTCCTTCTGGCGATCCGCTGTCGGATGCCTGTCGGCAGGCATCCACAACGCAAGCTCTGGCCGAGCTACACCTTGGTGACCTTCTGTCCGACCATGCTGCCGCGCACGAAGCAGCTGCCGAGCACGACGACGCCCCGATTGTGGCGGCCCGTGTGGACGCGATCCTCGCCGAGGTCAACACACATCGCTACTGCCGATAGCACAGTGCATCGGATCTGCCGAGAGTCCTATGCGTCGGACGTAATCTGGAGTTGTCTGGAGCCCGCTGCCAATAGACGAATGAGAAGTGCCCCTTCCTGCTGTACCTGATGGGCGGACCGCTGTTCGCATTGATCCCGGTGGTGGTGTCGCGCTTCGTCTGACGGGACCCGATAGTCGGTCTGCGCTTCCCCCCAAATTGGAAGGGTTTGGTTAGTCGCTGGTGGATTGTTCGTAGTCGTTGGGTGACATGTTTCCCAATTCGGGGTCCCCTGTCACGTCAACCAACCCCCCGGCGGGCCCGACACCGTGAACATTCGAGCAGCGCCGTGCCAGCACCATCAGCATGATCGTGTGGGCCACGACGTTCGGTTCGACTGCGGGCTCGGCGGTGTCCGGCTTTGCCAGCGAGGTCGGCGTGGCGTTCGGGCTTCCCGACAAGACCGGCTCGTATGTCTTCGCCGGCATCATGTTCTTGCTCGCAGCGGCGATCATTGAAGTCTTCCTGCGGCCCGACCCGATGCACGTGGCCAGCGAGCTGTCCGAGAACGGTCACGACGGCGCCTCTCAGGAGCCTGCGCTGCCCGCCCCGTCGACGCGCGAGGCGATCTCGCTGATCTGGCAGCGGCCCGAGGCTCGGCTGGCGGTGCTGGCGATGATCGTCAGCCAGGTGACCATGGTGGGTGTCATGGCGCTGACGCCGTTGCACATGGATGAAGGCGGCCAGTCTCAAAGCGTCATCGGGTACATGATGGCGTTCCACATTCTGGGCATGTACCTGTTCTCGCCGGTGGTCGGCCGTCTGACCGACAGGATCGGCAGCTATCCGATGCTGTTCATTGCCGGTGGCCTGTGCACCTGGGGGGCCTACTGGGCCGCGATCACGCCGCCCGCCGGCGCGCTGGGGGTGTTCATGGGGAACTTCCTGGTGGGCCTGGGATGGTGCTTCGGGGTGGTCGCGGCGTCGAACCTGATGGTGGCCCTGTACCCGCTGCACCAGCGGGTCTCGGTTCAGGGTGTCGGCGACTTCGCGATGCTCGCTTCGGGGGCGGTGGCCGGTCTGAGCTCGGGGGCGCTGTATTCGGTTTTCCAGTACAGCGGTGTGAACTACGCGAATGCGCTGTTCGGCGTGGCGCTGATCCTGGCCACGTTCCTCACCTACACAGGCGTGCGCCGCTCGATGCGTCGGCCCCAGCACCAGCAGCCGGCAGTCGCCGTCGGCGGCTGACTCAGGGCACCCGTCGGGCGGCGGATCCGCCGTCATCGGCGGGGGTTCGGGTTCCAACGCACCGGTGCCAGCGACTGGTCGACGGGTCCTTCATGTCACGATTCGGTCTCGCCGCCCGCTGCTTCGCTTTGCAGCGAGGCCAGCAGCGAGCCCTGCCGGCCCAGCGGCGCGACGCCCAGCGTGCGGAAGATCCGCCAGTGCAGGCTGATGTCTGAGGAGATGATCGGCACGCCGAGCTGCGCTTCGATGTCGGCGGCCAGGCTCACGAAGCGGCGCGGCAGCCCATCGGAGCCCCGGTAGTTGGACATGCCGTTGACCAGCACTGCGTCCACGTCGGGCGCCTGGCTCAGGGTGTGCTCGCAGGATCGCAGTGCCAGGTCGCCCCCGAAGATCCAAGTGCAGTCGTTCACCTCGTCCTGGGTCTCGTACCAGCCTTGGTCCACGAAGTTGCCAGCCCACACGACGTCGATGCCCGCGCTTCGCAGGAATCGCACCACGCCGTCGCGCCAGTCGGGCCAGAAGTACACGGCGTTGAGCGCGATCCGCTCGTAGCCGTGGGCCTCGCAGGCTTCCACCAGCGTCAGGCCGGCCATGTGGAACGGCGTTTCGTACTTCTCGGACATCTCGGCGGTGAAGCGGCGGATGTCCGCGCAGTCGGTGCCGGCTGCGTGCACCCAGTTGGTGCCGACCTGCCCCACCACATCGGCGCCGCTGCCCGACAGGCAGTGCACGGTCTCTTCGAGCAGGTGAAACAGCCCGGCCCGGTCGCTGAGCCGGTGTGCGTAGCCGGGGGCGTGCAGCAGGCGGCCGTGCACGCCCACCGACGGCGGGCACATGCGCAGGAAGTCGGTAGGAGCCGCGTCGAAATCCATCGGCGGTGCCGTGAAGCCGACCTGGTGCGGGAACAGCTTCTTCGACGGGTCAGCCCACTTAGCCGGCTTGATGGACGTGCTCACTGGATGTGCCTCCTCGCGGCCGGTGATGTGCCGGTGCGCCGCCGGGTGTCGGGCATGGAAGTGCGGCAGCTGGCCGACACTCAGGCGCTCCAGCCGCCGTCGACGTGGATCGTCTGGCCGGTGATGTAGCTGGCGCCGGCACACAAAAACAGGCATGCGTCGGCGTATTCGGCGGCGGTGCCGGGACGGCCCAGCGGCAGCGACTCGGAGTCTTCGAAGACCGTCGCCCAGCGGATCGGGAAGTTGGTGGAGTCGGGGTGCACGTAGCTGGGGGAGATGGCGTTCACCCGCACCTCGGGGGCGAGGCCGCGTGCCAGCTCCTTGGTGAGCGTGATGAGGCCGCCCTTGGCGACGCTGTAGGGCGAGCTGGAGCCGCCGCCCCGCCAGCCCGACATGGATGCGGTGTTCACGATGGCCCCGCGTGCTTCGGTGAGGTACGGCGCAGCGGCCTTGGCGGTGCGGAACGCCGACAGCAGGTTGATCGACAGCGCTTCTGCCCACAGTTCCTCGGTCTGCGATTCGAGATCGCCGGCAGGGATGGTCTGCAGGGTGACGGGATGCCCGGCGATGTTCAGCAGGTAGTCGATGCCGCCCATCCGGTCGGCGGCAGCTTCCACCATGGCCACCACCGAGCCGTTGTCGCGCAGGTCGCATGGTGCTTCGAACACGTCGAGGCCGTCTTCCCGCAGCGCCTGAACGGTGCCGGTGAGCCGCTCGCCCGGCAGGTCGGCGATGGCCACCGTGCTGCCGTTCTCGGCGAACGTGCGGGTGACGCCGAGGCCGATGCCGCTGGCCCCGCCGCTGACGATGCTGCGCTTGCCGGTGAGATCGGCGCTGATCATGTGGCGGCCTCCTTCGTGGATCGCTGAGTGCTCATGAGCCCTGCGGCAGGTACTGGTCGTGGCACCACGGGTCGAGCTGCAGGCTGAGCTCGCGCAGGCGGCCGTGGAACTCGTCGCGGGGCACGTGGCACAGGCGGATGTGGCGGCCCGATGCGGGGTCGAACTCGGTGCGGCCGTGCATGACCCGGTGGTTGTCGATGAGCACGCCCTGGCCGGGCTCGACCCGGATGGCGGCGGTGAATTCGGGGCTCAGCATGCGGTCGCTGAAGACCCGGATGGCGTCGTAGAGGCGGTCGACCTCGCTTGGCGGCACGTCGAGCGGGCCGAGCGCGCGGTCGAAATAGCGGATACCGCTCGGGCGGCCGAATTCGTCGAGCCGGATGACGGGGCTGCGGCTGCGCAGGTTGATCTCGCCGGGGTGGCGCCGCACGTGAGTGACGGGCAGCGTGGTGAGGGCCTCGAATGCGTCGGGCTCGTCGGCGTGCAGCGACTCAGCGATGGCGAAGCCGTCCACGTAGGTGCTCATGCCGCCGACGTCGGTGTTGACCAGGCAGTGGAGGATGTCGATGCCGGGCGGGGAGTAGTAGAAGGCGTCGTCGATGTGGGGCGCCTGGGCCATGCCGGTCTTGGCGCCCAGCTTGGCCACCGGCTCGGCGCGCACGTCGTAGATGCGGCCATAGACGGTGGTCTCGTGGATGGGGCCGACGAGGTTGGCGAGCTGCTCGGTGCAGGCGGGGTCGGCGCCCAAGTTGTCGATGCGCACGATGCCGTATTGGGCCAAGAGCCGGTAGGCGCGCAGTTGCCCGGCGCCGCCGTCGCTGGCGTCGGCCCAGTCGACGGTGGGGAAGTCGTCGGCCAGTTCGGCCCGCCAGGCGGCGGGCTGCCACGCGGCCCTGCGCTCGCGAGCCTCGTCGTCGTAGGCGTTCGCCGCGAGCCAGTCGCTGCCATAGGCGGAACGGTGGCCGTCGGGCCACGTCAGCACCAAGTCGCCGTTGCAGGTTCCGGCGTTCAGCGGTGCGATGTCCGGCGGGATGCTCGCCACGGTCGTGAAGCGGATGCCGTCGGCGGGGTTGCCGCACTCGGCGCACCAGCAGCAGTGCCGCAGCCACTGCGCCGAGTAGGTGCGTTGGCGGCCGTCAGCGAAGGCGACGTGCACTTGGCGTCCGTCGATGGTCGCGCCGGTCACGGCAGGTGCGTCAGCGATGCCGAGCCGGTTGCCGAGATGCGGGTTGTAGGTGGTGATGCCGCCCACAGCCCCGTGCGCTGCGGTGTCAGTCGGCGGGTTCGGCGCCGTCTCGTGTGCATCGTGCGCTGCTGGCACAGATCCCGGCATTGTCGAGGCCCGGGATGACCGGTCCGACGGCGACGCAGACAACCCAGCCGACGGCTCGCTCACCGGTCAATCGCTCCGGTCGCCGGCGGCATCGAGTGTGTGGGCAGCCACGAGTTCTTCGTTCAGCTCCACGCCGAGGCCGGCGCCCGTCGGCAGCGCCGCGTAGCCGTCGACGATGTCGGGCTCGGGCGGGTGGACCAGCTCGGTGCGCAAGCGGGACGGTCCGAGCCGCGACGAGCGGAATTCCACCATCGGGATGGTCAGCGCTGCTGCTTGGAGATGGAAGTTGGCGACGTCGGTGATGCCGGTGGCGAAGCTGTGGGGGATGAGCTGTGCGCCGTGCAGCTCGCACAGCTCGGCGATGCGCATCAGCTCGGTGAACCCTCCGGCGCGGCTGACGCCGGGCTGCACCAGCGACACGCCGCCGGTGGTCAGCCAGTCGCGCACTTCCCAGCGCCCCGCTGCGAACTCGGCACCGCCGACCCGGATGGGCGATACGGCGGCGAGACGGGCATGGCCGGCCAGGTCGTCGTGGCGCAGCGGGGATTCGGCGAAGGCCACGTCGAAGTCTTCGATGCGCCGCAGCGTCCAGGTGGCGTCGTGCCAGTCCCACCAGCGGTAGCCGAAGTCGAGCGCCATGGTGAGCTCGTCGCCGAGCGCTTCCCGGCAGTTGCCGACGAACTCCACGACGGCTCGGTCGGCAACCTCGGCGCCGAACAGCACCGGCACCTTGACCGCGGTGAGGCCTTGGTCGGCGGCGACGGCGGCCTGGCGGATGACCTCGTCGAGCACGGCCGACATCGGGCCGTCGTAGATGTCGCCGGGGTAGCAGGTGGCATATGGCCGGATGCGCTCGGTGCGGGCGCCGCCGAGCAGCTTGTACACGGGCAGGCCGAGTTGGCGCCCGGCGAGGTCGTACAGCGCGATGTCCACGGCCGAGTACGCCTGGATGTAGGTGCCGCGGCGCCCGTGGTAGAAGCTGCCGTGGTAGGCCCGGTCGTACAGCGCTGCGGCTTCGATCGGGTCGGCGCCCACCACCACGTCGGTGATGCCCTGGCTCCAGAAGTGGATGGTGCGCTGGTCGATCATTGCCTTGACGACCGCGGGTGTGCACACCGACTCGCCGATGCCGAACCGCCCGTCCTCGTCGGTCACCTTGACGAGCAGCGTTTCCTCGGAGCCTTCGGCGAAGGCATTGCCGACGGCGGGCACCGAAACGATGAGGGCTTCGACGGCCGCAACGGCACACGGCTGGCGGGCTGTCGCCGTCATGTCCGCACTAACCCCGACACGGCCGGACGCGCTCCGTCGGCGGCCGTGCTCGGCCTGGCATGTGCCGTCACTTCAGCCGCCGATGGGGCTCTGTGCTGTGAGGCCACCGTCCACAGTAAACACGCTGCCTGAGACGAAGCTGGCCGCCGGGCCCGCCAGCCAGGCAACCACCTCGGCGACATCATCTGGAGTGCCGAGTCGGCCCACGGGATGGCGCTCGACGGCGGCCTGCCGGGCTGCGGCGGGGTCCGCTTCGAGGTCGAACACGGCATCGGCGAGCGCGGTCGCGATCCAGCCAGGACTGACCGCCACGCAGCGGATGCCCTGGTGGCCGTGGTCGATGGCGATGGCCCGGGTGAGCGCCTCGACGGCGCCCTTGGACGCGTTGTACACGGCCATGCCGGCGTCGGCGTGGGTCGCGGCGATCGATGCGATGTTGATGATGACGCCGCCGTCGGGCCGCTCGGCTGACTGGCCGTCGGGATGCTCAGCTCGCTGGCCTTCGTGGCGCCTCGACATGTGACGCACCGCAGCACGGCACATGTTGAACGCGCCCCGAACGTTGACGTCCATGACCCGGTCGAAGTCCTCATCGGTGGTGTCGGCCACGGTCTTCTCCACCTGCACGCCAGCGTTGTTCACCACCACATCCAGCCGCCCGAACCGCTCCACAGCAGCAGCCACGAGCCCATCGGCCTGCGCCGGATCGGCCACATCGGTCTGCAGCCAGAGCGCACTGTCGAGTTCGGGCCGCCGCCGACTGCCGGTCAGCACGTCCCAGCCGTCAGCTACGAACCGCCGAGCAATCGCCTCGCCGATCCCCGAACTCGCCCCCGTCACCACCACACTGCTCACGGCGCCTCCCCAGCGTTCCCATCGGGCAGGCTTGCAGCATGGCTCATCGGCACGACGCTTCCGGCACATCGGTTGCGTCGCCCCGTGTTCGTGACGGTTCGGCCAGCGGCGTCGGACGGTGCGGCGGTTTGAATTCGTGAGGATCGTCGCTATTGCTCACGTGCAGCTGACGATGCCGCCCGGCGGCGAGGCTGACGCGCAGGCGTTCTACGAGGGACTGCTCGGGTTGCCGCGAGTGCCCAAGCCGCCTCATCTGGAGGCCCGGGGAGGCTGCTGGTTCGAGAGTGGCCGCGTCAAGATCCATCTCGGCGTCGAGGACCAGTTCAGCCCCGCCCGCAAGGCCCATCCCGCCATGCACGTGCAGGATCTTCCCGCACTCGTTGAGCTGCTCCGTGGCGCTGGCGTCGCCGTCCGGGACGACGAGCCGCTCGAGGGTTACGACCGCGTCTATGTGGACGATCCCTTCGGCAACCGCTTGGAACTGCTCGAACCGCGCACCTGACAGACGCCGCCGCGGCAATCAGGGACGGAACGATTCGAGTTTCAGAACGGGGTCAGTCCAGCCCTCGTCGGTGAACAGCGTCCCTGCAAGCCGGCCGATCTCATCTGCCGACTTGGCGGCCGAGCCGCAACCGCCCACCGCGACGGCTACTCGGTCGTCGACCCAGTCGATCCACGGGAGATCGTGCGGGGTGTTCGTGACCACGCAGGGCTTGAGATCGCGGGAGCGGATCGTGCGGTCAGGGAGGAATTCGCGCAGCCGTTCCTCCAAGTCGTCCGCTTCGGCCACGCTCCCGCCGCTGCGGAACCAGTCGACCACGGTGGGCACATCGTCGGCCATGGTGGCAGCGGGGTCGTAGCCGCCGATCTTCAGCATGACCCGTCCGTCGGGGAACCGAACAGGCGGAACCCAGTAGACGTCGTGGCGAGGATCTTCCTCGCAGGTGGCCGGGTCGGTCCGGGAGATGAGGCTCGGCAGAGCCGGGCCGTCGTCGAGCTCGGCCATCAGGATCGTCCGCAGGCTGCGCTCGAGCGGCAGATCGACCCCGACCAGCTCGGCCGCCCACGCGCCGGTGCACAGCAGCACGCCCTGGGCGAGCACCGTGTCGTTGCCGACGGTCAGCTGCACGCCGTCGGCCGTTGGCACGGCCCCTGAGACGGCCGCGTCCATGACGGTCCCGCCCGCTGCGGCGGTCAGCCGGCTCTGCGCCGCGACCATCCGGCGCGGGTTGATGTGGCCGGCCGGTGCAGCTTCGAGGATGATCGCGTCCGCGCTCGACATGTCGATCCCGAAGCGCTCTGCGACCTCCTCAGCGGTGACCTCGCGCGCGTCGACATCGAGTTCGACCGCATGGGCGAGATCCGCATGCGGGTTCGCCCCCGAATAGACAAGCCCGGTGCCCGAATGAAACCCGATGCCCGAGCGTTCCTCGATGTCGCCGTACCTGCCGATCGAGCGGATCGCCAGGTGTGACCAGGCCGGATCCGGATCGATCATCCGAGTGATGCGGCCTTCGTCGTAGTGGCTCGCAAATGGACCGGTTGACGCGGCGTAGTCCTCCGGCTCACCTGGCCCGATCAACGCGACCGAATGCCCGGCCTCAGCGAGATGGCGAGCGGCCGCACTGCCGATCAGCCCTCGCCCGACAACCGCTACCTCAAAGCTCGACACGCCCGCAAGCTAGACGGGCGGGGCTAGGACCGCAGTGCCGAGGTGTGGACGATGGTGCTGTTGCGGACTCGGTCGGCAACCGTTCGGGGCTCGTCGCTGAGCACGAGCAGTGTGATGTCGATGACGATGCCGAGGCCGAGCGTGAAGGCCCAGGTGATGAGCTTGAAGATCTCGCGCACCAACATCTGACCCCAGCCGAACCGCTGGCCGTCAGGTGTGACGGCTGCCAGTCCGAAGACCTGCTTGCCGGGCGTCTGCCCGCGTGTCAGGGCGAAGAGCCACCACGCCGCATACGCGATCACGATGTACCAGTACACCAAGGCCGTCATCAGGATTGCAGCGTCCACCGCGATGGCACCGAGGCGGCGAGCCAGTGTGGCGGCCATCCCGTCAGGATCCGAGCGGTCGTCTGGCGGCTCAGGCTCCCCGGGCACGAGCGGAGTCTGTCAGCGCGCCAGCTTCGACGCTGTGATCGATGTCGCGTGCATGCCGGATGGGTCGGGACACGGCAGGCTGTGCGGATGGCGGACATCGAGCTGACTATCCCGTCGGCGAACCCCACGAACTTCCATCAGGCCATCTCCGACACTGCTGCGATGCCCGGCCAGGAGATCTGGGCCAAGCTGTTCCTGCCCGATGGGCCCGGGCCGTTCCCGGTGGTCATCGTGGTGCCGGGCAGCCTCGGGCTCCAGCCCCACCATCTCGCTCACGCATCGGCCATCGCCGACGCCGGCATCGCTGCGTGCGGCCTCGACCCGTTCGGCCCCCGCAGCGTCACTTCGACCGTGGCCAACCAGGTCCAGTACTCCTTCGCGGCCAGTGCGTGGGATGTCCTTGCAACCGCCGAGGTGCTTGCGGCCCGCCCCGACATCGACTCGTCACGGATTGGCGCGCAGGGCCACAGCCGGGGCGGCTCAGCGGTGCTGAGCGCGGCATCGGTGCACCTCGCGGCAGCTTCCGGCGCCCCGAAGCTCGTCGGCGTGTATGCCGCCTATCCCTGGTCGGGCCACCAGTTCGTCGATCCGTCGATCGGCGGCACCCGAGTCCGGGCGATCATCGGCGATCAGGACGACTGGTGCTCGCCGATGCAAGTCCAAGCCCATATCCACGCGATGCGGGTAGCGGGCGGCGACGCCTCGGCGCGGATCGTGCCCGACGCCCACCACAGCTTCGATCGCGCCACCCCGCTGGAGCACATTCCCGATGCGGCCGTGACGCCAGGAGCACCGACGGTGTACATCGCCGACAACGGAGCCTTCATCCCGCCGACCTCCGACGAGCCAGACCCGTCAATGGTCGATCTCGACGGATTCCTCTACGCCATCAACGCCGACTACGGCGTCCGCGGCGCCCACATAGGCGGCAGTCCCGAACTAGCCCCCCTCTTCACCCAAGACATGCTGACCTTCTGGACCGCCGTCATGGCACCAACCCGATGAACCCGTGTCCGGACGGTCCCATGACTCCCGAGGATCTGGAGTCGTTGCAAGAGACGCTCGCCATCTTGGCCGACCCCGAGGCCATGCGAGAGATCGCCGAAGGGGAGCGAGCAATCGCTGAGGGCGACGTCGTCCGCGGTGTGGAGGCTGTCCGCGCGCTGCGACCGAAGTAGCAGAAACGTCATCACGAAGCGACTCGCTCGCGTGCGGACAAGGGACGCAGCGCCGAGGCAGTTGTCAGCAGCAAGGCGCCGCGCGGGCCGCAGGCGCGGTCGGGCTACCAACCGTCGTCAGACTCGGACGACAGCCAGATCGTCGAGTTCAGGAAAGTCGGCGTCCTGAGTGACGACAGGGACGCCATGGGCGACTGCCGTGGCCGCGATCCATGAGTCGTTGATCGGCATCGCCATGCCTCGCTCTCGGAGAGTGACTCGCAGCCGTGCCCATGCGGCAGCCACGTCGCCGTTCACCGGAAGGGGGTGCAGCGCCATTGCGCCGGCCAGTGTCGAGAGTCGGCGATCGCGCACGACCGTGTCGGTTGCTCTCAGCACGCCGATGCGGAGCTCGCCGATGGTGATGGCCGACACGCTCAGACGATCCGGAATTGCGTCGGTTCTCAGGGGGCGACCCGTCTCCCGTGCGATGAACAGTGACGTGTCCGCCAGCCCGCGACTCACGGCCATGGCAAGTCGTCCGTCGTCTCGGACCTGAGATCTGCCAGGTCGTCGAGCAGACCGGGGTCTGCTTGAT
>JAJEIW010000262.1 GCA_022828045.1 Acidimicrobiia bacterium | reverse complement strand
GTGCAGCGCCATGAGGATCGCGCCGGCGGTGTCCACCGCAGCGTTGTGCCAGGTCTGCGGCGGCCCGATGCGCACCGGCGCCCGGTCGCGGTCGCCGGTCAGCGACATCGTGCCGCTCGAAGCGGCGATGGTGAGGTCGGTAGCGGCCCAGCCGGTCTTGGGGCCCGTCTCACCGAACGGCGTGATGGCCGCGGTCACCAGCTGCGGGCTCGCAGCGCGCAGCGCATCGAGGTCGACGTCGAACGCGCCGCACGAGATCACCGCATCACAGCCAGCAGCGAGCTCGGCAATCTGCGCCGGATCCTCGACAGCCACCGAGTGCTTGCCCCGGTTGTAGACGAGAAATTCGATAGCGCGCTCCGGGTCGGTCACGTCATCGACGTACGGACCACGGTGACGGGTGCGGTGCCCACTGGGCGGCTCGCAGAGCACCACCTCGGCGCCGAGCTGAGCCAGCAGCATTCCGGCGAGATGGCCCCGGTCGTCGGTCAGATCCAGTATCCGGTAGCCGTCCAGCACCTCGGTATGCCCCCAGTGGTCGCCAAAGAGCCGGAGTGCCCGGCTGAATCCCGCAAACTCTGCCAGAACCGCTCACCGCATGCGTGCCATGCGTCAATGCACACGCAGTCGGCTTGGCAAAACACCGACGCGGAACAACATCGCTGCCGAGTGCCAGAGCGTTACGTTTCTCGCATGACATTGCTTCATGCGCAGGGGCGAGCGCGGGGCTCATCCCGCTCGTTGAACTCTTCAGGGACGCGGTTCCTCCGCGGCTGGCGACTGGTGACAGCAACGCTGGCTGTGCTGCTGCTGATGGCGGCGTGCGGCAGCGACACCTCCACCGATGAGCCGGCACCCGACGAACCTGCATCCGAGTCTGCGACCACTCTCGCGCCCGACAGCGGGGAAAGTTCCAGCGGCGGCACGCTGGTGCTTGCGGTCGAGCAATGGCCCGAGTGCATCAACCCCGTCACCTCGTGTGCCAATGCCACCTGGACGATCTGGTCGGTGCTGATCCACTACCTGCCCAGGCTCATGGAGCTCGACCAGAGCAACACGTATGTCGCGTCGTCGTTGCTGGTCGAGGAACCGACGGTTGCGAACGGCGGCCTCGTCACCGCAGACGACGGCACCTTCACGCTCACCTACCGGCTGAACCCCGACGCGACCTGGAGCGACGGCACGCCCATCACCAGCACAGATGTCTGGTTCAGCTGGCGCGCCGGGCTCGACACCACGGGCACGCTCAGCACCATCGGTCTGGATCTCATCACCGAGATTGACCATTCCGATCCGCATACGGCCGTCATCACGTTCAGCGAGCCGTACGCGCCGTGGCCGACGCTGTTCGGCGGCTTGCTGCCGGCGCACGAGCTGGGTCCCGACACCGATATCGCCGACAAGTGGAACGACGAGATCACCGTCTCGGGTGGGCCGTGGATCCAAGAGGAATGGAATCAGGAGCAGCACATCCTGGTGCCCAACCGCACGTACTGGGACACCGAGCGCATCCCGCTGGTGGACCGTGTGGTGATGGTGCCCCGCGAGGACACCGACTCCCAACTGCTGGCCCTGCAGACCGGCGAAGCCATGGCCGCCTTCCCCCAGCCGTTTCCCGGTGCTCGGCAGCGCATCACCGGCGATCTGACCTATGAGGTCGCCGAGGGCACCTATATGGAGGGCCTGTGGATCAATCAGGACGCTCCCGACCGCCGCTTTGACATGACACGCAACGTCCGCCAAGCCGTCGCCTACGCCCTCGACCGTGAACTTGTTGCCAACGTCGCGCTTGGCACGATCACTGCTGACCCGCCGGTCCTGCAGTGCGCTGGCTGGAATCCCGGCTTCGGACCGTGGTGCAAGGACGACTTCGGTCGCTACTCCCAGGATGGCGCGAAGGTAGCGGAGCTGCTCGAAGCCGAAGGCTGGACACGACCCGACCCCGACGGCTTGTGGGTGAACGCCGAGGGCGAGGAGCTGGTGCTCGCTTGGAACACCGTCGCCGGCAACAAGCGCCGGGAAGACGTGCAAGCGCTGGTGGTCGACATGACAGCCCCGCTGGGCATCGGTTGGGAGATCATCAACTATGACCCGGGAGAGCTGTTCCAGAATCGCCTGCCCGCCATGAACTTCGGACCGGTGGCGCTGTTCGCGAACAGCACCAACCCGGATCCGTCAGTGGCGCCGCTGTATGACGTCGACGGCGTTCCCACCGAAGAGAACGGCTACACCGGGCAGAACTTCACCGCCTATCGCAGCCAGCAGGCCAGCGATCTCGCCTTCGCCATCGATGCCGAGGTGGACCCAGTTGCTCGGCTCGAGCTGGTGCACGAGCTGAGCGAGATCTTGGCCGCCGACGTGCCGTGGATCCCGCTGTACATCCTGCCCAACATGATCGTTTGGAACACGACCGTGGTGTCGGGTCCAGGCGCCTACGTCTCGAGTCCGTACGGCGGCTTCTTCGACATCTTCGACTGGACAGTTCACTCGGGTTGAACGCGCGGGAAGCGAGTTCGTCTCCGGTGAGCGGGTAGTCCGCGAGCGGCTGGCAGGCTCTCGATCGTGACGCGCTTCGTCCTGCGACGCATCGCGACGATGGTGCCGATCTTGCTGGCCATCTCGTTCGCGGTGTTCTGGGCGGCGAATCGGATCGCCAAGCCGGGATACGACATCGCCATCAATCCCCGAGTGAGCCCGGCGGATCGGGCTGCTTACCTCGACTCGCTGGGGCTCAACGAACCGCTGCCGCTGCGTTATCTGCAGTGGCTGAGTGATTTCGTGAGGGGCGACCTGGGCACATCGCTCGTGCGCAACGGATCAGAGGTCTGGCCCATCGTCCGTACAGCGCTCACCAACACGCTTGTGCTCGTCGGCACCGCGGTGGTGCTGTCGCTGGCTCTGGGCATCGCCATCGGCACCGTGTCGGCAGTGCGCCGGAACTCCTTCGCCGACTATGCGATGGCGACGTTCTCATTCGCCGGCATTTCGATCCCGGTGTTCTGGCTCGGGCTCATGCTGCAGCTGTTCTTCGGCCTCTACCTGGCGAACTGGCTGGGCGTGACGCCGCCGTTGCTGCCCACGGCCGGGCTCTATTCGCCAGGACAGCAGGGTTTCGATCTCGTTGATCGGATACGGCATCTGGCCTTGCCGACGATGACACTGTCTCTTCAGCTCATCGCCGTCTACAGCCGGTACATGCGGGCGAGCCTGCTCGACGTCATGAGCTCGGATCACATCCGGGTCGCACGCGGCAAGGGCTTGGCAGAGCGCACCGTGGTGATCCGCCATGGCGTGCGCAATGCGCTGATCCCAGTGACCACCCAAGCCGCGGTCGACATAGGCCAGCTCGTTGGCGGGCTCATCGTGACCGAGCTGGTCTTCCAGTACCCGGGCATGGGCCGGCTGTTCGTGGACGCCATGACCGGCGGCGACTACCCCATGCTGCTGGCCACCACGATGATCATCGCGGCAGCGGTGATCATGATGAATCTGGCAGCCGACCTGTTCTATGGCGTGCTCGATCCGAGGATCCGCCGTGGCAGTCGCTGAGGGGCTGAGCACCGAACGGCCTGCGGCGCTTGCTTGGCGACGGTTCGCCCGTCGTCGTGTTGCACTGGTGTCGCTGGCGGTCCTCGTGGGCGTCGTCCTGGTGACTGTCGGCGCCGAGCTGCTGGCGCCCTACCCGCAAGGTCGCACCCACGCCGCCGATGTGCTCGCGAATCCAGGTCGTGACTACTTGCTGGGCACCGACACCTTGGGCCGGGACACGCTGAGCCAGTTGCTTTACGCGGGGCGTGTCACGCTCGCCGTTGGGGTGTCGGTGGCGCTGCTGGCCACCTTTGGCGGGACGCTGGTCGGCATGGTCGCGGGTTACGTCGGCGGCAGCGTCGACTCGGTGCTGATGCGACTGACTGACACGCTGCTCGCACTGCCCGCCCTGATGGTCGTGATGATGGGGGCGCGGATGCTGGGCGACAGCATCTTCGACGTGGTGCTGGTGCTGTCTCTGCTGGGTTGGATGGCGGTGGCCCGGATCATCCGGGGCAAAGTGCTGTCGCTGCGCGAGATGGAGTTCGTCGCCTCGGCCCGGGCGATGGGCGCGGGCACATGGCGAGTCATGTTCCGCCATCTGTTGCCCAACCTGGTGGGGGAGATCGCCGTGGCGGTCTCGCTCGCAACAGCGGCAGCCATCCTGACGGAGTCAGTGCTCAGCTTCTTGGGGTTCGGCGTCAGCCAGGTCGACACGCCGACGTGGGGCAACATGCTCGGTGGCAATGAGGGCTTCATGACCGTCGCGCCGTGGCTCGTCATCCCGCCCGGCATGGCGATCGCCGTCACCGTTTTGTGCGTGAACTTCGTCGGCGACGGCTTGCGCGACGCCCTCGACGTCCGCGGCGATGGGCGCAGCCGTTCTTCCCGTCGACGGCCGTCTCCGGGTGCAAGTACCGGGTCGCGCCGATAGACAGCGGGCCGCAATTCCACCACTTGAGGGCTTTTGTGTGCTGAGGTGGTACCCCGAATCGTTTCAGAGAGGAACTGGACTGTGGCGAACAAGGCAGAGACCATCAAGGCAGTAGCCGCCGAAGCCGGTGTGACTGCGAGCGACGCAGAGCGGACGCTGTCGGCGTTCTTCGATCTCGTTGTGGCCGAAGCGAAGGCAGGCGGCAAGGTGACCTGGCCGGGATTCGGCTCGTTCTCCATGTCTGAGCGTGGTGCCCGCATGGGCCGCAACCCGCAGACCGGCGAGTCCATTGAGATCGGCCCGAGCCGCTCGCTGAAGCTGGCAACCGCTGCTGCCATGAAAAAGCAGCTGATGAGCTGATCTGACGCTCAGCTCAGCGGCGCCGGCTGTGGCGCCACACCATCCCTGCGGCGCATCGTCGCCATGCAGATGCATGCAGTGAGGGCCAGTGCAGCGATGACCCCATAGGTCGCGCTGAAGCTGCCCGTCCGGTCGGCGAGCCAGCCGCTCGCGGCAGGTCCGATGACCGACGCGGGACCGTAGAACATCGTCATCGAGCCGAGCGCGCCGATGAGCGTGTCGCTGAGGTCGAGATCGTCTGCCATGGCGGGCACCAGCACCCCGACTGTGGCCCGGCCGAAGACATGTGACACCACTCCCGACAGCGCCACCAGCACGACCCGTCCCCAGCGGACGCGCTCGCGCCGGGTGCGCCCGACCTCGCTGGGTGCCGCTGCGCTAGATGCGGCCTGGCCCGAAGTGACCTTGAAGACGTCGGGCAGGCGGCCCATCTGCGCGGTGACGGGGTTCAGTGCCCCGGCGTGAACCTGATCGGCAGTGTCGATGGCCCCCAGATGCCGTTGGACACAGGTTTCCATTCCACGTCGCCGTCGAGACGCAAGTCCGGCATTCGCTTCGCGACGGCCTTGAGGGCCTCCTGCAGCTCGGCTCGTGCCAGGAACGCGCCGAGGCAGTAGTGGATGCCGCTGCCGAAGGTCATGTGCGGCGC
>JAJEIW010000218.1 GCA_022828045.1 Acidimicrobiia bacterium | reverse complement strand
TCGATGGTTCGCAGCGTCTCGTCGCTGACGAAGTCGTGGAGCTCGATGCGGCACGCCGGATCGGCCAGGAGTTCTTTGAGTTCGGCCACAGTGGCCGTTTCGGGCTGTGACGTCACGCGGCCAACAGTACTGCGCGCACTTCTGCGTTCATTGCGCGGCGAGAATGGCGGTGTGGCAGTGAACGTGTGGTCCGATTTCACCTTCAAGCTGGCGAACTGGGCGAACCGCACGGCGATCCGTTGCAGCGGCGGCCGCATCGGCTGGATCCACAAGGGCACACCGATCATCGAGGTGACCATGACGGGCCGGCGCAGCGGCGAGCCCCGCACCACGCTGCTGTCCGCAGTCGCCGAGCGGAATGGCGCATTCGTCGTCATCGGCTCACGCGGGGGCGACTCGAAGCACCCCGCGTGGTTCCTGAACATGCGCGACAACCCGTCAGTCGCGGTTCGCAACCGCAGCGGCAGTCGCCAGATGACCGCCCGCCTCACCGAAGGGGACGAGCGCGCCGAGCTGTGGGAGCAAGTGACCGCCAAGGACGACCATTACCTCCGGTTCCAGGCGAGGACAGACCGGCAGTTCCCTATCGTCATGCTCGAGCCCGCCGAGGCCGGGGGCAGCTGAGCGCACCCGAGCCGAGATCGGCGAAGGGTCAGCCGACGGTCGGGATTCTCCGCAGGTGCACGAACCAGTTGGCCAGCGACACGGCGATGCCGCCGACCACATTGCCCAGTGTCACGATCGCCAGGAAGCCGGCGAACCACGCCCCGTTCAGGCCGTCGAGCTGGGCTGTCGAGAGCCCTGCTGCCGCAGCCACCTCGGATTGACCCGAGACCAGCATGCCAATCGGCACGAAGTACATGTCGGCCACGCTGTGCTCAAAGCCGCCGGCCACGAAGGCCGAGATCGGCAGCACCACGGCGACCAGCTTGTCGATGAGCGAGCGGCCCGCCGTGGCCAGCCACAGCGCCAGGCACACGAACACGTTCGCGAGAATCCCCCGGGCGAACACCGTGCCGAGCCCGAGATCGACCTTGGCAAGCGCGTTCGTGAGCGCCGCGGCACCGAACGAATAATCAGCGATCTCCCACCAGCGCGACCAGAACACCACCAGCACCACGGCCAAGGCGCCGATGAAGTTGCCCAGGTACACCGAGATCCAGTTCCGGACGAGCTGGCGGACGGTGATCTGGTGGTCCAGCAGCCCGATGACCATGAGGTTGTTGCCGGTGAACAGCTCCGCGCCGGTGATCACCACCAGGAACAGCCCCGTCGACAGCCCGATGCCCATCAGGAGCCGGGTGGGGCCGAGGCCGAGGTTCGACGACGCCGAGATGGTGTTGGTCAGCATGGCGCCGAGCGCCACGAACACGCCCGCCATCGCGGCCAGCACCGACATCGATCCGAAGCTCAGCGCTGCGCGGCGTATGGCCAGGTGCGACACCTGCGTAGCGATGTCTGACGGTGTCAACGGCACGACCGGATTGCCGGTCGGCACACGAGGCCCGCTCGGACCAGACATCAATGAGGACGCTAGTTCGTGGCGCCCCCGGCCCGGTTGAGGACGCGACGGTGTGGCGACAGCTCGAAGGGTTGGCCGCGAGGAACTCTGTGTTGGCGGCAACGAGGATGTCTAGGGCGATGAACAGCGGCCCTCCGAAGATCATCGCCACTCCGACTGGTCAACGCTCTCTGAAGTGCGCTGGGGTGAGACACTTTCGGCATGGTCGCGGTGTGCCGACGCTGTCGTGGACAGCTGTCATGGCGCGGCGCTGCGCGAGATCGCCAGCGCGTTCCGTGAGCCAGGACCAGCTCGCAAACCTGGTCGCCGTCGTCGCCACCGCGGTCACCTTCGTGCAAGTCGTGCCCCAGGTGGTGCGGCTCGTGCGCCTGAAGCGGACTGAGGGCGCCTCGGCCGCCTGGGCAGCCATCGGCATGGTGATCAACATCGGCTGGACGGCCTACGTGATCGCCGAGGAGTTCTGGGTCACCATTCCTGCGGTACTCGCCGCCGTTATCAGCTTCGGCCTCGTGCTGTACCTGCTCTGGCGCAATGGCGCCGAGGTCCGCGTCGCCGTCATTGCCGGCATTGCCGTGGGGGTGGCATCGGTTGGCTTGCAGCTGGTCGCTGGCTGGACGGTCCTGGGCGCCGTGCTCGGCTTGTCGAACGGTCTGTACCTCGGCCCGTCGGTGTATGCGGCTTGGCGGTCGTACGCGCCGGTGGGCGTGGCCCCGCTCACCTGGGTGCTCACGGCAGGCGAGGGCATCCTGTGGGGCTATTACGGCGTGCTCGTGGAAGCGATACCGATCATGGCGTACGGAAGCACTGCGTTCTTGCTCGGAGCGCTCATACTCCTGCGGTTGTGGATCACTCGCCACCGGATCCGGACCGAGCTCACGTCGCCCGACTGACAGCCGGCGTTCTGCTGCCCCGCTCTCGATGCTCGATTAGGCGACGGGAATCGGGCAGGCGACGGCTCGGTAGGTGCGCAGCCGCTTGCGCAGCGTCCACAGCAGAAGCGCGAGTGCGGTCAGCCCCACGACGGGCTGCACCGGCGCCCACCATGACAGCGCTCCCGAGATGCCCACGAGCGCAACCACTGCCTGGTTGCACACCGGACAGCCGACGGCAAGGAACGAGACCATCCCGCCCCACAGCGTCGTGGTGCCCTGTCGTTCCACAGCAGACTCGGCGTCGGCATCGTTTGACGGCGGCCGGATAGCCAGAATCAGCCCGATCAACGCCGAGGTCGTCGCCAAGATCACGTAGTCGAGCCACCTGGCGTCGATGGGCCGACCGAAGATCGGCGTATCGATGAGGTCCGACGGGATGCCGATGAGCACGGCAGCGATGGCCCCGTACACCGCAGCTCTCGGCCACACCGCTCTCGGCAGCTCCCGCAGATCTCTCAGCACCGCGGCGACGCTACCGCGCTCCCCGTCCCACCCATCCGCGCCCCACCCGGCGATCAGATGCCAGCTTGGTCAGCGTTCGAGTTCTTGGAGGGTTTCGAGGAGGGTGGCGGTGTCGCGCATCCAGCTCACGACCCGGTCGATGCAATCCGGGCGGGTGACGTCGAGCAGCAGCGTGGCGACGGCGACCGTGGCGCCCGACTCGTCGTCCGCGACCATCGTGGTCGTTGGCCGCAGGCGTGCATCGGAGGCAACCAGCACCCCAGCCGCACGGAGCTGACGACGTTGAAGCTCGCCGCCGTCATCGTTCTTCAGCTTATCTTCCATATATTTCAGCTTATTCCATTAATTTCCCATCATCCAAGTGATTTATGCCGTTCGTGCCTTCAAGCGCGCTGAAGCCACCATGTCCGCGAATCGCCACTCACAGGCCGGTCGGCAAGGAAGGCAGCAGTGAGTACGAGCGCACACGCGCACATGGCCGGTGCTGCGGCCCAGTTTGAGGGCCGGCGTGACGGGCGGCGGCGTAGAGTCGCTGGTCGATCAAGCCAACTCGCGGAATGAGATCGTCGTATGGCTGCAGACAATCCCGCTGACGACGCCGAGCCGGGCTCGGTCGCGGTTGGGCACCGGTTTGCGGCCGCGCTGCGGGAAGCTGGGCCGTCGGTCATTGCTGAGATCAAACGATGCTCGCCATCTCGCGGGGCGCTGAACGCCGATGCGAACGCAGCCGATCTGGCATCGGAGTACAAGGCGGGCGGGGCGGCCTGCCTGTCGGTGCTGACCGAGAGCGAACGATTCAGCGGCTCTCCCGAGGACTTGCAGGCAGCCAAGACAGTGACCGGCCTGCCGGTGCTGCGCAAAGACTTCCTGCGCACGCTTGATGACGTGCGCGACAGCCACGCCATGGGTGCCGACGCAATGCTCGTCATCCTCGCCGACATCGACCCGGCACAGCTGCCGCCCATGCAGGAACTGGCGCTGTCACTCGGCGTCGACGTTCTCACCGAGGTCCGTGACGAAGCCGAACTGGGGACCGCAATCGATCTCGGAGCCTACATGATCGCCATCAACCAGCGCGACAACCCCGAGTCCACCAAGTTCACCGTCGACTACGACAAGGCCGTCCGTGTCAGCCGCTGTTTCGAGAACATCGACGACCGAATCCTGCTGATTGCGGCCTCAGGCATCGGCGTGCCCGGCGGCACGTCCATGCAAGCGATAGCCCGAGCTGGCTACGACGCCGCCCTGATCGGCGAGGCACTGGTCGTCGCCGACGATCCTCCGGCCCTCCTGAGAGATCTCCTCGCCGACGCCGAACACGACTAGGAGTCTGCTGAATTATTCGGTCGGATTTCCGCGTGTTGGGGGTGGGCGCGCGGGACGATGTGGGAATGCAGGGTGTGTCGTCGCTGGATCGCGGGTTGCTGGACGCGGATGGGCTGGTGGGGCATCTGGTGGCG
>JAJEIW010000018.1 GCA_022828045.1 Acidimicrobiia bacterium | reverse complement strand
GCACCCAGCCCACCACCGTCACCGCGGTGGTCGTGGACCGCAGCTGTCCCCGCAGCGACGGGCACCGCGCCCGCCAGATCCACCACCACGACCCCGGCGACGGCCACACCGACTGCCAAGCACACCAACCTCCCGAATGCGAGGAGGGGCCAACAAACTTGTGGACGCCCCCGGGCGGCGGCCATGGGCCGCGCAACCTTGATGGCTGCAACGACAAGAACAACAGCGGCATCGTCGACCCCGAACACCTGCCGTGGAGCCCCTACGACATCGACCTCGACGGCAGGCCCATCCTGTGCGAGGAACACGACCACATGAACGCCAACACGCCCCAAGCCAAGCTCCAGGAATGCCTGGAAACGCACAATCTGAAGGTGCTGACGTGGAACAGCGGTTTCGATATGGACACGTGGATTGCGCAGTACACAGCCGATACGGGCCGCAGCGTCTCGGCTGAGCTGCGCAGGGATCTCGAGGCGATCCAGCGCGCGGTCGAGAGCGAGGAGACGATCCTTGTCGGCACCGAGGGCTACACGCGTCCGATCGGGGACACGATTCTCGATGACGCGATCGTGAAGCTGATCTGCGGCGAGGTCGTCGAGTTCGGCGTCGACCAAGGCGTCGACGCGGCCGCGAGGCGAGTGGGGGGCTGGGCGTGCAGCCGGTTCCCGTCGGGTGCGGTGCTGTCAGGCGCTCTGAAGCTGGGCACGCTGTTGGGCTTCGCGCAGGTAGCGCTCGGTGTGCTGTGGACGAACTTCGCGACGGATGCTGCCTGTGACTGAGACACAGAACCCTCCGAGGACAGCGCGATGCGAGCCCGTCAAGCGCGATCCGCGGCAGGCTGTGGGCAGCGTCAGTCCTGCAGTCTTGTCTGAGAGAAGGGGCCGACATGCCCTCAGGTGACGATTCGACGGATGCCCCAGGGGGCGAACCGAGTCTCGCGGACAGACGACGCAGATTGCCGTCCGGACGTGCGCGACGGGCGCTAGCCGGCGCCGCTGTGGTGCTTGTGGCTGCAGCCGTCGTGCTGCTGTTCGTGCTGTGGCCGACCGATGATGATGAATCAGTTGTCCCGCTGCCGGATGCGAGCGCTGTGTGGCCGGAGGTTGCGGCTGAGATGCTCGCAGATCCCGGGCGTCGCTATACCGACGAGGAACTCGGCTTATACGAACTCGTCGACAGAATCGCGTTCTCACCGCAGTATTACGTACGATTCCGCACCGAAGAAGACTACTTGGAGCACCGTTCCCAGCACAGTGAGTATGTTGCGCTGGAAGCGCGAGGGCACGAGCGGGAGCGATTGCGATTCGAAGGCGAAGTCGAAGATGCCATCCGGCGGGCGTACGACGACTTGCCGGCCGACTTGGGGAGCGGAGGACTGCTGGAGCAGTCATTTCGGGAATGGATGCACCGTTGCGCCGCCGATGCGGGCTTCCCGGACATCGTCTTCAACCTGCCAGTGGCGCCTGACGGTTACCGGGCGGATTTCGGCCTGCCGTACGAGCGGTATCTTGATCTTCGCCACAGCTGCGCTCAGCAGGCTGCGAGTTACCCATCTCTTGATGCGAGCGTACGTGACGAGATGCTCGGCCGCATGAGACGGCACTATCTGCAGGCCGCGCACGAGTTCATTCGCAGGACCGGCATTGTCGAGATCCCGATCGAGCATGACGAGAGCGTTATCCATCCGTTGGAGGAGTCGTTGATCGAGCGCTGCCTTGAAGTGGAGGTCGCTGAGCGGGAGTCGTGTGCTGAGCACTATCGGGTGGAGCTGACCGAGGAACAGAAAGCTGCGCCTGTCCCTGAGCGGGAGCCGGTGGACGAGTCTGCGCCGTACCCGTTGGTCGGTCAGCCTTGTGGGTTCAGCGATGCGCCGGGTCTCGTGGTTGTCGATCACGAGGGCCGTCTCTGCGACATGTTCGAGAATCT
Organism: Acidimicrobiia bacterium; assembly: GCA_022828045.1. Lineage (GTDB taxonomy): Bacteria > Actinomycetota > Acidimicrobiia > Acidimicrobiales > Poriferisodalaceae > Poriferisodalis. The sequence goes on along the minus strand of JAJEIW010000018.1, from coordinate 6,738 downwards.
GGAGTTCATAATCAACTACCCCGAGACGAGGGAGAGTCAGGCTCATGTCTCCAATCTGTTCCTCGGAGGGAAGAGACTGCTGATCTGCCCTGATCATTGGCTGATCGATGACGAGGGTAAGTGCCGTTACCCGCATCCTGAGGAAGCCGAACTGAGGGAAGCCTTCATCGAGGCCAATCCCGATCAAGCAGGCGTGTACGACAGGGGCTTGCTGAGTTCGAACTACTTCGGCAAGGATTGATTCGCGGACGCCGGGCACGGTGCGTTGGGTGAGCGTGGTGGTGCCCGCAGGCACGACGGTGCGGGTGACGGTCACCGACATGGTGTGGTACGCCGAGACCTATACCGAGCGCGTCGGGACCACTGTGACCGAGCATGTGCCCTACACGGTGCCCAAGCGGGTTGCGCCATTCACCGTGCGGGTGCCGCCGCTCACCAAGACGTACATGGCGATGAAGCCTTACACCTACACGGTGCGGGTGCGCTACTGCGTCACTTGGGACGTGGTGGTGGGCCAGTCGGTGTGTACGAAGTACGGCTACCGCAACGAGCATCGCACCGGTATGCGCGAAACGCTGATCACCGAGCCCGCGTACCACTACGAGAACCGGCCTGCTTGCAACTACCGCGACGAGCAGAAGTGCTGCAAGCCGGTGACTCGCACTGTCACCGCGACGCGGACGGTGCGCGAGACCCAGTCGGCGGTGCCGTCCGCGTCGTGCACGGCCGCGGGTTATTCGCTGAACTCGTCGTCGAGGTGCGAGCGTGCGGCCGGCATCCGCCTGGGGGCGGTCAGCCGTAGCTGCGCCGGCGGCTGGACGGCGGTCTCAGGCGATTCCGGCACCTGCGAGCGCACGCTCACACGAGTCCCGACATGGACGTGCGCGGCAGGGCATTCGGTCGACCGCGCCACGACACCGCCGCACTGCCACCCCGATGAAGAAGACGACGACGAAGAAGGCACTGAGGAAGAAGAGGAAGGAACCGAAGAGGAAGAAGAGGAGGAGGAAGACGAAGGTGACGAGAACGATCCTGAATGCACCACCGCGTTGAGCACGCTGGGTTCGGGGACGGTGACCCGCAACGGCTCGTGGGCGACGGGCTGCGAGTCAGTGCACAAGAGCACCGACCAAGTGCCGTACTACGCGTGGCGGTTCACGTTCACCGTCACCGGCACGGCCACGCTCGACCTCGACGCAGTCTCTGCGGGAGACCCGCATGTGTACATCACCGACAGCGACGGCACCGTGGTGGGCTCGGACGACGACTCCGGCTCTGACGGGCGCGACAGCCGCATCCGCGGCCTTCGACTGGTAGCAGGCACCTACACGATCGAGGTGACCACCGGGTCCGACCGGTTGACCGGCAGCTTCACGCTGACGCTCAAGCTCACGACAGTCGCCGCTGAGACGGTGCAGATCAGCGGCTTCGCTCCCGCTGAGGAGACGCCAGCACTCGGCAAGACTGCTGTCGTGGTCGCCTCGGGGTTCGCCGTTTCGCCTGCGGGTGCCAAGTGCTCTGTCAAGCCTGGTGCTGCTTCGGTCTCGCCTGCGTCGGGTGCGTCGCGTACCGTCAGTCTGCGCGTAGCGGCCGCCGCGACGGTCACGGTGACGGTGACCTGCACTTCGGGTACCGACAGCGATATGGCGTCGGCGAAGTTCAAGGCGAACCCGGCACCGGTGCGCATCAGCGGTTTCTCAAGTGTGTCCGTGCCTGCGGGCGACGGCGACAGCGTCGTGGTGACCGAAGACTTCGACGTGACACCGGCTGACGCCAAGTGCACCGTGACGCCTGCGGCTGCGTCGGTGTCGCCGACCACGGGCGGCACCCGAACGGTGTCGTTGGAAGTGGACAAGGGCGTGACGGCGTCGGTCACGTTGACGTGCTCGAAGGACGGAGCGTCGCATCGGGTGCACGCGAAGTTCGCCGCGACCCGTTTTGATGGCTGCATGAGCAGTCTGGGCAAGTTCGGTTCGGGCGGGGTGACTGTAAGGGCCGCGATCAGCTCCGCAGGCGGGTGCAAGTCGGTGCGCCGCCATGATGAAACAGGCCGCACGTCCTATGCGCGGTGGCACACTCTCAAATTGGCCAGTCCAGGGTGGGTCACAGTGACGCTGCGGTCGGCGGCGTCCAACGACGATCCGCTGGACGTGTATCTGCTGATCCTCCAAGGCGCCGCCGCCAATGGGTCGGGCAAGCGGCTCGCTTTCAACGACGACCACCGCAGCGAGCTGACGTTTGGCAAGCGCGACTCGCTGATCGCTCGCTATTTCTTGGCTGCGGGCACCTACACGATCGAGGCGACCACGTACGGCTGGCTCGAATGGCACGAACAGCATGACGTTGAAGGCGACTACGTCCTGCACGTCAACGTCGATCACACACCGGCTGCTAGCCAGCCGACGAGTCTGCGCGTCGAGAACGGCACCACCGCGACCAGCACTTGGAGCTATCAGCCCGCCAGCACCGCGACGAAGCTGGCGTCGTCGTTCCCTGACGGTCTCACGGCTTCGCTCGATGCGAGCGGCGGCCGGGCCAAGCTCGCCGTCACGCCCAGCGAGGTCGGCCAGTACGCAGTGCTCGTCACCTACAGCAATGGGCCGGAGACTCTCACCAAATCCACCACGGTCACCTCGTACTGCCCCACCGGCCAAACCGCGCTCCCGTCCGGCTGCGGCACCGAGTTGAAGCCTTTGGGCAAGGGAGCCGACGTGTTTGTGAGAAACCCGCCTCACGGTTATGCGCCTGATTCTGCCTGTCATGAGTCCGAGTTGACGGAGTCTCAGACGTACTTGTGGTGTAGGAGGATCCGCGACACACGGACGTATATCTTGCGGTCGGATCCGAAGATTATAGAGACGGGGGACCGGATCGTCACGAAGAACGGAGATTTCGGCCGAATCTTGATGATCAAGCCGGGTGGTTCTTCCGACGGCGGCCCACTCGAAGCACTTGAGGGCTGCCAGCCGATCACCTCGGAACATTGGCAGTGTGATTACTATTCCGATCAGATGTTCCAAACTGTGCTGGAACATGGCTCGTTCTTTGACTACGCTTTGCCTGCGCTGCGCAAGGGGGTGCTCGATCCTGTGGGGAAGCTGAGCGTGTGCGCGGGCTTTTTCCTGCGGGCACGGCTTACTCCGAGTCCCCAGGCCAGCGCAGCAGCTATCGGCGCTTGCACCGCGGCGGTGGTGCCGCCGAAGTCATGAAAGGGACGAGCGCGTGATGCATGGGAACGCGGAGCAGACAGGCAGTGAGCTGAGTGTCAGCGCGGGTACCGACTTGACTCGCGACCGCGGACCGAGGTGGGTGACCGTGATGATGATGGTCTTGACGGGGTTGTTGGCCGGTTGTGCAGGTGCCGACCGCAGCACCTATGAGAACGCGTTGTCGCTGGACATCGAGCAATCCGGAGTTAGTTCAGCAAGCTCCGGCTCTGCGAACGCCGCATCTGGGTTTGGCTTGCATGATCTCAATCGTCGCGAACTCCGCGATGGCCCTGCCGTCGAGCATCTCGGCGTAGCTCAAATGCTGCGAAACGTCGGTGTCATGGAACTGCTTAGCAGCTACATCGTCAACATTCCCACAGGTGCTTTTTCCTATCGAATTTCGAACTGCAGGCTGCGATGTCGGCATCGCGAATCGCGCATGGCGATGCAAGTGCTGAAGCCAGACTCTTGTGGGACTTCGAACGTGAGATGTTGTCCATTGTGCGCAACGCTGAGTCGTTCTGGTCGCCAGCGCCGACTGAAGTTGACCTGTTGCATGAAGCGTTCTTCGAAGTCTTCGAACAATGTGGGCGGGATTCGCCGTGGCCCGACGCCAAGATGGCCGACCGGGAAGGCAACTCTGCCGGCGATGTACTGTATCTTGATCCCGACTGGAGTATCTCACTATATGAATATAGGGAACTGCTACATGTTTGCGGCCGGTATGCGGCGACATATCCGACACTTGAGCCAGATATTCGCGATGAGTTACTGCTGCCACAGCGAATGCATTTTGCGCAAGAGGTTATCAACCGCTTGAACCATGACAGCTGGCCGTTGGAAGTTCCCCAGAAGTATCAGGCTGAGATAGATGACCTGCGCGTGAATGGTTGGTAGCAAAGATCAGTGCCGCGGTATCGCTATTTGTCGGGGCGGCCACGACGGTCGAGGTGGCCATGACGTCCAGCGACGACCTTGGAGTTGCAGTGCCTGAGCCGAATCCGAGGGGCCGGTCGGAGGATGACGATTCCGGGAATCTGTCTCATCGGCTGCTGTTCACCGTCATTGCCATGCTGACTGCCGCGGCAGCAGTTGCTGCTGTCGTGCTGCTTGCGCCAGACCCCGAGGATCCATCCGGCCGAACCGTGATGCACCATCTCGATGTCGGCCCGCCGTGGGCAGATGTCGCAGCTGTAGTGCCGCTGGATTCCGAGCGGCACTACAGTGACGAGGAACTCGGACTCTATGACCTGATCGACAACATCGTCTTCTACAGGCCGTACTTCACACGCGGGCGCACAATCGACGATGTAGCTGACCGTCGTGACCAGCAATGGAACCGCATGCAGCATGAGGCATCAGGTCACGAGCGGGAACGTTTGGTATTCGAGTTCGACATCGAGAGTCTCCTGCTTAACGCGTATGGCTCACTGCCTGATGATCTGGGCGAAGGAAGCCGTCTGGAGGGTGCCTATTACGGCTGGCTGACGGAGTGCGTGTCGCCTGCGGGATTCCCAGATGTCATCACCGATCCTGATACCGGATACGACATGCCGATATATGAAGCAGAGGTTGAACAGCTGGAGTTTCAGGTATCCAAGACCGGCTTCTCCAATGACGACTTCTACGACCTGAGGTACGAGTGCGCGCTGCGCGCCGCGAGTTACCCGTCGCTGGATCCTGCGGTACGTGACGAAATGATCGGCCGCGTGAAGCGGCATTATCTGCAGGCCGTGTATGACGCGCTCTGCGGCGGCCGTGACGGGTACATCGTAGAAGTGCCTGTGGAGACCGAGGCGGGCGGTTCGTGGGATGCGGGGGGCGGTTGCGGTCATGATGCGTCGGTGCCCGATGAGCCAGCGAAGGCTCCTCATGAGTTCGCCCGACGCGATTTGGCCTTTGAATTTTGGGCTATACGGGAGCTCAGCAGCTATCGATGGTTCCGAGCCGTCGGCATTCTCAGGTTCCTTGAGGACTACATCGTCGATATGCCGGCGCGTGCGCATTTCATCGTTCCGGCCGTCGAACTTTCCCGGTTGAGCATCGCCAATCGGGAGCTCGTCGATGCCGACGCAGCAGAGGATGAAGGTGTCCTTCGCTTCGAGCTGGCTGTCCTGGCAGGAGCTCACGAGGCGCTGCATTACCTGCCCGACGACGATCGCCTCGCCGAGGCGTTCTTCGGCGCTCTCGCGGAGTGCGGCCGCCGCGTCGGGGGATCCGACGTGAAGTTCTTCGAGTTCGGCGAAGACTACGAGTACGCGATGGAGTCGCTGCTGTTCGACGACAACACGAAGCTGGACCCCGGCGGCGTGGACTCAGTGTTCGGCATGTCGTATTACGACTACACCGAGCTGCTCTACGAGTGCGCCCGTTATGCCGTGACGTATCCGACGCTTGATCCCGAGATGCGCGATGAGTTGCTCGCTCCGCAGCGAGCGCACTTCGCCGAGGTGATCCTGGACCGGCTCGACGACGCGGACTCGCCTGTGAGCGAGCCCGACCGGTACCAAGCCGAACTGGACGACCTGCGCACGAACGGGTGGTAGCCAAGGCTCGAAGCCGCCTCGGCGGCCGAGCGATCTGCAACGGGGCCGGAACACCCGCGTGCCCGCCGCGTTCGGCGTCTCGGCGTGGTGAGCGTGGGGAGGTGCTGCCGTTGCTGATCCTGTGGCCTGCGATCATGGTCCTGTTGCTGCTGCTGGGCGCCCAGGCGCTGTTGGTGAGCGGCGCTCGTGCGCATGCGGACGCAGCCGCTTCGGCAGGTCTGCGAGCGATCTGGGACGCAACGGTGATCGGGCTGGACGACGTCACCGATGAAGGCGGTGACCTGCTTCCGGGAGCTGCGGTGATGGCAATGGCGGCGCATGACGCAGTGGCGCGCGCTGCGTCGGCGGGCGACGGGTGGCGCTGGTGGACTCCCGGCGGCACGGTGGTCCGCAGCGACTGGTGCCACGTCGGGGTGGACGCCGCTCTGCGCCCGGCAACAGGCCAGCCAGGCTGGGTACGCGTAGACGTGACCGGCAATGTGTTCGGCCCGTTCAGCGCCTTGTGGCCCGGCCGTCTCGACACGGTGCACGCCTCAGCTTCGGGCCCAGCGGTGCTCAGCGCCATTGTCACCGAAGACGATCCCGAGCCGGCATCTGGAGCACCCGCAGACTTGGCAGTCTGCTGATCTCAGTTGTGGGACTGTCCGAGAGTCCTTGCGAAGCGGCGATAGCGTGCAGTTTCGTGGCAACTCGACACCGCGATAACTGGCGCTTCGCGTTTGCGCGTGGAGTAGGCCGGTGAGGGTGCGGGCGGCATAGGGAGGGGTCCCCCAGAATCGGAGGTGTTGCAGCCCCGAGTTCTGGAGGGTCCCTGTGAGTCTTGACGCTATTCGCGCGTTGGGTGTGGTTGTCGGCTTGGGTGCGGGCGTGACGGTGACCGGTGTGAGGGACCGCGATGGCGGTCCGCTTGAGATCGGGATCGAGCTGACCGGACGGCCGTGCTGTGGTGGCTGCGGGGGGCCGGTGTGGGCGCATGGCGCCAG
>JAJEIW010000254.1 GCA_022828045.1 Acidimicrobiia bacterium | reverse complement strand
GCACCCAGCCCACCACCGTCACCGCGGTGGTCGTGGACCGCAGCTGTCCCCGCAGCGACGGGCACCGCGCCCGCCAGATCCACCACCACGACCCCGGCGACGGCCACACCGACTGCCAAGCACACCAACCTCCCGAATGCGGAAGCGGCTATTTCAACTACTGGACGCCCGACGGCGGCCGCGGTCACAGGCAGCGGAACCTCAAGGGCTGTGGGCACAAGAACAACAGCGGCATCGTCGATCCTGAGTACCTGCCGTGGAGTCCCTACGACGTCGACGCTGGCGGAGGACCACAGCTATGTCAAGAAGCCCAGACATCAAACCTGCAGGATCCTGGCGACCTTCTCAACAAGTGTCTGACTACGCACAAGCTTTCAGTTGTGACGTGGCGCAGCGGGTTCGACGTGGATACGTGGATTGCTGGGTACGAGGCCGAGACAGGCAGGTCGGTCAGTGATTCCGTGCGAAGTGATCTCGAGACGATCCACACCGCGGTCGAGTATCGGGAGACGATCCTCGTCGGCACCAACGATTTCAGCCGCGCGACCGGGAACAAGGACTTGGACGATGCGATCGTTCGGCTTATCTGTGGGGAAGTCGTGGAACTCGGCGTAGAACGTGGCGGAGACGTCGCGGAGAAAAAGGTCGGAGCATGGGCTCGGAACAGGTTCCCGCAGAGCAGGGTGCTCGGCGGTTTGGCCAAGTTAAACGCAATGCTGAGTTTCGCGTTCACGCTGTTTGAAGTTGCGTATGAGAATCTCGCGACCAATGCGACCTGTAACTAGGATGCGAGGATGCATCAGGAGAATGATCTGCGCGTATTTCGGACCCAATAAGGAGACTCGCTCGTGATCTGTTCGGCTGAGGCACCAGCCAAGTTGTTGAGCATGCGCGCCGATTCGAATCGACTGCCTTGCTGCAGCAAGGGTGTTGCTTTCAAGCCTAGGAGGGAGGTTGGACATGGCATCGGATGAAGATCCCGCAGATGGCAAGATCTATTCGGGCAATGCCAATAAGCGGCCCGTCGACGGTGTGCGTAAGTTGTGGACTCGGCGAACCCGATGGCTGCTGTTTGGCCTGTTCGTATTCTTGGTGATCGTAGCTCTACTGTTGGCCGGCTGGCCGTTCGGAAATGACTCTTACGATTCTGATTCACTATCTGATCAGAACTCCGATGTAACGGCGGCGTGGGCCGAGATTGCAGCAGAGTTGCCGATGGACCCGAACCGACGTTACAGCGATGAGGAACTTGGATTGTACGAGCTCATCGATGAAATCGTCTATTACCGAGCGTACTACGCCCGACATCGCACTGCAGATGACTATCTTGACTTCATAAGTGAGCGTCGTAGCGCCATTCCAACACAGGTCTCGGGTCACGAGCGTGAGCGATTGCAGTTCGAGTTTGATGTTGAAGATGCCCTCAGCCGAGCCTATAACGACTTGCCGGCCGACTTGGGCCGGGGTGGAACGCTGGAGCGAGTATACAACGAATGGATGGCGGACTGTGTTGCGGCTGCTGGCTTCCCTGGCATCGTTCTCGACCCAGATACACAGCAGGAGATACCAATCTACCTCGCAGAAGATGAGGAGCTTGCGCTGTATGATTCCACGACAGGATTCACTAGCGGAGAATTCTACGATCTCCGGCTTGACTGCGCTCAACGAGCCGCGAGTTATCCGACTCTTGATCCCGAAGTGCGTGACGGTCTGCTCAACCGCGTGAGGAAGTACTACCTACAAGCGGTGCATGACTTCATCCGCGATTCGGGCATCGTCGAGATTCCGGTTGAGCATCATGAGGGAGCTGTGTTTCCGTTGGAGGAGTCGTTGATCCAGCGCTGCCTCGAAATGGAGATCGCCGAGCGTGCGGCGTGTGCGGAGCACTATCGGGTGGTTCTGACCGAGGAGCAGAAATCAGCGCCTGTCCCTGAGCGCGAACCGGTGGACGAGTCGGTGCCGTATCCGTTGGCGGGGCAGCCATGCCCCAGTGGGACGCCGGGTTTCGTGATCGTTGACAGTGAGGGCAATGTCTGTGATCTGTTCGAGAATCTGGAGTTCGTCATCAACTATCCCGAGACATCTGAGAGCCAGGCTCATGTGTACAGCGAGCCGTACGGGGGCGAGAGGCTGCTGATCTGCCCGGATCACTGGGTGGTCGACGACGAGGGCAAGTGCCGTTATCCCCATCCTGAGGACGCCGAGACGAGAGCAGCCTTCCTTGAGGAGCACCCCGAGCAGGGCGCTCGCAGGCAACTGTTCAGCTCGTTCTATCCCGACAAGAACTGACCGTCGGCGAGGGGCCTGCGGGGGCGGCGGTGCGGGTGACGGTGACCTGCACTCACGGCGGGGTCGTCAAGAAGACGTCGGCGGACTTCACCGCGAATCCCGCTCCGGTGCGCATCAGCGGTCTGACAGACGCGTCCGCGCCTGCGGGTGATGCCGACAGCGTGGTGGTGTCGGAGGATTTCGATGTGGTTCCCGCGGACGCGAAATGCACCGCGACGCCTGCGGCTGCGTCGTTGTCGCCCGCGACGGGCGGCACTCGCACGGTGAGCCTCGAAGTGGACAAGGGTGACACGGTGGCGGTGGCGGTGACGTGCTCGAAGAACGGAGCGTCGCACCGTGTCTATGTCAAGCTCACAGCGACCCGCGTGGGCGGCTGCAACAGCCGGCTGGGTGCCTTCGGGCCGGGCGGGGTGACGGTGCGCGGCACGATCAGCGCACAAGGCGACTGCACGTCGATGCGCCGCCACAGCGTCGCGGGGCGCACGTCCTATGCGCGCCGCCATGTCCTGGTGCTCACGAATCCCGGGTGGGTGACCGCCACTCTGCGGTCCGCTGCGACCAACATGCTCTACCTCGACACCTATCTGCTGATCCTCGCCGGCGATGCCGCGGACGGATCGGGCGAGCGGCTCGCCTTCAATGACGACCAAGGCCGCGGCCACAGCACCTCACGGTTCGACTCGCGCATCACCCGCAAGTTCCTGCCTGCAGGCACCTATACCGTCGAGGCCACCACCTACGGCTGGATCGAACGCCACAGCCGGCACGTCACCGGCGACTACATCCTCCACATCACCGCAGACCACACACCTCGCATCGACGGACAGCCGCCGCAGTTGCGCGTCAAGAACGGCACCACAGCTACCAGCACCTGGAGCTATCAGCCCGCCAGCACATCGATGAAGCTGGCGTCGTCGTTCCCTGACGGTCTCACGACTTCGCTCGACGCTAGCGGTGGCCGGGCCAAGCTCACCGCCGCGCCCAGCGAGGTCGGCCAGTACGCGGTGCTCGTGACCTACACCAACGGGCCGGAAACGCTCACCAAATCCACCACCGTCACCTCATACTGCCCCACAGGCCAAATCGCACTCCCGTCCGGCTGCGGCACCGAGCTGAAGCCTCTGGCCAAGGGCGCCGACGTGTTTGTGAGAAACCCGCCTCACGGTTATGCGCCTGATTCTGCCTGTCATGAGTCCGAGTTGACGGAGTCTCAGACGTACTTGTGGTGTAGGAGGATCCGCGACATACGGACGTATATCTTGCGGTCGGATCCGAGGATTGTAGAGACGGGGGACCCGATCGTCACGAAGAACGGAGATTTCGGACGAATCTTGATGATCAAGCCGGATGGTTCTTCCGACGGCGATCCGCTCGAAGCACTTGAGGGCTGCCAGCCGATCACCTCGGAACATTGGCAGTGTGATTATTATTCTGGTCAGATGTTTCAGACTGTGCTGGAGCACGGATCGTTCTCTAACTACGCTCTGCCTGCGTTGCGCAAGGGCGTGCTAGATCTTGTGGGGAAGTTGAGCGTGTGCGCGGGCTTCTTCCTGCGGGCGCGGCTTACTCCGAGTCCCCAAGCGAGCGCCGCAGCTATCGGTGCCTGCACCGCGGCGGTGGTGCCGCCGAAGTCATGAAGGGGGCGAGCGCGTGATGCGTGAGAATGCAGGATATACAGGTAGGGTGCCGAGTGCCAGCGCGGGCACCGACTTGACTCGCTATCACGGACTGAGGTGGGCGACTGTGATGTTAACCGTGATGTTAATGGTCTTGACGGGGCTGTTGGCCGGTTGCTCAGGTGCCCAACGCAGCACCTATGAGAACGCGTTGTCGCTGGATGTCGAGCAATCCGGAGTCAGTTCGGCAACTTCCGGCTCCGCGAACGTGGCCTCCGAGTTTGACTTGTATGATCGCAATCGCCGTGAACTGCGCGACGGCCCCGCCGTCCAGCATCTCGGTGTAGCTCGAATGCTGCGAAACATCGGTGTCATGGAACTGCTTAGCAGCTACATCGTCAACGTTCCCAGAGGTGCCTTCTTTCTGCCCAATTTCGAACTGCAGGCTGCGATGTCGGCATCTCGAATCGCACACGGCGATGCAAGCGCTGAAGCCAGACTCTTGTGGGACTTCGAACGTGAGATGTTGTCGATTGTGCGCAGCGCTGAATTGTTCTGGTCGCCAGCACCGACTGAAGTCGACCTGTTACATAAAGCATTCTTCGAAGTCTTTGAACAGTGCGGGCGGGACTCGCCGTGGCCCGACGCCAAGATGGCTGACCGGGAAGGCAACTCTGCCAGCGACGTACTCTATCTTGAGCCTGACTGGAGCATCTTACTATATGAATATAGAGAACTGCTACATGTTTGCGGCCGGTATGCCGCAACCTATCCGACACTTGAGCCAGATATTCGCGATGAATTGCTGGTGGCGCAGCGGACGTATTTTGCTCAAGAGATCATCAACCGCTTGAACGACGACCGCTGGCCATTGGAAGTTCCCCAGAAGTATCAGGCTGAGATAGAAGACCTGCACATGAACGGTTGGTAGTATGGATCAGTGCTGTGGTGTCCTTCCGCTGCCGGTCAACTGTCGCTGTAGCGCGTCAAGAACGGCACTACAGCTATTAGCAAGCTATTAGCACGTGGGGCTATCAGCCCGCCAGCACTTCGACGAAGCTGGTGTTGTCGTTCCCTGCCGGTCTCACCGCGTCGCTTGATGCCAGTAGCGGCCGGGCCAAGCTCACCGTCACACCCAGCGAGGTCGGCCAGTACGCGGTACTAGTGACCTACACCAACGGGCCGGAAACGCTCACCAAATCCACCACCGTCACCTCATACTGCCCCGAAGGCCAAACCGAACTCCCCGGCGATTGCGCTACACCACTGACGGCATTGGATGAACGAAAGGAACAGATCCTCGTCTCGCCGCACCCCGAGCACATAGCCAATATGGCTCATGACTGCTTCTTGAAGCGACGAGTCGGCGAGCCGGACAGATGGATCTGCCGACGGCTTCAAGAAGAGAGGGTGTATATCAGCAAGGCCAGCGACCAGATCGTGGGAACATCGGAAATGCACCCCAGGTACGGCACTGTTCTGGCTCTCGAGTCCGACGAGCTGCTCGAGGGGTGCCAGTCGATCACCGCCGAGGTCTGGCAGTGCGACTACCGTGCGGATTGGCTGTGGTACCACGATGAAGGGCAAGGGTCACTAGGCAGCTACTTGCTGGATGCTTTCGTCAGCGGGGTGGTGGAGCCGGCTCGCTGTGCAACCTTCGTGCTCCTCATGTGGGGCACTGGCGGCACCAATCCGCAGGTCGGTGCGGGGACAGTTATCTCGTGCGGCCGCTTGTTCACTTGGGAAGACGATAGTTGAGGTCGATTGCGATGATGCGCGTCTCTAGCCGAGCCCGAGGAAGTGGGCGTCGGCGCATCAGCGGAGTTCCAGGCATCGCGTTGGCGTGCGCTGTGACAACGTTCGCGCTGATAGGAGGTTGTTCGGGTTCCGTCGGCAGTGGAACTTACGAGGATGCAGTATCGCTGTTTGCCGACGAGTCGGACGCCGATCCGACTCTCGATGACTCGGTGCCTACGGATGTCGTGCCTGATCTTCATGATCTAGATCGCCAAGAATTGCTGCGCGGCCAAGCTGTAATGCGATTGGGGGTATCTCGGCTGCTAAGCCAGATCGGCGTGTTTGGTCTGCTCGAAAGTTATCTTGCAGATATCCCTGCTGGTGCCTACTTTCTGACAAATTTCGAAGTTCGGGCTGCTATGTCCGCATCCGAGCAATCTCATGACGCTGTGAGCCAAGATGCAAGCGTTCTACGCGACTTCGAGAGACGTATGTTCATCGTGGCAGACAATGAACTGGCAGGTTGGAGGCACGAACAGCAGTGGCCAATCGACGAGCCAGACGCGTTGCACGATGCCTTCTATGAGGTCTTTGAGCAGTGCGGGAGGGATTCGCCGTGGCCCGACGTGAAGATGTCCGAGCGAGTGGGCTACGCCGCTGGAGACGTCCTGTATCTCGACCCTGAGCTGAGCATTTCGCAGTACGAATACCGGGAGCTGCTGCATGTTTGCGGTAGGTACGCCGCCACGTACCCGACACTAGACCCTGAAGTGCGTGATGAGCTGCTGGCCCCACAGCGGGCCTATTTCGCCCGTGGGATCCTCGACCGACTCGACATCGAGTTGCCGCTGGTGGAGGTGCCTCCTGAGTATCAGGACGAGGTTGACGAGTTGCGGGCGAACGGCTGGTAGCGAGGCGGCCAAGGAGCGGGTTCACGTTCGTCGTCATCTGATTCACCCTGGGACGTTCCTATAGATGTCAAGTGCGGGTTGTGAGGGTGGCGAGGTCGGCTCGCAGGGTGCGGTAGAGCTCTCGGGCGATGAAGCGTTTGAGGCAGCGGATGGCTTCTTTTTTGGTTTTGCCTTCGGCGACGCGTCGGTTGAGGTAGGTGCGGGTTCGTTCGCAGTAGCGGAGCCGGACGATGGCGATCATGTACAGGGCTCGGTTGGCGTCGCGGTTGCCGGAGAAGTTGAGCCGGTGGCGGCTGGTGCGTCCGCTGGAGGCAGGGACCGGTGCGGCTGCGCACAGGTGGGCGAAGGAGGCTTCGGAGCCGAGCCGGTCGATGTTCTCGCCGGCGGCGACGAGCAGGGTTGCGGTGTGGTGGGTGCCGCATCCCAGGCGTGACAGGGTTGCGGGCGCTGCGACGGCGACCAGCTTGTCGAGGTGCCCTTCGAGATCGGCGGCTTCGGCGCCGAGCTGGTTGATGCGCTGCGCGAGGCTGCGCAGCGCTGCTTTGGCGGCCTGGGCGGGATCGGCGAGCCGGCCGGTGTGGGGCCGAAGCCGGGCGCACACGGCGGCCTTGCCCTCGAGGGTGCGGCGGGTGTCGAGTTGTTCGCGCAATGCGGCGGGCGCAGTGACGAGCAGGTCCCCGAGCTGGCACAGCGCGGCCGTGCGGGCCTTGACGGCGCTGTTGCGGGCGATGCTGAGCTGGCGGATCGCCTCGACGATGCCGCTGGTGTCCTTGGCTGCTGCGGTGGCTTCGCCCGACAGCACCTTGCGTGCGGCGGCCTCGGCGTCGATGGCGTCGTCCTTGCCGCGGCGAGCGCGAGTGTGCGGGTGCGGCTGGTTGACCTCGATCACCCGGCAGCCCTGCTGGGTCAGCGAACGGGCCAGGGCCGCCCCGTAGGACCCGGCCGACTCGACGCCGACCGCGGCGATCGGGCCGAACGACGAGAGCCATCCATGGGTCCAGCGGCAGCCCTCGCTCGTCGCGGGGAACGACTCGGCGCCCAGCACTCGGCCGAGGGGGTCGAGCGCGACGGCGACATGGAAGTCGGTGCGGCAGTCAATCCCGCCGATCACCGCCTGGGGTGGTTCTGGCATGCTGTTGTCCTTCATCACGGAGCGGCTCGCGTGCCGGGACGGGACGGACATAACAGTGATGAGGCATCTGTCGCGCAGGTTCCTATGAGGTCACGTCGCTCGTTCCGGACCGGCCGCAGCTGGCAAGTCCGAGAAGCGGGCCGACCACGCCGACGTGTCCCAAGCAAGGCACCCGAAACGCCCGGGGCCAGTTTCGCGCCAAGTCAGACGCGGACAGCCCGCCTCCCGCACACATCTTCACTGTTTTGCGCAGGCTCCAGAGATTGGAGCAAGCATGGGATCCCTGGATGCAGAACTTCGTCCGGCGGCGACGTCGAGGCGGTATTCGCCTGAGCAGAAGGACCAGGCGGTGCGCATGGTGCTGGCCTTGGGTGCCGAGCTGGGCTCCACGGCGGGGACGGTGCGCGAGACCCAGTCGGCGGTGCCGTCCGCGTCGTGCACCGCCGCGAGCTACTCGCTGAACTCGTCGTCGAGGTGCGAGCGTGCGGCCGGCGCCCGCCTCGGCGCTGTCACCCACAGCTGCGCCGCTGGATTCA
>JAJEIW010000189.1 GCA_022828045.1 Acidimicrobiia bacterium | reverse complement strand
CGTAGGCCTTCTTCATCGCCTGGTAGCCCTCGACGGCGCGGGGGATGCCGCCGTAGATGGTCATCTGCACCATGATCTCTTCGATCTCGGTGCGTGTCAGCCCGTGGTTGAGGCCCGCCGGCACATGGAACGCCAGCTCGTCGGTGCGGCTCAGCACAGTCAGGATCGCGATGACCACGATGCTGCGGTCTCGCCGAGACAGCTCGTCCCGTGACCAGAGGTCTCCGAAAGCCCAGAGATAGGCGATGCGCCCAACCTCACCGAGGTGCTCGACCAGGCGTGACATGTCCTCGGAGGGATCGCTCGCGGCGCGGCCGGCCGTGAGCGTGCTGCGTACCTCGGCCGCGCGGCGCTCCCGCTCGTCGTCATCGAGCTCAGCGGCGCCCGAACGCTCAGGCAGCCGATCGACCCCGTCGAGTGTGCGGAACCGATCGTCGACCACACGGGACGCCGCCATTGCCATCGGGAAGCCGGCGTAGGCGGCCACCTGGATCAGGACCTCTTCGATCTCGGTGCGCGTCAGGCCGTGATTGAGCCCGACCTCGGTGTGGAGCGACAGCTCCTCGCTCGAACCGATCGTGGCGAGCACCGTGATCACGATCAGGCTGCGGTCGCGACGCGACAGCTCGGGCCGCGACCACACATCGCCCATCACCACGTCGAAGGCAAACGTGCCCAAGGCGCCGAGACGCCGCGTCATCGATCGCCGCGCCCGCTCGGGATCGACTTCCCCGTCGGTGAATCGCTCGAACACTTCGAGCGCTGCCGCTCGCCGCTCGGCGTGCGTGCGTGATGCGGTTTCGGTCATGGCGCTCCTCCTCGGCCGAAGGCCTGTCAATGCGCCATCATCGCCGCGAACACGCAGGTCGCGCCATGCGATG
The DNA here is from genome assembly GCA_022828045.1 of Acidimicrobiia bacterium. Taxonomy (GTDB): domain Bacteria; phylum Actinomycetota; class Acidimicrobiia; order Acidimicrobiales; family Poriferisodalaceae; genus Poriferisodalis. The sequence continues at coordinate 4,632 of JAJEIW010000189.1, read as the reverse complement.
CCGACGAATGCCAAGTGGAGACGCCTGCCGTACCGTCGTCACGCCGGTCGCCGTCCATTGTGAATTCGGACGCTCGTGGCTGTGCCGCTCGACAGCGCCTGATGTTCTCGACGCGCGGCAGCGCCCGCAGCGCGACTACAGCTCGCCGGGCTCCTTGCCGGGCAGGTACGTCACCGGCAGGTTCGTGAGGCGCCGCACCCGTGACGGCAGGTCGGCGCCGACCAGTCGTGAGGCCCCTGCCGGCAGGGTCGACAGGATGATGCCGTCGAAGCTGGAGCGTGACAGCACCGCCTGGATCGCCCGCAGCGGATCAGGGTCGCCGAGCTCGCCGGTCGCGGCGTACGACGCAGCCGCGATCTTGGCAAGCTGGGCGTCGAGACGCTTCTGCGCCTGCTCCATGCCCAGCGTGTCGGGTCCCAGGTAATCCGCAGCAGGCACGTGCTCGGACGGGATCCCCGTCACGGGGTCGGCAGCGAGCATCGAGAGCCGGCGCGCCCGCGCATAGCTCTTCGAATGCGTCATCGGCACCAGCAGGTGGAACTCGCACGGGCCGTGGGAATTCAGCCGGCCCCTCGCCCACCTCCGCCACATGGATCCGCGTGCCCAGCGCATCCACGTCGTAGTGCTTCACTCCAGAAAGATCAGGTGCAGTAGTTCCAGTGCTCTCACTCATGGCCGACATTCTGGCCCTCGCGGCGTGCCGACTGCGAGCGATGCTCAGCCTGACTGCTCCGGCGTCGGATGATCAACCACTCGGAACGGGTACTTGAGCGGGGCATCGCTGCCGACCTGTGCGCACACCACATAGCGGCCAGGTTTGGGGAACGCGATGATTCCGTTGATTGCGAATGGCGCTCGGCTCTCGGTTCCGTGCACCATGCCTGGGGGGCGTCCGACTTCGACTTCGGCGTTGACGTTGAGCAGGCCGGTTTGACCGTCTTCGTCCTCGATCCACAGGTGGAGCAAATGGCGCTCGTTGGTTTCGGTCCAGCCGACGACGACGGACACTCCTATCCCGAGGTGTTGCGGGGGCGGATCTGCACCGCGCGGGATGTTGCGTGTCAACGTGTCCCACTCGGCGCCGCTGAGATACATCAGGCCGTTTTGAACCTCGGCGTGGTTCGCAAGTGTGAGCATCTCGATGCGCGGCACGGCGTCAGGTTTCTTCCATCGTCAAATTGCTTGTCAGACATAAGTATACGGACGTAAACTACTGGCCGAGATGCCAATACCGCTGTGTAGGGTCGGCTGTCTTGCTGGCAGCCTCGTGGGAATGGGACGACCACAACCTCGATGAGTTGTGGAAGCACGGCGTCACGCGCCGCGATGTGCTCGACGTTGCAGCGGGTGTCCCGAAGTTTCGACGCAACAAGCGACGGCGTGCGGCGAGCCATCAGATGGTTGGAGCGGATCGTGGCGGACAGTTCTGGACCATCTGCATCGTCCATGTACGTGACGGCCGCTGGCGGGCTGTGACCGGTTGGCGGTCTGAACGGCATGAGGTCGACTGGTACAACAAGGCGTGAGCAGGGAGGGACAGATGACGGAGCAAGGGGCTGACGATCTCTACGAGCACCGCAACGACCCCGATGAATGGGATGACCAGCCCGTCGAGATCGAAGTGCGGCCGGCAGGGAGCGAAGTGGTGTCGTTCCGACTCCCATCCGATGAACTGGACCGCGTCGTAGAGGCTGCGCAGAGAGCCGGCGAGAGCCTGTCGCAGTTCGTGCGCGGAGCGTTGAGCGCCCGGCTTGAGCCGCCGGGTCAAGCGCTCGCACGGACGGTCACCAGCGGGCCGCTTGCTCGCTATGTCCGTACGGGACCGCTCGTATCAGGCGTGCATGTGCATCCGGGCACCGTGAGCGCATTTGTTGTTCGTGACCAGCCGGGCGCGCAGCCGCCGTCGGTCACGAGCTGTGAAGGCGTCCTGGCCGCAGGCTGATTCACTCGTATGCATGACTGAAGCGTTGCCGTTGTCAGAGGCAAGGGCCCGCTTGTCGGAGCTGGCGGACCGGATCGATTGCTGGCACGAGCGCATCGTCGTGACCCGTGACGGCCGGCCGTCGTTCGTGCTCATGAGCCTCGACGAACTGGAATCGCTCGAAGAGACGCTGGACATACTTCAAGACGAGGAACTCGTAGCGTCGCTGCGGTTGTCGAGACAAGCAGCTGCCGAGGGCAAGCTGATCCCGCTGCACGAAGTCGTCTAGCCCGCACCGCGCCGAGCTGACACGCCTAGGGCACGCTGGCGAGGGTTTCGCCGGCCGCTTCTTCCGGATGTCGAACACCTACCTCTTCGTCGGCGATTACAAGTACTGGCTGATGACCGACTACCGCAAGATCAACCCGCTCGCCGGCGAGGACAACTACGTCATCAACCGAGCTCGCCTGTACCGCGACCGGCGAGACTTCGTGATCCAGCCCGGCGACACCGGCCGCCCCGACGACTACCCGTCGTCGCCTGCAACGAACCCGATCGATTGAAGAGGGGATAGCTCATGCCCGATAAGGACACCTTGCTCGCGTACTTGGTCCCGCGGCTCACCGGCTGCGTCGAAGATGCCGCGACGGACGCACTGAGCTACATCCTCAACAGGTCCGAGTCGTGTCGAAGTGGGCTAGCGGACCTGGTGAGCGACGACGATTTTCGAGTTGCGCCGCTCGCATACACCGAAACGCAGGTTTCGCCCTCGAAAACGGCCCGCTTGGACCTCGTGGCATACGAGAGCGGCCGTCAGCGACGTCTCATCATCGAATCGAAGTTCTGGGCCGGGTTGTCCGACGGACAAGCCAGCGGCTACGTCGACTATCTGGCGGACGAGGGACCCGCAGTCCTGCTTTTCGTCGCGCCAGAGAGCCGCACGGAGACGCTGTGGAGCGAAATCTGCCAGCAGTTCGAGAGCAAAGCAGCGCTTGAGCAACTCGAGCCGGCCGACCCCGTTCGGCTCCCTCGCTGCGCCAAGGTGGACGGCGGGCAAAAGCGCGTGGCGTTGACGAGTTGGAATCGGCTCCTCGCCTACTTGCGGGATGCAGCCACAGAGAAGACCTCGGCTGCTGAAATTGAGCAGCTCGCCGGTCTCGCGATGAAGCAGGACGACTCGGCGTTCCTGCCGCTGCACGCCGATGAGCTTGAAGCGACATTGCCTCGCAGGATGCATGATTATCAGCGCATCGTCAGTGACATCTATTGGGCACATGGCAAACCTGGAGCGTGGATGGACGGCGACAGGTTGTCCGTGACGAATTCCAGCAACGGGCATGGTCGCTACTTTCGATTCCCCAAGATGCTGGAGGCGCAGTGGATCGGCATCAGCTATGCGCAGTGGGCGAGCTACGGCAAGACGCCGATCTGGTTGCAGATCTGGGACTCGGTGCCGGTCGATCTCCATGCACTGTGCGAGCAATTGGAGCAATTGAACTTGTCCGTCGAGTGGACTCCCGGTAAGTCATTGTGGATACCCATTTTGCTGAAGACAGGCGTTACATACGACGTCGTGCTCGAAGACGCCGTGCAGCAGATGAAGCACGTTCGCGACGCGATACGTGCTTGCGCAGCCGAGTCTGAAGCCGAGCCGGGCTGAGGCCGCAGCGCCGCACATCCCGTTGGGCAAGGATGGCGGGATGAGTTTGTTGTCGTTTGAGATGCCGTCGTTGGAGACGATCGAGCTGGAGCCTGATGGGGAGACGCTTCGGGTGTGGTTGAACCGGCCGGAGTCGCGCAATGCGCACAACCAGCTGATGATCCGTGAGGTGGGGGATCTGTTTCTGGCGTTGAACGGGCAGACACAGTTTCGGGTCGTCGTGCTCGGCGGGCGGGGGAAGTCGTTCTGCGCCGGTGCTGATCGCAAGGAGCAGCCGGCGACTGCTGCGAACGACCGCGAGGCCCGCTACATCAACCAGTTGGGCAGGCGGGCCGCCCGGGCCATCGAGGATTGCGAGGTCGTGACCATCGCTCGAGTGCATGGGCATGCCATCGGCGGCGGGTGCTGCTTTGCTACGAGCTGCGACTTTCGCATCAGTGAAGCCGGTGCGATGTGGTACGTGCCCGAGGTGGAGCTGGGCGTGCCGTTGCCGTGGGGTGCCACGCCCCGGCTGATCGCAGAACTGGGCATGTCACGTGCGCGCCAGTTCGTGATGACCAGCGAGCGCATCGACGGGCGGCGGGCCGCCGAGTGGGGATTGGCGCATGAGGTGTGCGAGGGCGATGACGAGCTGGATGCGGCCGTCGACCGCTGGGTTGCACGCTTGCTGGATCTGCCCTCACTGTCGGTGCAGATGGCCAAGCATCAGTTGCGGGGTTACGCCCAGATCACCCGGTTGGGCGACCTCTCCGAGTTCGACGGCGACGCCTCCGCCAGGTCAATCACCAGCGAGGACGCCAAAGCCCGCTTCGGCACGTTCTAGCTGCGGGCGTCGATCACGACGATCCCGTCGCAGCGCCAGCTGTGGGCATGAGATTTGTGCAGCGTTAGCTGCGGGCGTCGATCTTGTCGTAGGCCTTCTTCATCGCCTGGTAGCCCTCGACGGCGCGGGGGATGCCGCCGTAGATGGTCATCTGCACCATGATCTCTTCGATCTCGGTGCGTGTCAGCCCGTGGTTGAGGCCCGCCGGCACATGGAACGCCAGCTCGT
>JAJEIW010000269.1 GCA_022828045.1 Acidimicrobiia bacterium | reverse complement strand
ACGAGCTGGCGTTCCATGTGCCGGCGGGCCTCAACCACGGGCTGACACGCACCGAGATCGAAGAGATCATGGTGCAGATGACCATCTACGGCGGCATCCCCCGCGCCGTCGAGGGCTACCAGGCGATGAAGAAGGCCTACGGCAAGATCGACGCCCGCGGCTGACGCCGCGGCGATCGGGTTCGGCATGCCGCACAGTTATCCGATTCGGCAAGTCGCATGAATCAAATTTGGTAGATCAATACAGTTGATTTTTGTAGAACAAATTGTCAATTTTTGTAGATCAAACTACTTGAATCTGGTAGATTGGAGCCAGTGGACACCCACCGCCCGATGCCGACGGCCTCGCGGCTCACACCTGACGGCTACCGCACTCGTATCGCCGAAACCACTGCGACTCGAACGCTGCGAACTGCTCGGGCACTGCTCATCGAAGGGCCGAAGGGATGTGGCAAAACATGGTTCGGGAAGCACCTCGCGTGCAGCGAGGTGCTGCTCGAACAGGATCCTGGGGCGTTCGCGCTCGCCCAAGCTGAGCCCCACAGGGTGCTCGAGGGCCCGACGCCTCGACTCATCGACGAATGGCAGCGTGTTTCGGCCTTGTGGGGCGCCGTTCGTGGCGAATGCGACGCCCGTGCCCAGGCCGGACAGTTCATCCTGACCGGGTCAGCCACACCCGCAGATGACATCACCAGGCACTCGGGCGCCCTGCGGATACAGCGGCTTGCTCTGAGGACCATGTCGCTCGCCGAACAACGGACATCCACCCAGGAGGTCTCGCTCGCGGCACTTCTGAGTGGCGAACCCGCCAAGGCAAGTCGCACCGGGCGCGGTGTGCCAGACGCAGTTGACGCGATCTGCCGCGGAGGCTGGCCCGGATACGGAATCGATGTGCCCGCACGCGACGTCATCGATGCGCTGCAGAACTACCTCGACGACATCGCGCGAACCGACATCCGCCAAGTGGACGGCGTTGCCCGCGACCCGGTGCGTGTCCGAGCGCTGCTGCACTCGCTGGCGCGCAACGTCAGCACTGCGGCGAGCCTCAAGAAGCTCGCTGTCGAGACAAGTGCTGACGCGCCGCTCGGGCGGCACTCGGTTCGCTCATACCTCGACGCTCTCGAACGGCTTCACGTGCTCGAGCCGCTCAAGGCATGGCCGACCCATCTTCGCTCCCGCTCGCCCTTGCTGACCAGCTCCAAGCACCACTTCACCGATCCGTCGCTGGCTGTTGCTGCCTTGCGCGCCGACCCCCAGCGCCTCCTGGCCGACCCCGAAGCGCTCGGCCTGCTGTTCGAATCGCTCGTCATCCGGGACTTGCGCGTCTACGCCCAAGCGAGCGGGGCACGGGTGTTCGCGTTCAGCGACACGGCGGGCACCGAAGCCGATGCCATCGTCGATGGCGGATACGCCCGCTGGATCGCCGTCGAGGTCAAGCTCGGCGGCAACGAGCAGATCGAACAAGCGGCTCGTTCGCTCCTCGCCGTGCAGCGCAAGGTTGATGAGACCAAGATGGGCCTCGCTGCGAAGCTCGTAGTGGTCACCGCTGCAGACGGATTCTCCTATGAGCGCCCTGACGGCGTGTCAGTGGTGCCCCTCTTCGCTCTCGGCCCCTGACTGATCGCTGAGCGGGGGTCACCGCATGAGCAGCTACGCCGTTGTAAGCGCTTGGTTTGAAGCGTCCAGTTCTGATCGATTCAGAACGTGCCGAAGCGAGCCTGGGCGTCCTCGCTGACGATCGACCGGGCCGAGGCATCGCCGTCGAACTCCGACAGGTCGCCGAGCCGCGTGATCTGAGCGTAGCCACGCAGCTGGTGCTTGGCCATCTGCACTGACAGCGACGGCAGGTCAATCAGGCGAGCCACCCAGCGGTCGACGGCCGCATCCAGCTCGTCGTCGCCTTCGCAGACCTCGCGGATCATCAGCTGGTTGTGCGCATTGCGCGACTCCGGCCGGTTCAACCAAGCCCGAAGCGTCTCCCCATCAGGCTCCAGCTCAATCGTCTCCAACGAAGGCAGCTCAAACGACAACAAACTCATCCCGCCATCCTTGCCGACGACGATGAAGCCCGCAGCGGGACTCGTCCGGGTCAGTTACGGACCCGGCAGCCTGATCGGCTCTCCCGGCTTCCTCACCTGCGCCAACAGCCAGCTAGCTCGTCTCGCCACTCTCAAGAGCCTGAATAATGATGTCGCGGACACGCTCCACCTGTTCAACGACGTCTTCGAGAACATCGGCGTACTCGATACCGGTCAGCAACCGCAGCGCTATCCATAGGTGATCGCCTGGGGTCCAGGAGTGTTCGACTTCGGGTTCTGCACTGCGAATGGCGTCGATTTCCTTGTCCCTGTTGCGCCAGACCCGCAGCCAGACCGGAGACTGCCGTCGCTTGTGCAGAACCTGAAGAACCGCAGATAACCGTCGTATTGAGGCGTCGCCCTCAGCCCCTCCGTCGTCATCCAGCCTTGCCGTCGACCGTGCGCATCCACGACGTCATCGACGATCGTGGAACCGGGCGCAGACCGCCGCGAGCAGGTCCCGCTGGTCGTCCTTCTCGCTCAGCACGTACTCGTGCGGCCACGTGTCCCGATAGGTCACGGCCTCGCGCCACGGCGCGGCCTCGATGAGTTCAGTCAGTTGCCTGCCCATGGTCGCCAGCCTCGCGTGACAAGTCGCGAACGCGCTGCGCCCGGGTCGTGCAAGCCGGTTGGAAACGGGGCCTCCCAGCTTCCGCTGTCAGGCAGCCGGTTCGGGCCACGGCGGGACCCGGAATTCGCAGCGCGATCCGCTGGCTCTTGCTGCCTTGCGGTCGAGCGTGGCGAGCGGCCAGTCGAGCCTCTCCGCGAGGGCGACGTACCACGCGTCGTAGGCGGTGAAATTGAAGCGAAGCTCCCAGACGCGATCGGCGAACGGGCCAAACGGGTAGAGGTCGAGGCCGAATCGGGTGAGCTCACGCTGGGATGCCGTCGCTTCGAGTCGTGTTATCTCGTGCGAGAGTTCCAGACGGCGCAGGATGTTCGACGTCTCGGCGGGCAGCAGCTCAGGTGCGGCCATCGGTTTCTGTGCGAGCTGCTCAAGCGCCCACCGGCCGTCATCGCCGTCGTCGATGAGCGCAGCCAACAGAGTCGAAGCATCAATGACTGCGCCCACTTCGCTCACTTCCTGTCTGCGTCGCGTGCCGCGAGGATCGTGGCGGCCGAGACCCGAGTGCCCGCAGCTTCCTTGCGCCGTCGGATCTCCTCCAGCAACGACGCCACCGACGGCTTCGCAACGAGGTGCTCGAGTTCCCCCCGCAGGTATTCCTGCATCGACTGGCGCTGCTCGGCAGCCCTAGCAGCGAGCTCGTCGCAAACGTCATCGGGCACGTTCCGGATGGTGATCTGCTTAGCCATGCCCGCATTCTGCCAGCATTGCCCGCATTCTGCAAGCACAGCTCTTTGACCAGCGCACATCTGCTGAACCTCGCGCAACGCGTCGATCTCACGCAACTCAATTTCGATTGCCACGCGCCGACCAACGCATTCGGGGGCCAGAATGTCGGCCATGAGTGAGAGCAATGGCACATCCACCCCTGACCTGTCCGGGGTGAAGCACTACGACGTGGATGCGCTGGGGACGCGGATTCATGTGGCGGAGGTGGGCGAGGGGCCGATGGTGCTGTTCGTCCATGGCTTTCCCGAGTCGTGGTACTCGTGGCGGCACCAACTGCCTGCGGTGGCTGCGGCCGGATATCGGGCGGTGGCGATCGACGTGCGTGGCTACGGCCGCTCCTCCGCGCCGGCCGCAGTTGACGACTACCGCATGGTGCGCCACGTCGCCGACAACGTGGGTGTCGTGCGGGCCCTCGGCGAGGACACTGCCGTGATCGTGGGCCACGACTGGGGCGCACCCATCGCCTGGAGCTCGGCCCTGCTGCGGCCCGACATCTTCACTGCCCTCGGGCTGGTGAGCGTGCCCTACAACGCCCGCAGCGACTTCAAGCCCAGCGCCGCCTTCCGCATGATGGGCGGCGACAAGGAGTTCTACATCGAGTACTTCCAGGAGCCCGGCCGTGCCGAGGCCGAGATGGAGGTCGACCTTCCGCACTGGCTGCTGGGCATGTATTTCTCCGCCTCGGGCGACGGCGTGCGGGCCAGGCAGGCATCGGGCGACTCGTCAGGCGGGGGCTTCGGCGTGGCGCCCGACGGCAAGCTGTCGGACAACTTCGTCTGGCCCGAAGGAGGCTCCTGGCCTCACTGGATGTCGGAAGCCGACTTCGCCTACTACACCTCGGAGTTCACCCGCACCGGCATGTCGGGCGGCCTGAACCGATACCGCAACGTGGACCGCGACTGGGAGGACATGGCCGCGTTCGACGGCGCAGCCATCACCCAGCCGAGCCTGTTCGTCGGCGGCGAGGTCGACGGCCCGACCGTGTGGGGCGCCGGGTCCATCGCCAAGTTCGGCGAGACCATGCCCAACCTGCACAAGTCGGTGATCCTCGGCGGCATCGGCCACTGGGTGCAGCAGGAAGCCGCCGACGAGCTCAACGCCGAACTGCTCGACTTCCTCGCAGCGCTCTAGCGCACAGTCACGACGATCTGGCTCACGTGTCGAAGCGGGGGCCGGGGCCGTAGGCGACGCCGGGGCCGCGGGGAGCGTCGGTGATCCGTTCGAGCACGCCGCCATCGACGAGTTCGCGCAGGATGGCCGATGCCCTCGGAGTGCCGACCCCGAACAGGTTGCGGACGACCTGATTGGCAATGCGACCGTGCCGGTTGACATGCGCGACAACGGCGCGTTCGATCTCGTTGCGGTCTCGCCCGGAACGTCGGGCGGCCGAGCCCAAGCTGCGCTCTGTCTCGGGTGTGAGGCGGTAGCGAGTCGACGCTCCATTCGGCCTGCCTCGCGACGGTTCGATGAGCGGTCGGGCTTCGAGCGCCATTCGTGCCATTGCTCGGGCCGCTTCGCCTTCAGGGCGCTGGAAGACGGGAGCCATCTGGGTCGGCGCAACCGTGCCAGACTCGCAGAGCCGACGCAGCACCAGCAGTGATTCGACGTCGTCGCGCTGAGCGTCCTCCAGTTGGGCCACGAACGAAGCGAATTCGGCCCCAGCCGGACCGCCATCGAACTGCACGCGCACGGATTCCACGGTGCCCGAGAACGCGGGAGGCGGCTTGCCGAGGCTCAGCATCGACCGATACATACGGGCGACACCGGTGCCGAGCTCCTCGATGAGGCCAAGCGCTCGAAAAGCACGCGCAAGCAGCCGATTGCGCGGCCGAGAGGTGGTCGAGAGGATGTTGTGCTCAGTGACGCCGCTGACGAACGGCCCCATCGATATGACCGACAGCGAATCGTCGAAGTGCTCGATCCGTGCCGGCTCGGCAACGTCGAGGCGACGATGCACGAGCGCGTTGGCGACGGCTTCGCGTATCGAACCGGGCGGGTATCGGTGCATCTGCAGCTGCTGGCCGTTCGGCAAGAGCAATGCCTCGAAGGGGTTCCGGGCGGCGACGAGCTCGAGCACACGGCCGAATGCCGGCAGCAACGGCATGGCGATGCGCTCTGTTGCGTCGGTTGGGCTTCCTGCGCTCAGACGGTGCTGGTAGACGATGATCTCGTCGCCGGTCGTGCAGAACATCTGCTCGCCTGCTGCGTACAGCTCTCCATCGGATGAAGCCAGACCCATCGCTGAGCACAATTCGTCGTCAGGCAGATCTGCCCATCTTCGACGGTCTCCGCCGAGGCGCCTCAACTCCCCGCGGGCAAGTTCCATCGCTGCCGGATCGAGATCGTCGACGGTCCGGCCGCTGCGTGCCTCGGACGGATCGATCCCTTGCCGCTCGCTGTGCAGTGCAGCGATCTCGTCAGGTGCCAAGGGAAGGCAGCTGCGCCCGATGCGCCGCGTGACTCTGCCAGCGACGCCATGCACGGTCGCGCCAGCCGGCACGTGAACGACCAGCAGCCTCGCCTCGTGGTGCCGATGCACCGTCACACTCACCGTGAGACCCGGCGTCACCGTCTCGAAGATGTGGCGGCGCGCCTCCAGATCGTCAAGATCCGTGCCCGAGAACGCCGCAGCGCCGCTCTGGTCGTCGTCGATGCCGAGCACGACGGCACCGCCATGGCCGTTGGCCAGGCACGCGGCGGCTTCAGCCAGCGCCATGCGCGTCCGTCGTGCGCCCCCGCGGGCCGACTTGAACTCCAAGGTCTCCGACTCGAGATCCCCGGCGGTGGTCCCGCGTCCGATCGCCTCGAAGGCCTCAAGCACCTCATCCGGCATGCGCTCTGTTGCCATAATTTTAGCTTAATGGGCAAAAGAACAGACACTAAAACTCTCAACAATTGTTGCTGAGAACTCCGGGCGCATAAGCAGACCCAGCCAGGCACGGCATCAGGCCAGGCGGGTGGCTCGCCGGGTGGCGAAGAGGGGCGCCACGAAACCGATCGCCGCCACTGCGGCGCCGAACAGGAACGTGGCTCGCAGCCGACCGACAGTCCAGTCGGCGTCGTCGCCGGCAAACGCCAGCATCGACTGGATGCCCATGATGATGCCCATCCACATGAACATCTGATTCATGCCGTTGGCGACGCCGAGGTCTTTGTCTTCGACCGAGTTCGCAACCAGCACTTGGTACGCGGGTGAGCCGATACCCGCAGAAACACCAGACAGCACCAAGCCCACGACGACCGCCGCGAGACCCCAGACGCCGGGGTCGCTGCCCAGCGCGAACGCCGCCATCGAACCGATCATCGCAGTGGTGCCGACGAGCATCGGCACGCGAGGCCCCAGTCTGGTGACCGCAGTGCCCCCCAGCGGTGAAGCGACCGCGAACGCTCCGGGCCGCGGCACCATCAACAACGCAGCCACGCCCACCGAATAGGCGTAGCCGTGCTCCAACTGCAGCATCGCCGGCACAATCGCGAAGGCGCCCATGTAGGCGAACTGGTTGCACGCTGCTGATAGGAGCGGCAGCGAGAAACTGGCACGCCGGAACAGCCGCAGGTCAAGCAGCGGCGCCGACGCTCGTCTCTCCCAAGGAACGAACAGCGCGTAGCAGACCGCCGAGCCGGCGAGCATTGCCAACAGCGCCGAGTCCGACATCAACGCTGCATCCGACGACACGAGCGCCGGAAGCCTCGTGATGGCCCACAGCACCAGTAGCGTGCCGCCGCCCAGCAGCGCAATGCCCAGGAAGTCGATCGGCACACGAGGCCCGCGCGGGATTGCCTTCACCACCGATGCCGCCATGATCAGCGCCGCCAGCCCGACGCCGCCGAAAATGGCGAAGACTCCGCGCCAGCCGGTCAAGTCGAGCAGCGGACCGCCGACGACGACGCCGATGGTCGGTGCCCCGGTCATGGCGAACTGGAACCACCCCACAGCCCGAGCGCGCTCGGCAGGTCCGAACGCATGCATCAGCAGGGCCATCGCGGACGGCATGAGCATTCCGCCGCACACACCGAACAGGACGCGCACCACGATGAACCAGCCGATGCTCGGCACCCACACATTCGCGAACATTGTCGCAACCATGCCGCCCAGCCCGATCAGGAAGATCCGCCGGTGCCCGAACCGGTCCGCCAGCTTGCCGCCCATCGGCGTGGTGACAGCCATCGACAGCATCAGGCCGGTCAGCACCCAACCCGCAGCAGTCGTCGAGGTACCCATGTCATCGGCAATGTCGCTCAGCGAGGCAGTCACCAAGGTCATCAAGGAGCCGAAACCCAGCACGGCCAAGCCGATGACCAACAGCAGACGCCAGCGGTACTTCGGCCCATGCGGCGGCGATTCGGCCGTCACAGCCGAGCGGTCGACGGGCGCATCAGGAGGCAGTGCCGGACGCGTGGCGACGGGCGCCGCTGACTCAGCGAGCGGCCGACCGGCGGCATCGAGGACCTGCGGAATGACGGCGAAGACCGACGGTCGCCCTGCAGCCGCCCGCGTTGAGGCGCGCGCACTCGTTCCTGCGGGCTTCACGTGTTCAAGACCAGCAGGACGACGCACCGAGCAGTGCGTCAGGCGAGCACTTCACGCACTTCACCGAGAGCGGCGGGATCAGTGTCACGGGTTCAGTAAACGCCTTCCCGCGCCGTTTGCCTCAGCATCGTTGCGGTCGCAGACCGGGCGCGCCGCCGTGCGCTGGACGCAGCCGGGGCAGCCTGCACTCTGCAAATGCGTCACGTTGCGGCGACATGCAACAGGTGCTCAGCGCGTGAGATGACCGTCCTCGAGCATGGCATCGGTCTGGTAGCGGGCGATCTTGCCCATCTCGGGATGTGTCAGCACCCAGAAACGGTTGGTGCGGACAGCATCCAGCACCATCGGCCCCACATCGGCCGGGTCCATGCCCACGGCCAGGTAGCCCTTGAGCATGTCCCAGAACTTGTCGCCCTGATCGGTGCGCACATGGTGGGCGGCATCTTCGGGGTCACGATTGCGCTGGCTGTACACGATGTTGGTGTTGATCGGCCCCGGGCACAGCACCGAGGCATGCACGTTCGAGTTCCGCAGCCGCAGATCCCGCTCCAGCGTGGCCATCAGCGCCACCACACCGTGCTTGGACACGTTGTATGCACCCAGCGAGGCGCCGCCGTACAGCCCGGCCACCGAAGCGGTCGAGTTGATGTGGCCCTCGCCGGCCGCTTCGATGATCGGCAGGAACACGTGGCAGCCGTAGATCGGCCCCCACAGGTTGATGTCGAGCGTCCAGCGCCAGTCCTCGAGCGACATGTCCCCCACCGGTCCGGGGATGCCGACGCCGGCGTTGTTGCACAGCACATGCACCGCTCCGAACTGCTCCACGGCAGCCTCGGCGAGCGCCTCGATCTGCGCCAGCTGCGACACGTCGGCGCGCACCGCGATGGCTTCCGCGCCGGCCGCGCGCACCTCCGCAGCGGCATCGTTCAGCGGCGTTTCCTCGATGTCGGCCAGCACCACCTTCATGCCTGCCGCCGCGAAAGTGTCGGCCATGGCACGACCCATGCCGCTCGCGGCGCCTGTCACCACGGCAACTCTGCCTTCGACCTCCATGGCCCCTCCGCTCTGTCGCTCGTGCGGTCATTCTGGCTTGGATGTGTGACAGGTGCACGACCAGACGGTCCGCCTGTTCGCGACTCCTCCCGGGCAGTCCCGAGCGCCCTGTGTCCGCCTGGCCTCGGCGCAATGGCGGGTTAGTCGAAGTCGATCACAGTGCGGGTGCCCACGCGCTGGCGCATCTGCTCGTAGCCCACGTTGATGTCCTCCAGCGGCATGTGCGCCGAGATCATCTCGTCGAGCATGAGGCGGCCGTCGAGGTACATGTCGACGTAGCGCGGCATGTCCACCCGGAATGCGTTCGAGCCCATCATCGAGCCCTGCAGCCGCTTCTCGAGCATGAACACCTCATAGCCCGGGATCTCGATCTTCTCGCCGAACGGCATCATGCCCACGATGACGGTGGTGCCGCCGGGCCGCGACAACGACCACGCCTGCTCGCAGGTCTGCTTCAGCCCGATGCACTCGAAGGCGTAGTCCACGCCGCCGCCGGTCATCTCCTTGATGGCTTCGACCGGGTCGCCGTCGGAGGCGTTGACCGTGTCGGTGGCGCCCACTTGGCGGGCTGTTTCCAGCTTGTCGTTCTCGACATCCACCGAGATGACCCGACCGGCCCCGGCGATGCGGGCGCCCTGCACAGCCGACAGGCCGATGCCGCCAGCGCCGTACACGGCCACGGTCGCGCCGGGCTCGATGCGGGCCGTCTTGAACACCGCACCCAGCCCCGTGGTGACGCCGCAGCCGATGAGCGCCGCACGGTCGAGCGGCATGTCGTCACGGATCTTCACGACAGCGTTCTGGTGGATCAGCATCTCCTCGGCGAATCCGCCGAGACGGGCGAACTGGCCCACCTCGGTGCCATCTGGCTTGGCCAGCCGTGGTGCGGTACCGGAAGGCCGTGCAACGGCAGCGGGATTGGCGCAGATATTCGGACGACCGGTGAGGCAGCGCTCGCAGTGGCCGCAGAAGACCGACAGGCAGGTGATGACATGGTCTCCCGGCGAGACATACGACACGTTGTCGCCGACTGCAGTCACGACACCGGCGCTCTCGT
>JAJEIW010000216.1 GCA_022828045.1 Acidimicrobiia bacterium | reverse complement strand
CGGCGTCGAACAGCTCGACGCCGTCTCCTCGCACGATGTGCAGGGGCTCGGAATAGAACAGCTGCGCGCCGGCGCCCAGCGCTTGATCGCGGCGTGCTCTGAGCGACTCGCTCACTCCGCTGGGACCATCAAGGCAGAGTTGGAATGCTTCGAGCTGGGCTTGCGGCCGAGCACCATTTCGGGCGTGAGCAGGTCCACCGGTCCGGGCATGCTTTGGGGGTCCGAGTAGTAGCCGAGCGCGTAGTTGCCCATCGAGTAGCCCATCAGGTCTGCCAGCTCGGGGTCGAGTTCCTTGGCGACATCGGGCGGGCACGACAGGAACTGGTTCTCCTCAGTTCGCAGCCAGCCCAGCGTGTAGGTGATGTTGATGCCGGTGCGGTCGGCATCGGAGCGATTCTCGCCTCCGCCGTGGATCACCGAGCCCGAATACAGCAGCACCGAGCCGGCACCCATGGCCGCCTGGGTCTTCTCGTCATCGGTGGCCCGACGGTCGTCGTCCCATCCGGGGCTGCCCGGGACGATCCGGGTGCCGCCGTTCTCCGGCGTGAAGTCGCTGAGCGCCCACATCGTGTTGAACTGCGGGTCGATCTCGGCGGGGATGTAGCCGCCCCATGCCAGCCGGTCGCGGTGCAGCGGCTGAGTGCCCTGGCCGGGCTTGATGTTGATGACCTGGGTCAGGTGCAGCTGGATCTTGTTGGTGTACGGGGAGAGGAACCGGTTGGCCATGTCGATGGCCTTGTGGTGCATCACCAACTCACGGCACGCCGGCGAGCGCGCGACGAGCGCCCCGGTGCGGGTCGTGTTGTGACCGGAGAAGTTGTCGAGCCCGCCCGGAGTGCGGTCGATCCACGGCCGCAACTCGGCCTCGAGCCGGTCCAGCAGGTCGACGTCGATGGCGTCCTCGATGATGGCGCCGCCGTCGATGCGCACCACCTCGACGATCTCCTCGTCTGGTGTGTCTAGGGTGAAACGCGCAAGCTCAGCCATGTGCCAACAGTACGCGCTGGCGCAATCACGTACAGGTGCGGCGTTGCACCCGCATAGATGGGGGCATGGCAGATGCCGACTCGGCAGTGCGGGTCGGTTTGGGACGCCAGACCGTTTCGGTCGGTCGCTGCTCCTGTGTGGTTGCTCGCACAGAGGCACACGTCCGGCGTGCCGGCATCGCCCTCGCGCCGATCATGTGAGAGACCGCCACGAGGCCGTGGTGAAAGAAGCGGTCGTTTGCATCGCTCCACACGCCGTAGGCGTCGAGCTCGGCGCGCATCTGCGCGATCTCTGCGTTGACCCTTCGCTCGTAGTCATCCATGCGCTGTTCCAGGCGCTGCAGCTTGGCCTCGGTGTCGAGGGCCAGCCGGCGAAGGCGACGCACATTGCGCACGTGGCACACGGTGTACAGGGCCAGGAAGATCGCAGTCCAGGCGTAGAAGATCGGCTTGGGGACGCCTGCCGCGAGCAGCGAGATGTGGGCCGCGGTCACCTTATGGCTCCATCCGTGCGCAGCGCGTGAATGTCCCGTGTTGGAGATGTCATGCGGCCACATCAACAGATCTGCCGAATGAAATCAACTGAATTTATTGAAATATGCTGTTAGTGATCACAAGGCGGTCTTCAGGTGGCGAATGCGTCGATCATGGCGTGCACGTCGCCCAGCGGGTACAGGATCGGGCAGGTGGCGCCGGTGGCGAGGTAGCCCTCGACCGCTTCACGGGCCTCTGCAGGCGTGCCTGAGGCGGTGAGCATCTGCACGATGTCGTCGGGCACGAGCCGCGACGCAGCTTCGACCTGCTCGGCGGTCGCAGGCCAGGTGAGCACCTTGCCGACCTCTTCGAGCAGGGAATCGGGCACGCCCGACGCCTTCATGATGTGCGGCTGCTGGCCCAGGTACTGGGTGACCATGTTGCGGGCCATGTCGAGCGCCGTGCCCCGGTCCTCATGCACCGAGCACACCACGAGCTGGGGCCGGTCCAGGTCGTCGACGCTTCGGCCAGCAGCGGAGGCACCGCGGTCGAGAGCGTCCATGGCTCGGCTGTTGTAGTCGGGCGAGACCAGGTAGTTGAGCACGACGCCGTCGGCGATCTCGCCGGTCAGCTCCATCATCTTCATGCCCGTGGCACCGATGTAGATCGGCACGTCCTTCGGCCGCCGTTCCTGGTACACGTAGTCCAACTCGACGTCGTCGAGCTGGACGTGGTCGCCGTGAAACGTGACGTTCTCGTTGGCCAGCAACGCCCGCACCACCGTGGTGATCTCGCGCATCGCCCCGAGCGGTCGGGCGCGGTTGATGCCGACCTTGGCCGCCAGCGGGTCCCACCAGGCGCCCAGCCCGCAGATGATGCGGCCCGGAGCGAGGTCGTCGAGCGTCGAGAACATTGATGCCAGGCGAGCCGGGTTGCGGGACCAGATGTCGATGACGCCTGCGCCCACCTTGATGCGCGAGGTCGTGGCCGCGAAGGCAGCCATGGGCACGCTGGCCTCGCGCACGAGCCGTGAGTCGGCCTGCCAGACGGCCTCGAAACCGCGTTCCTCCGCGTACTGAGTGAAACCCATCGCCTCGGTGATGGTGTGAGCGTCCTGCAGGTACAGCGCATTTCGTGCTGTTGTCATCGGTTCACGTCCTCCCGTGCGCTTTGCCGGCGTCGCCCCGCGCGCATCAGTGCGCCGCTCGCGGAACATAGCCTCGGTTCGGTATGGCCAACCACACTGCGTCCAATCGGGCCCCCGCTGTTGCTGAGGCATTTCCCGCCAGCTACACGGCCCAGCTCGCCACAGAGGTCACCGATCCGCAAGGCCGGGCACATGTGGTGGAGCGGTTCCGGGAGCAGGGCATCCGGCTGCCGACCTTCGCCGAGCTGGCCGATCCGACGCTCATCGACCCCGACGTTGGCACCGCGCTTGCCGACGTCGACCCCGACTTCGCCGATCCCCTCAATCTGTTCCGGGTG
>JAJEIW010000045.1 GCA_022828045.1 Acidimicrobiia bacterium | reverse complement strand
GATGTCGCGATAGGGGATGCGCTCGCGGTCGAGCCACTCGACCGTGTCGCTCACCGTCACGCGGTGGCCCCAGCTCACATACAGGCGGTGGGTGACGATCCGTATCCACACGCCTGCGTCAGACAGCCGCCACAGCGCCTCCGAGCATCCGTCCATCGGCTCCATCTCACGGAACATGCGGTAGTCGATGACGGCGATGCGATGGAGCTCTTCGAACTCGCCGTCGGCGAGACCCCACTCGCTGAAGTTCCAGCCACGCACCAACGGCAGCGAGTCCTCCGGAACTCCGCGCTCGGCCGCCACCACGCGACGGAAGGCCTCGGTATGCATCCCGCACACACCGTCGAGGTCCACCGCAAGCACAAACGCAGGCACTCCAGCAACCTAACAACCGGCGCCTGATCGGCCCGGTTGGGCGGGACGGCGTCTCGAGGTCGGTCGGAGCGGCCGCCATGGTCGCGGCCGTCGGCGCCCGAAGTGCAAAGCTGTTCCGCGATGCATCCCGATGCCGGCGAGCCCAGTGCCGCCGACCCCAACTCCGTCGAGCCGAATTCCACATGGCCTGGGGTTCACGATCTCGGGGGAACTCACGGATGGGGCAGTGTGCCCTACGAGTCGGACGAGCCGCCGTTCCACGCCGCTTGGGAGCGGCGTGTCTTCGGCCTTCTCGGCGCTGTCACGGCGGCCTCAGCGCAGCGCCCTGGTGAGTTCCGGTATGCGCTCGAGCGCCTCCACCCCGACGACTACTTCGATCACGGCTATTACGGCCGCTGGCTCGCGGGCTTCGAGCTCTTGTTAGCAGAGTACGGCGTGATCAGCCCCGACGAGATGGCCTCGGCACTGAACCGTGGAGCGAACCGCGAACTTCAGCACCGGTCGTCGCCCATCGGTCGGGCGGCCCCGACGTTCGCCAGAGATCCAGCACTGCTCCCGCCAGATGTCCCAGTGCCGCCGCCTCAGCACCGCGGTGTCCGCCGCGATCTGGCCCCGGAACCACGATTCGCGGTGGGTGACCGGGTGGCAGCACCTGCCGCCCCTCAGCCCGGCCACACACGACTGCCTGCGTACGTCGTGGACAAGCCGGGCACTGTGGTCAAGCTGCATCCCGCAGAGGTGCTCCCAGACAGCACGGCCCACGACCTAGGCGAGCGGCCGCAGCACGTCTACTGCGTCGGCTACGACGCCCAGACGCTGTGGGGCGACAACGCCGAGCCGAACACATCGGTCTATGTCGACCTCTATGAGTGCTATCTGAACCCGACGAACGGTGCGGGTTGACCCGCAGCGAGTGGGAGAACGAATTCATGCACGATGACCACGGGCACGGACACCCGCATCATGACCTCGACGCCTCGTCACCCGAGATCCGCGTCGAAGCGCTCGAAGACCTGCTTGTGGAGAAGGGACTTGCCGACCGCGCCCGCATTGACGCGACGATCCAGCGTTACGAGCACGACATCGGCCCGATGATCGGGGCCGAGTTGGTAGCACACGCGTGGACCGACCCCGCGCTCGCCAGTCGCCTGCTGGCCGACGCCGACGACGTTGTAGCCGAACTCGGCATTCGGGGGGCAGAGATCCAGCACATTGAGGTCAAGGCCAACACGCCAGGCGTTCACAACGTGGTCGTGTGCACGCTGTGCTCGTGCTACCCGTGGGCGCTGCTGGGCCTGCCGCCCAACTGGTACAAGAGCCCCGAGTACCGGGCACGCGTGGTGCGCGAGCCCCGGGCCGTACTGGCCGAGATGGGCCTGGAACTCGAACCCGACACCGAAGTGCACATCTGGGATTCCAGCTCCGAGACCCGATTCCTGGTGCTGCCCGAGCGGCCAGCGGGCACCGACGGATGGCCCGTCGAACGCCTGGCCGAGCTGGTGACGCGCGATTCGATGATCGGCGTGGCTCGGGCCGCCGATCCTGCTGGCGAGTAGTCGGGCGGCGCAGACTCCATGAGCATTGACCTGCTCGAGGGCACCACTGCTGCTCCCCCGAGGGACAACGGCGAGTTGGTTTTTTCTGAGCCATGGCAGGCGCGTGCGTTCGGTGTGGCGGCCGACCTCGTCGATGGCAGTCACTTCACCTGGGACCAGTTCCGCGAGCACCTCATCGAAGCGATCGCCGAGGCCGAGACGCCCGTCGATAGCGGCGAAGCGGCTGAGCCGTGGGATTACTACCGGTGCTGGCTGACGGCGCTCGAGCACGCCGTCGGCGAGCGCGGCCTGCTGAGCGGCGATGCAGTTGCCGATCGGGCCGCCGCATACGCTTCCCGTCCCGCCGGCCACGACCACTGAGCCGAGGGCTCGCCGAGCCGGTGCAGCCGCACAGCACGCGCGGCTGCGGCGCGGGTGTCAGACTGGACCCATGAGCACCCTCACCTTCCACGATCCGCGAGGCGAGGCCAAGACTGCACCTGAGCCCTACGCGCTCAGCACACCGCTCGATCAGCCGATCACGATCGGCTTGGTCGCCAATGGCTTCCCCGACAGCGTCCGCTTCCTCGACCACGTCGAGAAGGCACTGGCCGAGCGGCTGCCGTCGGCGTCGTTCAACCGTTACGACAAGGGCGACGCTTCGTCGGTTGTCGGCAAGGGGATGCTCGACGACATCAGCTCCGAGTGCGGTGCGGTG
>JAJEIW010000065.1 GCA_022828045.1 Acidimicrobiia bacterium | reverse complement strand
GCCGGCACGGGCGAAGACTTCAAGGCCGAAGTGTCGATGGCGAAGCACTTCGTGGCGAACATGCTCGGCCGGGTCATCGACCGGTCGATCCAGGTGCACGGAGCGCTGGGCTACTCCACCGACACCCCGCTGGCGCACATGTACCAGCACGCCCGCTGGGCCCGCTTCGCCGACGGCGCGACGAGGTGCACCAGATGCGCATCGCGCAGCGCACCATCGCCGCCTACACCGACACTGGCAGCACCGGGGCCGCCACCGGCAACCTGCCGGTGTGAGTCTGCAGCCGATTGCCGGAGCTCGATGGTCGGGAGCACGGCCGTCCACGCCGTGCACCTCGGGCGCGAGTGAGCATCCGGGCGGTCGCGGGCGCTCCGTCGGCAACGTGAAGAGCTCTGCGTGAGCGTTGCGGAATACCTGATCGCGGCGCTGTGCATCGCGGTGGGCGCCGGCACGCAGGCCTGCATCGGCCTCGGCATGGGCCTCATCGCCGGTCCGATCTTGGTGGTGATGGAACCCACCTTCGTACCCGGCCCGATGCTGATGGTGGCGGGTGGCATCAACATCCGCAACGCGATTGCGGACCGAGCGGCGCTGAACGCCCCGGCCCTGCGCCGGCAGTTGATTGCGGCACCGCTCGGCCTCGTCGGCGGCGTCGCCCTGTTGACCGTGCTGAGCGACCGCTCGCTGGCGATCGCCGTGAGCGTGTTCGTGCTGGCAGCCGTGGCGATGCAAGCCATCGGATTCCGGCCGCCCGAGGGCCGGCGAGCCGATTATGCGGCTGGTGCCGGAACAGCGTTCTCGTCGTCGGTGGCGGCCGTGCCCGGGCCGGTGTACGCCGTCTTCGCCAGCCACTGGGAGCCGGCAACCCTGCGGGCCACCTTGGCCACCTTCATGCTGTTCGTCGGCACGGCGATCATCGCTGCCCTCGTCATCATCGGGGAATTCGGCCTGCGCGAGCTGTGGCTCGCGCTCGGCCTGCTGCCCGCCGTCGCACTCGGGCCGCCGATCGGCAGGTGGCTCCGCCCCCGCCTCGCCGGCCCCCGCTTCCGGATCATCGTGCTGTCAGTAGCCGCAACCAGCGCCACCGTCGTACTCGCCCGCCAGCTCGCCGCCGGCTGAGCGACGACCCTCAACCGTGCACACGCCCCCATCGGCCCAGATCTCGCGTGACACACTGGACACATGACCCCGAAAGCACCGCGCCTTCTGCCGCCTCGCGAGTATCCGCCACGCGAAATGACGGAGGAAGAACGAGGCAAGGAACTCGCCAGCCTGCTCGTCCTTGCGATGCACTTGCCGCGACGCCAGTCTCCCGTACTGACCTACCCGCCCTTCAGGAGTCGCCGTGAGCGAGCAACCGGAACAAGTCCTCGCGCCTGACATCCTGGGGTTGATCTCGAACCTGTACCGATCTCTTGAAGCCTCCGGACTGCCGTACGGATTCGGCGGCGCCCTCGCACTGGCATGGTGCATCCCTGAGCCGCGCGCTACTCATGATGTCGATGTCAATATCTTCATCGAGGCGGAGTCGGCCGATGTTGCGCTGGCGGCACTGCCTGATGACGTCATCGCCTCCGAGAAGAACAAGACCGATCTGCGGACACACGGTCAAGCGCGGCTGTCGTGCGACACCATCGCTGTCGACGTCTTTCTGACAAACGATCCGTACCACAGCGAAGTAGCGACGCGAGTCGTCCGGCGGCCGCTTCTCGGCGAGAACATGCCGTTTCTGTGCTGCAAAGACCTCGCGCTCTTCAAGGCGTTCTTTGACCGACGCAAGGACTGGTTCGATCTCGGCGAGATGTTCGAAGCACGCTCGATTGAACTCGCAGAGATGACGGACCTGATTGCCAGGTTGCTCGGACCCGACGACGACCGCATTGCGAGACTGCAGGCTGCGTATGACGACGGCGAGCGAACACGGCTGCGCCGCGCCGCCAGCGCAGAGACTGATTCCTGAGCGCTCAGCGGCACCGAGAGCAGCGATGAGCCGGCGATGCAGCAGCGTCGCGCCTGCGTCAGGATCTGGAACCTTCTCGCACCCGCATAGTCACTGCTGGGTCACGGCGCAGTTCATATCTGCCGCCTGAGCGGCAAGGACGAGCTTGTCCTTGGTGGCGCTGCCTGCGGTGATGCTGAGGCTCAGCTGGAGGTGGGTGGCATCGTCGTCCACCGCATTCGCCGCAGCCAAGAGAAACTGGCGCAGAGCTTCCCGCGAGCCCGCTGCGGTCAACCCGCCGCCGTCCGAATCGCGCAATGACTCCATGACGCTGACCGTCACCCGGTGCTCAGACTGCGCACTGTCTGCCTCTTCACCTGCTTCTGTGCCCTCGTCCGCTGACGGCTTGAACGGTGGCTGCGTCTCGCCGCTTCCGTCGTCCGCTTCCTCGCCAGAAGTTGCCGCCGGTACTGGCTGGCGGATACGCAAATCGGTCGAACTCAGGTTGATCTGGCTCTCTGCGGTCACAGTCCGTGGCTCTCCGTCGGAACCGATGATCTCGATACCGCCCGCCGCTACGGCTGCGAAGAGCGCGGCGCGCAGATCACGCTCTCCGCCAGGCAAGAGCGGCAGCCGGGGAGCCTTCCAGAAGTCGTCGCGTATCTCGCAGAGCGGCCGGCCCCAGTCGTTGGAGCGCAAGTTGTGCATCAGCGCCGTCGAGTCAAGGTCGCCTGCGGCGAATGCCTTGCTGGCTTCGCGAAGTGCCGACCACACCACCGAGCCGTCAAGGGCCGATTGGTTCTCGGACTGGAAGCGGATGTCCCTCATCGTGCGGCCGTCAGGGCCTTCAGCGAGGTACAGCACATGCGCATAGGCACGCTTCACCAAGCTCTCGAATCGTCGCCCGGACTCGCGGGCTTCGCTGCGCGCACGCTTGGCCATTTCCTCGTCGGCTCGAACCGGCGCCAAGTCCCTGACTCGCTCCCAGGCGATCACTTCAGCGGCCAGATTGCGGGCCTGGCGCCGGCTCTGGGTGTTGATCACTGCGAACACTGCCGACGACGCCCATGACATCGGCAGCGGCTCAGGCCCCAGTCCCATCGCAGCATCGATGGCGCTTCGGGTCGCGCTGTCCGCCCCGTTGAGCAAGCTGAACCAGCGCGAGTCCAGTACCAAGAGGCGGCACTTGCGAGCCTGATCGATGCCGGCTTCACCCAGCAGCGCACGCAGTCCCGAATCACCAGGATCGGCGGCGAAGTCTCCCCGGACTTCCAGGACCGCATCGAACGGCCCGGTGTTCGCCAGCTCAAAGGCGGCCGTCGTGACCCGCTCGTCGCGTTCGGCGTCAGTGACTGCCTCGCGTTCACGCCGCGCCAGCATCGGCAGCGTCTGGCGAGTCTCGAAGTGCCAACGCTTCGGCTGCTTGCCGGCACCGGCCGTGGAGTCGATGGCGGCGAGGCCATCGGTGGGGTTGCTCAGCTCATGCCACACGATCTCGGCATCGCCGGGACCGAACGCATTCGACGGGATGAATGCGGCGGCATGCAGTTCGGCCTCCGTGGCACCGCGACGTCCCTGTGGTCGCGGGCTCAGGGTGTACACGAATAACGCTGTTGCCATCCGTTCCGCGACCCGGGGATTCTGCTGCTCCCAGCCAGTGTCGGAGCGCCGCAGGTCGGCAAGCCGAGCCGTGCCCCTGTCGAGATGGTCTGGATCGACGATGTCGCCAGCGCAGATCTCTCGCAGGCTCGACTGCATGCGCTGATCGCTGACCAGGCCCGAGTCGAGCAGCGCATCGCGGACTGTGCGCGACGACATGGGCAGGTCACCGGGCCCGATGAGGGCCGGCGTCCATTCGCCGGCGTGGCCGCGTCGATATTGCTCGTACGCAGCAGCCGCGAACACCTGCAAGGTTGAACGCACGCGCTGGAAGCCCGCTTGCTGTGACCACTCGTTCTCCGCCAGATTGATCAACGACGGATGGAACGGATAGCAACGCCCCACGGCTCCGGTGAAGTCGCCGGTCGCCTGGGGCAGCCTGTCGAATACTTGGCGAACCCACGGGCCTTGCTGGCACGACTCGATCCAAGCTGCGCATCGGTCTGTCACTTCACGCGGCGGCGGTCCGTCGAAGAGACGACGCCGGATGATGTCTGCGAAGTCACCGCCGCTTGAGGTCGTTGTGGCCTCGCCGTTGCGGATCAGCAAGTCCTCCAGCTCGGCACGGCACCGCTGACCGATGTCGTTCACGGCCATGCGGTCCTTCTCAGAGGCGATCATCACAACCACCGCGGCGCAGTTGTCGACATCGTTGACGGCATCCAGCAGCGAGCGCAGGAAGGCCATGTCGTCGAGCGCCTGTGACTCCGACTGGTTCGACACCCAACGGATGTAGTCCATGATCTCGTCGATCAGGATCAGCACCGGACGTCCGACATCGGCAAGGGCCGCGGCAACTGCTTCCTTGTTCGGCAGCTGCGCTTTGAAGTGCTCGTACTTCTTGTAGGCCCCATCGAACAGGCGCCAGATGAAGCGCTCGCCGAGCGTCTCGGCAGGGCCGTCGTGGGCTTCTCGCGGAGCCGGGTTGTCACAATCCAGCACGACGCACCTGGGCCCGCGCAAGTCGTCTGCGACTGCGCCAGCACCAGCAATCTCCTTGGCCTTGACGGTTACAGCCGCGCCGAGGTCAGTGGTGCCGAACGAGGTCGGATGAGTGGCCAGGTGCCACAGCCCGATCAGACCATGCGACTTGCCGCCGCCCATTGCCTGATCCAGCCGCCACAGCGCCCGCGCCCGCCGGGACGTCTCGCCGGTCGCGCCGAGCCGCACAGCGACCTTCGCCATGAGCTCGACGAGGCTGCCCGTGGGATGGGTGATCTGCCCGAAGTAACCGGCGTCGGCGTAGCGCGACGTTCCGGTCGGCCCTCCGAAGACTGCATCGTGCAGCGACGCTTGGACATCGTCGACATTGCCCTGTGCAGCCTCGACTTCGGGTCGCAGTTTCACGGTGTCCCACCAAGGAGTCGGCGGAGTACTGCTCATGTCGGTGTGCCCCTCTCAGAACATTGAGGACTGCTCGCCCTCGTCGTGGCGCTGTCGCTGCGCTCTGCGCTCGTCTTCGGCTCGTGCTGCGGTGCCAGTGAGAATCGGCTGACGATTGCGGGTGACCCAGGTCCACACGTCCCCGTCAGGGTCGGCATCACCGAGATCGTCGGCAAGCTGTGCCATGACAGCCCACAACAACTCATCACCAGCGCTGTCCGTGGCAGCCAGCACCTCAGCGACCCCGCTGAGCGATTTGCCCGCCAGAGCCACGGCGAACGCGACATCAATGGTGGACTCGCCTGGCTCTGGGGGGCGTGCTCCGACACCGCTGCGTGCCGCGGTCGCGAACTGGTACGTCGACTTCACCTTGTGGAGCAGGCCGCGGGTCTCCGACTCGTCCATGTCGTGGGTCAGGCGCTCCCATCTCGGCTCTGATCCTGCGGTGAGATCACGGCGGTACTGCCGGGTCCATGAGAGCGCGAACTGCGTCCGCTTGTCGAAGGCATCGAGCGGGAATGTGCCGATGCGCAGATCTGTCAGCTCGCCCACCAGCCGGCGTGCCAGCGTCAAGAAGTGGCCGGGTTCGACTGGCCGTCCACGGTTGTCGAGCACGGTGCTGTACCTGCCCGCCACCTCCATAGCGGGCCCGTAGGCGGCCATACGTTGATCGCGCAGTGCGGCGAGCCCAGCGTCGGACCACAGCGGCATCCGCTCTGCGATCTCCCGGTGGATTTCGGCTTCCACATCGGCGAGCCGGCCTTCGCCGCGGTCAGGGGCGGCCGGACGGCATGCCAACGTGAGCGTCGTCTCGATGTTGGCCTTGCCCATCTGGCTGCCGTACTCGGTGCGCGCGGGCCACGATCCCGTCAAGATCAGACCCGCGGCATGGATCGCCGCAAGCAAGCCCTGCCAAACCTCGGGGTCGTCGTGGCCGAACATGATCGTTACGACACCGGCGTGCTCGACCACCCGGCACGCCTCGCCGAATGCTTCCGTGATGCATCGGGCGTAATGCTCTGGTGTTCGATGGTCCCCACTGTTTGCGTGGGTCATCTTGACAACGGCCTCTTCGAACTTCTCCTGAACTCCAGCCGGATTCGCTGTAACTGTCAGTTCCGGGTGGGTGCTTGCCAGCGCACGCTTGAGCCACACATAGAAGAGATCCGAGGAGTCCGTGTACTCGATCATCGAGTCATACGGGGGGTCGGTCACCACAGCGCTCAACGTGCTTGAGCCGAGTGCCAGCGCCGTTGCACTTCCTCGGTCAAGCGAGGCAGGAATCCCAGTTGCTCTGCCGAGTTGACGACGAAGCGCGTTGATCGACAATGTGGCCACCGACGACCAGGTTCCGGGGCCTTCGGCGCAACCGACTTCCAAGTAGTCGTTGCCGAACGGCACAAGAGCGCCCGTAGCGAGAACATGGGATGCCTTCTGACCTGCAACCTCTAAGCGCGCTCCTCGCGTGCGTCGATTCATGGTCCTCACCAGAACCGAGGCCGAATAGGCACTGAGAGCGAGAACGTAGGTACGGCTCGCACCGTCAATGGAGGACAGCTCACTCGCTGTCTCATCAATGACTCGCGCCAAGTCGATAAGAGCCAGCGTTTGACGCGGATGGCAGAAGTCACCGAAGGTTCTGTAGCCGTATCGCGAGTACTGCCGTGGTCCGGTTGAACCGAGAGCTCGCTCGTCGGGCACGGCAGGCAGATCAGCGGCGAACGGCTCGCAGTACGCAAGCGCCGCTTCCGCCGCCGCTGCAGCCTGTCGTTCGGCTGATGTTGGCTCCCGGTAGCGCTTGCCGACTTCGAGATCGAGATCTGCGACCACCAGCAATACGTCCCCGGCATGCCCGTTCTCCCGAATTCGGGTGTGCTCTGCGTGGGAATGGACGTACTTGCAAAATGGACAGACTGCGGCCCGACCTCGACCGCTGCCCGCAGACTTGACAAGAGTCGGTGGAATCCGCGGCTCGCCGTCGTGCACCACAACGTCAATCGAGCCATTCGTGGAATCAGCGATGAGCTCGTACGACTGACCAGGATCATGTTTCTTGGGCTTCGGCCGCCGCAGTTGAAGGTCCGCTATCAACGGGAACTCACGGCCGCACTCATTGCACGGAATCGTCACCGCCCACAGGTACGCCCACGGGCGCTTGCCGTCGACTTTCGGGTAGAACTCGTCCATCTCGGCTTCGTGACGTTCGCCGATCAACTGAAGCAAGAACTCCACATCGCAGAGCAAGCGCAAGTGCGGCTCCGGGTAGCGCTGCGAGTGCTCTTCGTAGCCGTCGAACGGCAGCGCCGGCTCATCCGACCAGTCGCGCAGCGGGTAGTCGGCCAGCAGCTTCCCCGCGAGCGTTGCCACCGGCGAGTAGTCGATGCCCCATGCCTTGACGCCCAGCCGGGCGGCTTCGGAGGGAATCATCGCTCGGCCCGAGAACGGGTCCAGCATCGACGCGTCGTCGGGGTAGTGCTTGGCCAGTTCGTCCGTCAGCTCGTCGTGCATCGCGTCGTAGCCGGTCATGGAATCGCGGACCAGTTTTTGCAGTTCCTCTTGCTCGCTCTCGTCGTCGGGCCACGGCAGCAGCGAGCAGATCACTGCGGCTTTGGCCTGCGCCAGCGGACGCGCCGCGAACCAGGTGAACAGGGCCTTCTCGGTGTTGCCGGAGCCCCAGCCGGCCTTCGAATTGGCCGTGACCTCGGCGCACGGGAACCAGCGCTCGATCATGCGCGTCATGCCGCCGTCTCCTGCCGATGGGACGGCTCGCGGGCCGCTGCGAGGTCGGACCCGCGGATGCGGACATTGGTGATTTCCACCGCGCAGCTCGCGAACAGCGCCGCCGGATCGCGGTACTCGCCGAAGAGCCGACCGCCACTGTCGCAGTCGTCAACGACATACAGCCAGTACGCATCTCCCTGCAGCGCGGCACGTACCCATTCGCCGCCGGTCAGACTGATGCCGGTGCTGGCGGCGCTGCCAGCGATGCCCTTGACCTCGACCAGTCTCAGCTCGCTGCCCCGCCGAGCATGCAAGTCGTAGCCCTGACCCTCTGTCTGCAGGTCCGTGACGGCGAAGCCCTCGCTGCCGAGACGGTTGACGACATAGGCGACAGCGACCGACTCGCTGTCGCCATGATCGACCGCTGCGTCCTGACTACAGCCGATCACCCGAGCCCAGCCCAGCCAGCGCACTTCGCCTGGCGCGCTGACCCTGCTCACCGAATGCAACTCGGCAATCCGTCTTCCGGTGACATCTTCGAGGCGGCGGCGCAGCGTCAGCCGTTCATTGCGGTCGGCGATGTCGTCCGTGAGTTGGTTGGGAAGCTCGCGTAGCTGCTGTACGGCACCTGCGAGCCATTCGTCGAGCAGTTGCTGGCGGCGACTCAGTTCCCGATCACGTTCGAGGCTCGCGGTGTACGCCGCGCTGGCTTCAACCTCGGGTTCATGCAAGGCCGACGCAGCTAGCGACCCCCCCCCCCGCAATTCTGTGGTTGCTCAACCGTCAGATTGGCCAGAATCGCCCACGGAACCGAGCGCGCGCCTGCCGATGTCGTCTTGACGGCGAAGCATCGACGGCGCGCGGCCGCTCGTCCTTCCGCTACGTCGCCTTCGTAAACATGCAGTTCGTAGTCGTCGGCCTCGTTTGGGTCGTACAGAACGCCGCCTCGCAACAATTCCGGCGCTACATGCACCCCAACGGCCGCAGCGAGGTCCCCGAAGGCGTCCTCGCCAGGTCCGAGAACCACCGCATCGACGGCCGAGGTCACTCCGGCCAATGCCGCTTGCTGCTTAGCGACGCTGCTCGTCGCCACCAGTCGCAGCGTCTCTCCGGTACGCGGCATGAGCGATTCCGGTACTTCCATTTCCTTGCTGCCCAGCAGCCAGAACCCCGTATCGGCGGCTGCGGCCCGCTCGAACGTGATCGCGTCGGCAGCGGCGGCAACGCTCGCAAAACGCTCAACGACATGCGGGTTGATGCGCTGCAGACGGTCATCGTGCAGCACTTGGTGCGCTGCTCCCAGTTCGACAGGACTATGGAGATGCGCCTCCGCGTTGCTCTGGCGCTCGTGCGCTTGCCGGAGCCGCTCGGCGGTGATCCGACCGATTGCCTCCAGTGCAACTGACTGCGCACTCTCTCCCTCAAAGCAACGGCCGAGCATCTTCGCCAAGTCGGGCACGTTCGCTTCATCGAACGCTTGCTCGGCTATTAGGCGCAGGCTGTCGAACATCTTGCCGTCGAGCTCATTGGCCGCCGCAACCAGGTTGTCGAGCAACCGAGCCAGAGCGTCGCCCTCCCGCGTGTCCGTAGCGACGATGTTGTAGAGGCAAACGTCTCGGCCTTGGCCGATGCGGTGGATCCGACCCATGCGCTGCTCCAAGCGCACAAGCGACCACGGGATATCCCAATTCACCAGCACATGGGCACTCTGCAGGTCGATGCCCTCATTGCCGGCGTCGGTGGAGATCAGCACCTCGAACTTGCCCGCAGCGAACTGGGACCGAGTCTCGTCACGTACGACGTGGGAATCACGGCCCGAGTAAGTCTGCGCCGTGAACCCTGCCGATGCGAACCGATCACACAGCCAATCCGCTGTATCGGCGTACTCGGTGAATACCACCACCTGCTCACCCGAACCGGCCGAAATGCCGTTCGGCGCAAGGCACTCCTCGATCATGCGCGGCCACTTGGACGACCTGACTTCGTCTGAGTAGGTGAGGAATGCGTCCAGCCGGTCCAGAACCTGGGCAATCTCGCGGCGTTCCGCCCGAGCGTCGACCGAGTCTTCGTTGACCACCCGCGCTTCGGATGCCGTTTCGTCGTCTTCGCCGTCCGGGTCTGCCTCACGAGCAGCATCGGCGGGACTCTGGACGCCAATGCGGTTCATGCGGCGGCGCAGCGTCTCCGCGAGCGAGTACAGCGACGATGCCGCCCGCTTGCCGTACACCATGCGCGCCAAGCTCTGCGCGGCGGGCGGAAAATAGCGGTCGACCAACGAGAGCGCTTCGTTGTAGTAGGCCCGCTCGGCAGCGTTCAACGGGACTCTCACATTGTCGGCTCGTCGGGCCAGAAAGAGCCGTTCGCCGTCGAAGCCGACCAGTTCTTCCTTCATGCGCCGCAAGAAGTGCATGGCGCCGGGCGTCAGCTTGCTCGCCGGCTGCTCGTCGTTCACGTCCTCCACGGCTGGGTAGACCTCTGGGTCGACGAGGTGCATGAGCGAACGGAACAGCCACTCATTGCCACGATGCGGTGTCGCCGTCATGAGCACGGCGCGAGGCGTGCGGCACAGCATCTGCCCGACGCGCCACAGAGTCTGCGCAGTCGGAGTCAGTCGATGTGCTTCGTCGATGATGACGGCGTCCCAGCCCGCGGCATCCGGGTGGATCGCTTCATAGACCGCAGGGTTGACCGCTGCCAGTTCCAGCGAAACCACCCACAGGGTGTGCGCACCGGAAAGCGCGCCTTCACGCGCCGTCGCAGCGGTAATGCGACGCAAGCCCCCTCCCAGAAAGCGCTCAAAGTCGAGTTGCCACTTGCTCACGAGGTGCGCGGGACACACCACGAGCGCCCGCCGAACGTGGCCCAACCGTTGCGCTTCTCGCAGCCACAGTCCGCCCATGATCGTCTTGCCGGTGCCCGGCTCGTCGGCTAGCAGGAACCGCAGCATCGGCTGGCGCAGCATGTTTCCGTATACGGCTTCGCTCTGGTGGGCGTAGGGCCGCAGCGGGCTGCTCGCCAGCGCGGAGGGATATGGCGAGCCGCAGGTATGGCGCATCCATGCCGCCCACATTCCGGCGAGCGCTCTAGCTGGCGGGGCACCAGCGTCCGGGACGAGCAGCTCGACTTGCGCAACCTCTCCCGGCGTTAGGTCGATCTGGCGCAGCCCACCGTCCGAGTCAGTCACGAATAAGCGCGTGCCGTCCGTACGGTCAAGCAGCGGCACCGCCCCGCTCACGATCACGAAGTCGGACTCGCCATGCAGCCGGACGCGTTGGCCAGCCTCGAAGGTCACGGCGACAGATTAGGACCAGAGATCCTCGGGGCCGGGGGCCGGCTTGGGCACCGGCGTGGTGGCCTCGGCGATGACGCTGGCCGCTGCTGCGGCCCCCGAACCACCCATCGGCGCATCCATGGATCCGAGCACGGCCTCGATGGTGCCGATGGTCCCGAGCAGCATCGGCGGGTTGAGGTGCCCCATGTGCCCGATGCGGAAGGCCGCGTCGGGGTCGCCTTGAATGTTGAGTCCCAAG
>JAJEIW010000253.1 GCA_022828045.1 Acidimicrobiia bacterium | reverse complement strand
ACGAGTGCCAACGCGGCGGGACTGCTGCAAGGTCGCGTCGACAATGAGCTGGACGAGATGGGCGCGAGGCAGGCGGATCAGATCGCGGCAGCACTGTCCCGAATCGATGAGCGGCCGGATCGCATCATCTCCTCGCCGTTGCTGCGGGCACGCCAGACAGCGCAGGCCACAGCCGAGCTGACGGCCCTGGAGGTTTCTGTCGACGAGCGCTGGGCCGAGCTCGACTACGGCGATTGGGATGGACTCCCGATCTCCGAAGTACGAGTCTCCGACTGGCAGCGCTGGCGAGCCGACACGGACTTTGCGCCACCCGGAGGTGAATCGCTGGCACAGCTCAATGACCGCGTCAGCGCGGCGTGCGATGAGCTGGCCGCGGTGGCTGCTGGTCAGCGTGTGGCCGTCTTCACCCACGTCTCGCCGATCAAGTCGGCCGTGCGATGGGCGCTGAGAGCCTCCGATGAGATCTCGTGGCACCTGCACGTGTCGCAGGCGCAGATCACCCGGATCGGCTTCCGCGGAACGGCGCCACGACTCACGTCGTACAACGAGACCACCCATCTGGATGGCTGAGGAATTGAACCGGTCGGCAACGCTGAAGCCCGACGGCGCCTCGCCGGGGCGGTGAGCCGGCCTGTAGGCGGGATTCTGTCCGTCGGCTGGTGCCGTCGGGGTGGCCATCCATCTGAGCGGCCTACCCGGGATCATCGGACGGGCCGCCCGATCCCTGCTTGGCCTTGCTCCGGGAGGGGTTTGCCGATCCGCCGGAGTCGCCCCCGGCGATGGTGCGCTCTTACCGCACCGTTTCACCCTTGCCTGTGACCGGGCTCGGCCCGGTCCATCGGCGGTCTGCTCTCTGTTGCACTTTCCGTCGCCTCGCGGCGCCTGGTTGCGAGCCAGCTCCCTGCCCTGTGGAGTCCCGACCTTCCTCGAACTGCGCTGTCTGTGCTGCTCCGCACATGGCGGTCTGCCGAAGCAGCTCAGTCCGCGGCCACCCGGCCGACTCACCGCAAACGGCAAGGTTACTTGCGGCCCTGGTCACCCCGACCCGCTCGCGCGTCGTCCACGAGGCCGCTGCGGGTCGAGAAGCGACCTCCGCCGCTGTCGCCCCATGGCACCGAGCACGCCGCCCAGCGATGCCAGCGACGCAGACAACAGCATCACGAGGGGTAAGCCGAGCGCCCCGACAGCCTCACCGGGGCCGAATCGGCGAATGATCTGCACCACGACGGCGAGGACCATCACCGGGCCCGAGGTCAGGATCGCGCACAGCAAATGGTTCTCGCGCGCCCGGAAGGCGGCGATCGCTCCGCCCATGATCAGACTCCCGAACAGCACACCGTTCACGGCATAGGCCGCCGGGGTCTGCTCAGCCACCAGGCTGCCGCCCCCGACGCCCACGACCAGAGCGGTGCCAGTGGACACGATCGCGCCTGGCAGGAACGCCTGGCTCTCGACATGTCGGCCGAAGACTCCCAACAGGCTGCGCATTGGTCTTCTCACCACCCAGAAGCGAGGGGCCGATGTTGCCAGTCTGGGGCGCTCCTCGCGTGCCCGAACAGTCTGCGCTGCCGAGATATCGGCTGCTACTTCGACATTTCGCTGGCTGCTGAACACTCCATAAGGTCTTGACAAGCGGCAGCCCATCGGCAAGATTGCGCGTGAGATGACCACTGCCACAGCAACAGCACGCGTCAATCCCCCCACCGTGGGACAGCGACCATCGAGCGCAGAACCAGTTCGAGTCGTGGCCGCCCACCAGGACAGCTTTGCCGCCGACATGCTCGAATGGCAGCGCCACGCCGCCTGTCGAGGCCTCGAAGCTGAGATCTTCTACCCCTCAGAGGACGACGAGACCGCGTTCGAAGCGAAGGCGGTCTGCGCGGCATGCGCGGTATCGGGCGATTGCCTGGAATATGCGATCGCGGTTCGCGAGAAAGAGGGCGTGTGGGGAGGGCAGACGGCCGCTGAACGCGTACGCATCATCCGCCGCCGCCGCCGTGCCGCCGCACGCGCCCGCAACGCGCAAGCTGCCGCCGCGTCCAACTGAGCGATCCGAGGGGGCGCGCCGGGCCTGAACGGCACGCGTCCGGGCGCGGGGGCGAGCGCACTGTGGCATATCGCTAATCTCCGGCCCGTACAGGCTGGCACGTACGAGCCGGCATCTTGAGCAGTGGCGGTGCAGACATGGCCGAGTCCGACGAAGCCCAAGCACATCCTCTCGAGCACTTCGGCGGCTGGAAAGCCGTGCTCACTGACTTGGTGGCGGGCATCGACCTTTCTCCGGAGGTCGCGCGCGCAGCGCTCGGCAGCATTCTGGGCGAACGGGCCACCGACGCCCAGCTGGCCGGATTCATCATCGCCCTGGGAATGAAGGGCGGCTCCGTTCCCGAGCTCACCGGCCTCGTCGACGCCATGCACGACGCGGCAGTCCCGTTGAGCGCTCCCGCGGGAGCGATCGACATCGTCGGCAGCGGCGGGGCGCCGGGGCGCCAGCAGCATGCCCTGAGCGTGTCCACCATGGCGGTCTTCGTTGCTTCGGCCGCCGGCGCAGTGGTCTGCAAGCACGGCTCGGTGGCGGCGACATCGTCGTCGGGCTCCTTCGACACGCTGGGAGCACTCGGCCTCGAGATCGAACTCGACGGGCCCGCTGTCGAGCAGTGCATTTCAGAGATCGGGCTGGGCTTTGCGTTTGCCAAGCTGTTCCACCCGGCGATGCGATTTGCCGGGCCCGTGCGCACCGAGCTCGGTGTGCCGACCACCTTCAATTTTCTCGGGCCCCTAGCGAATCCCGCCAAAGTCTCCCGGCAGGTGCTGGGTGTGAGCGACCCGGTGATGGCACCCCGCGTCGCCGGAGTGCTGGCCGCCAGGGGAGCCGAGCATTGCCTCGTCGTCCATGGTGCTGACCGTCTCGATGAGATCACGCTGACCGACGTGACGCGCATCTACGAAGTCCGCGACGGCGAGATCGCCGATGAGTTCCTCTTCGATCCGCCCTTGATCGGACTCGAACGCGTCAACCGTGCCGCACTGTGGGGCGGAAGCCCTCAACAGAATGCCGACATCTTCCGAGCGATTGTCGCCGTCGAGGAGACCGGACCCCGAGCACACATCGTGCAGTTGAACGCGGGCGCCGGCCTGGTGGTCGCAGGCCTGGCCGGAGACTTTGCCGAGGGCTATGAAATGGCCCGGCAGGCTGTTGCCGACGGGCGCGCTGCCGCGAAGCTCGAGGCCGCCGTCAGCCTCACGAACGCGCTGTCCTCCGACGCCAGTTGACGTGGTTGTCGGTCTCTCGTTGCCGTTCGGTGTCGGTGACATTGTCCGCTTGGCCAGCACGTCCGACGAGCGCCGTTCCGCCTTGGTGGGCAGGACAGGCACAGTCGTCGCGGTCCGTCCTGGGGATCGGCGGGTCATGGCGATCGTGGCATTCGACGACGTCCCGCCCGAGACGGTCCTGGTGTACGGCATCGACGAAGCTGAGGTCGTCGAGCGCTACCGGCACGGCGTGAACTGAACCCGTCGCTATGCCCGGCTTGTCAGCCGGCGCAGGAGCCCCCGGCGGCGTTCGCTCTCGTGTGCGGGAATCTCGAGGGTGGCTAATGCCGCTGCGAGATCGGCGCCGCTCGCGAAGCGGTTGTCGGGCGCCTTCGCCATGGCAGTCAAGATGACCTCTGACAGCTCTGCCGACACTCCACGTTCGGCAGGATCCGGCGGCGGGATCCGGACGTGTGCATGCAGCAGGTCGTTCCGTTCGCCGTAGAACGGGGCCGAGCCCACGGCCAGGACGTACAGCGTCGACCCGAGGCCGTAGATGTCGGTACGAGCATCAACCGGATTAGCCAAGGCCTGCTCGGGGGCGAGGTACATGGGCGAGCCGTACACCCGACCCGGCGGCGAGGGAGGACCGTCGAGGTCATGAGCGAGGCCGAAGTCGAACAGCACTGCCCGATCGCTGCCGTCGGGCAGGGGGTCGAGCATGATGTTCGACGGCTTGACATCGCGATGCACGATCCGGCGCTCGTGGACGTGGTCGAGAGCTGCGCAGATCTGCTGGATCGCGGCGATGCCTTCAGCCTGCGACGGCGGGTGGCGGCTGGCACACCTGTCGGCCAGGGTCTCGCCCTCGACGATCTCCATCTCGATGTAGTGCGCTCCGCCGATCACACCGGCCCCGTGTACTGCGAGCACATTGGGATGGTCCAAGCGGGCCATGAGCTCGTATTCCTGCTCGAAGAGCGAGCGCACCTCCGCTCGGGCCTCGGCGAACGGCGTCAGAACCTTGAGGCCGACCTCGTTGCCCCTCAGCGTGGTCGCCCGGTAACAGTGCGCCACCGTGCCACGCCCCAGCACTCCGGTGATCTTGTACGGGCCGTACTGGCGGCCAACCCAAACGTCAATTTGGTCTTCGAACATCGCACCGGCCGCGGCTACTGGTGACATCCAATATATGAGAGCCCGCCTGATCGGAACCGCCTTCCCAGCTCGCAGTGCCACCGGGGACGCTCGCGGCACACTTGTGCCATCTCGCGCTCGAGGCAGCCTGTCCGTCTTCGACCTCGTGCCACTGGGGACGCTCGCGGCACACTTGTGCCATGGCTGCTGGGCCCGACCGGGCGCTGCTGGGGAAGATTCGGCAAGCAGCCTCCGACGCCCGGCTCGACGCAGTCGGCGTGACCGACGTGGCGCCGTTTGAAGACGAGCGCCGAGCCATCATCGAGCGCAAAGCCGCCGGGTTGCACGCCGGCATGTGGTTCACCTATGGGAGACCCGAGCGCTCGACCACCCCTGCGGCGATCTTGGCGGGGGCACGCAGCATCGTGACATGTGCACGCGCCTACTCCCCACCCGCAGAGCACATCGGTGGTTCGGGTCCCGTTCACCGCGCCAACCGTGCCGCCGTGGCGGCGTATGTCGCATCTGACGCTTATGGAGAGCTGCGCGAGGGGCTCGAGGCGGTCAGCGAGGTACTGCGCTGCGGTGGGTTCGAAGCGCGTGTCGTCTATGACGACAACCGCCTCGTGGATCGGGCGGCAGCGGCGCGCGCAGGGCTCGGCTGGCTGGGCCGCAACACGATGCTGCTGTCGCGTGAGCTTGGCTCGTGGACTGTGCTCGGCTCGGTGGTCACGACAGCGGCACTGCCCGTCGCCACCGAAGCCCAACTCGACGGCTGCGGCACGTGCCGCCGTTGCCAGTCCGCTTGCCCTACCGGCGCCCTGGATGAATCAGGGGTGCTCGATGCCAACCGGTGCCTGGCATGGCTGGTCCAGGCTCCCGGCGCATTCCCACCGGAATACCGGGTCGCTCTGGGCGACCGGATCTACGGCTGCGATGACTGCCAGGTCGTCTGCCCGTACAACGACCCGGTGAGCGCGCCGTCCCGTTCCCGACGCCATTCCCAACCTCAGCCTGTGGAGCTCCGTGGTGGCCGCCAGACGCGCAGCAGCTCAATCGACATCGCCGATCTGCTGCGCATGACCGACGATGGTCTCATGGACACCTTCGGTCACTGGTACATCCCTCGTCGCAGGCCTGAGTACCTGCGTCGCAACGCGCTGGTCGTCCTCGGCAATGTCGGCGACCCTGCCGAGCCGGGCATCACCGATGTGCTGCGCCAAGCGCTCGCGTCGCCCTCGGCCATGGTTGCCAGCCACGCAGTGTGGGCTGCTCGCCGCCTCGGCCGAGCTGACCTGGTCGACGAGGCAGAAGCGGACGGATTCGCAGCGCACGACCCTGACGGGCTGGTAGCCGCCGAGCTTGCCAGGCCAACCGCGCCTCGCAGCAGCAGCGACTGATGCGACCCCATCTGCTCGTCACGAATGACTTCCCGCCCAAGATCGGCGGAATCCAGAACTACCTGTGGGAATTGTGGCGGCGGCTGCCACCGGACGGCGTGACGGTGCTGACCACGCCCTATCGGGGTGCGGCAGCGTTCGATGCGGCTGCTCCGATGCGCATCGTGCGGACCCGCGAACCGGTCCTGTTGCCCCACCGGGGCCTCATGCGGAGGATCAGGTCGTTGGCGAGCGAAGTAGGCGCCGAGATGGTCCTGCTCGATCCCGCGTTGCCGCTCGGGGCACTGGGGCCGCGGTTGGGCCTGAGCTATGGCGTCACCTTGCACGGCGCCGAGGTCGCGATCCCCGCGCGGCTTGCGGGGCTGAGCGCACTGATGTCGCACGTACTGCGGTCAGCGTCGCTGGTCATTTCCGCAGGCGGGTATGCCGCCGCGGAAGCCGAGCGCTGCGCGGGCACGGCATTGCCGATCGTCGAGGTGCCGCCCGGCGTCGATACCGAGCGGTTCGTCCCACGAGACGACGGCGAACGACAATCGACCCGGACGCGCTACGGATTGGATGACGGACCGCTCGTAGTGAGCCTGAGCAGGCTGGTGCCGCGCAAGGGCTTCGACACGGTGATCTCCGCGGTCTCGGACCTCGCCCGGTGCCATCCCGGGCTGGCCCTGGCCATTGGAGGGGCCGGCCGGGATCGAGCCCGGTTGGAGCGATTGGCGCGCGACAGCGCAGCAACGGTTCGCTTCGTGGGTCGAGTCGACGCCGAAGAGCTGCCGCAGTTCATGGCCATGGGTGATGTCTTTGCAGCACCGTGCCGCAGCCGCTGGGCGGGGCTGGAGCAGGAGGGTTTCGGCATCGTGTTCGCCGAGGCGGCCGCCTGCGGTGTCGCTGCGGTGGCGGGACGTTCCGGGGGGAGTCACGAGGCCGTCTGGCATGGCCAGACGGGACTGGTCGTCGACCGACCGGACAAGGCGACCGAGGTTGCGGGTGCGATCTCACAACTGCTGTCAGACCGAGCTCGGCGATTCGAGATGGGCACCGCCGCACGTGCCGCAGCGACCGAGCATTTCGCCTACGACACTCTCGCGCAGGGTTTGGCCGCAGCATTGGCCTGACCCGAGCAGCGGCGGGATCGTTGGCGACCCAGATTGCGACGCGTTGGGTGACTGTCAACAAATCGCCGCACAAAAGCAGCCCGTCGAGCGCCTCATCCTGAGACAATGGAGTGAACACGGTGCCGAAGGGGGGATCTGTCCATGATCGACGAGATGACAATGACCACGGTTGTGGCCGCGTCACCCCAAGAGTGCTATGCGCTGATCGCAGATATCGAGCGCTACCCCGAATGGGCTACCGACATCTCGTCCGCTTCGGTCATCGAGCGCGATCTCGACGGCCGCGTCGAACAGGCGGCGTTCCGCGTCGAGGCCCTCGGGCGCACGGCCAGGTACACGCTCGCGTATGACCACGGCGGAGCACCGCACCGGCTGGCGTGGAAGCTCGTCGACGGCGATGTCGTCAAGCAGCTCGACGGTCGGTACGA
The DNA here is from genome assembly GCA_022828045.1 of Acidimicrobiia bacterium. GTDB lineage: Bacteria > Actinomycetota > Acidimicrobiia > Acidimicrobiales > Poriferisodalaceae > Poriferisodalis. The sequence goes on along the minus strand of JAJEIW010000253.1, from coordinate 17,909 downwards.
ATTCAATCCGACGACCGAGCCTGGGCGTACCGAGGTGCTCTACCAGCTCGCCTTGGAGCTTGCCGTGCCGCTGCCGGGCTTTGTCAAGCGCCGGGCCGAACGCAGGATCGCCCACACCGCGCTGGCCGACTTCGCTGCCCGCCTCGAAGCCGGCCCAGAGAGCTAGGACCACGGGAAGTCCGCCGGGGCCATGGAATTCCGCCGCATCGAGGGCTTGCCGCCCTACGTCTTCACGATCATCGACGCGTTGAAGATCGAGCGTCGGCGCGCCGGCGCCGATGTGATCGATCTGGGTTTCGGCAATCCCGATCTGGCTTCGCCCGAACGCGCTGTCAAGAAGCTGGCAGAAGCCGCACTCAATGCGCGAAACCATCGTTATTCGGCCAGCCGCGGCATTCCCAAGCTGCGCGAAGCCGCCGCGGACCTGTACCGACGCCAGTGGGGGGTCGAGCTCGACCCCGACAGCGAGATCATCAACACGATCGGCGCCAAGGAGGGTTTCTCGCACCTCATGTGGACCCTGCTCGCGCCGGGAGACGCCTGCCTCGTGCCGGCGCCCTCGTACCCGATTCACATCTTCGGGCCCCTGTTCACCGGTGCCAGTGTGCGAGAGGTGCCGCTCGACGTCGGTGAGACGTTCTTCGAGCGACTCGTGGAGCGATTCGAGTACTCGTGGCCCAGGCCTCGGGTGATCGTGCTGTCGTTCCCCCACAACCCCACCACGGCCTGTGTCAATCTCGAGTTCATGCAACGAATCGTGGATTTCGCGCGTGAGCGCGAGGTGCTGCTCGTGCATGATTTCGCATATGCGGACCTCGGGTTCGATGGCTACGAGCCGCCTTCGATCCTGCAGGCCGAGGGCGCCAAGGAGGTCGCGGTCGAGTTCTACAGCCTCACCAAGTCCTATTCGATGGCAGGGTGGCGGGTGGCCTTCTGCGCAGGCAACGCCGAGGTGATCGCGGCGCTGGCCAAGCTCAAGAGCTACCTCGATTACGGCACCTTCCAGCCGATCCAGATAGCGGCCACCGTCGTCATGAACGAGGACCGCGACTTCCCCTCCGAAGTGCGCGAGACCTACCGCAACCGCCGGGATGTCCTGGTGCGCGGTCTCGGACGCATCGGCTGGGATCTGCCCCCGCCGAAAGGGACGATGTTCGCCTGGGCCAAGATCCCCGAGCCGTACCGGCACATGGGGTCAGTCGAGTTCTGCAAGCTGCTTGTGAACGAGGCCAATGTGGCCCTGTCGCCCGGAGTGGGGTTCGGACCAGGGGGTGAGGGCCACGTGAGGTTCGCGCTCGTCGAGAACGAGCACCGCATCCGCCAAGCAGTGGCCCAATTGCGCACAGTTCTCGACGCGCTGCCGCCGCCGACCTGACACCGGCCGGCGGCAGGCCCCGAGGCCGACGGGGTCTCAGCCCCCCGGCCACTGCAGTGAGCGCCGGAGCGCTTCGCGCCATCTCCCGTGCAGCTCGTCAGCGTCCGCGCGCTGCGGATCGGGTTCGAAACGTCGATCAAGCTGCCACAGCGACGCCGCCTCGGCGGGGGAAGACCACACCCCTTCGGCCAGACCCGCCAGCATCGCCGCGCCCAGGGCAGTGGTCTCGGTCACCACAGGTCGGCTGACGGCGACTCCGAGCTGGTCGGCTTGGATGGCGCACAGCAAGTCGTTCGTCGCCGCGCCGCCGTCGATGCGCAGCTCTGCGATGTCACGGCCGGCGCCGTCGATCATGGCTGCGATGACGTCACGGGTCTGCAGCGCCATCGATTCGATCGCTGCACGCGCGATGTGCGCCGACTGCGTCGCGAAGGTGAGGCCCATGATGGCGCCGCGCGCGGTCGGATCCCACCAGGGACTGCCCAGCCCGGCGAGCGCCGGCACCACGATCACCCCGCCGCTGTCATCCACGCTGCAGGCCAGCGTCTCGACTGCGGCGGGATCTGCGGCACCATCGAGAATGCCGGTCAGCCATCCCACGGCCGCTCCCGTCGCGAAGATCGAGCCTTCGAGGGCGTAGACGGGTCCACGACCGAGATCCCAAGCCACCGTCGTAAGCAATCCCTCGACCGGGGAAGGGCAGGTGTCGCCGACGTTCATCAGCACGAATGAGCCGGTTCCGTAGGTGTTCTTGGCCATCCCGACGTGATGGCAGCCCTGGCCGAACAACGCGGCATGCTGATCGCCGGCCACGCCGCTGACGGCGATTCCCGGCCCCAGTGCAGTCGTATCCGCTGTCAGACAGAACCGATCCGCTGACGGGCGAATCTCGGCCAGCGCCGCCATCGGAACCGACAGCAGATCGCACATCGGCTCAGACCACTCGCCCACGTTGATGTCATACAGCAGCGTGCGCGAGGCATTGGTGGCATCTGTGGTGAAAGCGGCACCGCCGCTCAGCTTCCACATCAGCCAGCTGTCGACAGTGCCCAAGGCCAAGTCTGCGGTCTGAGGCACGCCCCCGTGCCCCAGCAGCCATTCGGCCTTGGTGCCACTGAAGTAGGGGCTGAGCACGAGTCCTGTCAGTCGGCGCACTGTATCGAGGTATCCCGCAGCCTCCAGTTCGGCACAGCGGGATGCCGTGCGGACGTCCTGCCAGACCAAGGCCCTCGCAAGCGGCTCGGAAGTCCGGCGATCCCAGGCCACGAGGGTCTCGCGCTGGTTGGTGATGCCGATCGCTGCGATCGTCGGCGCCTGGGGGCCGGTGCGACCCTGCAGGCTGCCGCAGAGTTCGGCCAGCGTGGCGGCAGTGGCCTCCCAGATCTCGTCGGGGTCGTGCTCGACGAGACCGGGTCCGGGATAGTGCTGGGCGAACGACCGGTAGGCGTATGCCACTTCGGCTCCGGTCTCGTCGACCGCCATCGAACGAACGCCGGTCGTGCCTGCGTCGATTGCCACCACCAATGCCATGCCGACCTCCTGTGGTGTGATGGGCTAGCAGGTTGCAGCACGCAGGATGGCAGGCCGTCACGGTGCCTCGCAGTAGATTCGCAAACTGTGAGGATTCTCGTGGTGGGGGCCGGCGAGGTCGGCAGCTACATCGCCGAACGCCTCAGCCGTGAGGGCAACGACGTCGTGGTCATCGATCAGCACTCCGGTCGTCTGGGTGCGCTCGCGTCCGAGGTCGATCTGCTCACGGTGAACGGCAGCGGCACCAATCCCGCCGTGCTCGCCGAGGCCGGTCTCGAGCGAGCAGAGGTGGTGGTTGCAGTCACCGACTCCGACGAGGTGAACCTGCTGGCGTGCATGCAGGCCAAGCAGAGCGGCGTCCCCGCCACCGTGGCCCGTCTGCAGGACAGCGATCTGCGCGGCGCCCCGGGCCGCAACCTGCGCGATGCCATCGGCGTGGACCTGGTGCTCGATCCCGACGAGCAGACTGCCGACACGATCATGGATCTGCTCGTCTACCACGGCGCATCGGACATCAACGAGCTCGCCAACGGCGAGGTGCTGGTCGTCGGCGCACACCTCGCCGACGATGCACCCCTGGTCGGCAAGACCATGGCCGAGGTGGGTGCGTATTACGAGCCCGAATGGGATTTCATTTTCGGCGCACTGTCACGTGACGGCGAGACCACCGTGATGAGACGCGACACGACGTTGCAGCCGCACGACTTGCTCAGAGTGGTGTGCCGTCGCCAAGGTCGCCGCGAACTGATGAACATCATGGGACTTCACCGCACGGACCTGCGCCGCGTGATGATTCTGGGCGGCGGAAGGACTGCGGGGCTGCTGGCCAGCCGACTGCTCGAGCGCCACGTCGATGTGGTCATCATCGAGCAGCAGTACGACCGCTGTCTCGAGCTGAGCGAGCGCCACGCAGGCGCGCTCGTATTGCACGGGGACATCACCGACATCGATGTGCTGGCGCGCGAGAACATCGGCAGCTTCGACGCCGTCGTGGCGGTGACCGGCGAAGACGACGCGAATGTGCTGGCGTGCCTGTACGCCAAATCCGAGGGCGCCAGCGAGACGATCGCCGTGGTGCACCGCCTGTCCTTGCTGCCGCTGCTGGAGCAGGTCGGCATCGACGCTGCCCTGTCTCCCCGCACCGCCAGCGCCAACATGGTCCTGCGCATGGTGCGGGGAGACGTCACGGCCGTGGCGACGTTCCTCGAGGGCGATGTCGAGGTGCTGGAGTTCGCGGTGGGCGCCGGTTCGCAGGCAGACGGCTCGGCGGTGCGCGATCTTCACCTGCCGGGGCAGATGCTGCTGGCTGCAATCGTGCGGGACGGCAAGGCTCGCATTGCCCGGGGCCGGAGCGAGCTGAGGGCGCGGGACCACGTGGTCGCCTTTGTGACGCCTGACTGCGTGGACGAGGTCAAGCAGGCCTTTCGGTGACAACCCGTCCGGCTCGCCGGGCTACCGAGCGCGAGAGGCTTCGCCGTTTGGTGGTGCGCGCGGTGCGAGGCGCCGACGGCGTGCTGCACAGGTGGGCTCGCGGACCGTACGAGTCGACACTTGCCATCACGGCTTTGGTCGTGCTGGCCGCCGCCTCGCCGGTGTTTGCGATGTGCGCGGTGTTCGACTGGCTGTTCGGGGGACGGGTTGCTGCGAGCGGCGAGTCCGGCACCGATGCCGTCCCGCTGCTGATCGCGGGCGTTGCCATAGCGCTGTTCGCCCTGGGTCTGCTGCGACTGTGCCGGTTCGAGCGGCGCATCACCGAGCGCCAGACCTTGACGGCGCTGGTGCTCGGATCGTTCGCAGCGGTGGCCGCCGTCGCGATTGCGCATCTGGCAACCGGCGCGGTGGGACCCACTGCGCTTGCGACGGCATTTGCAGAAGCCGCCGCGACAGTGACTGGCACCAACAGCACCGCCATCGCCGAAGCCGGTCCTGGCAGCGGGATGCTGGATCTCGGCGGCGGGATGCTGGCCCTGCGAGCGCTGGGGCAGTGGCTGGGCGGGGGAGCATTCATCGTCGTGCTCGTCCGCGTGCTGCCGCACCTCGGCGTGGGCGGCTTGGACACCGATGGGGGAGTGGCCACCCGTTCGGCGCGCAGGCTGGCGCCCCGCAGCGCCGGCACGATGGGCCGGCTGCTGCTGCTGTATGGCGCGCTCACCGTGCTGGTGGCCGTCGGCTACGCAGCGGCGGGAATGCCGTTGCTGCAGAGCGGACTGCACGCGCTGACTACGGCCTCGACCGGCGGCTTCTCCACCCAGGTGGGCTCACTGGGTGCCTTCGGCTCGGGAGCGATTGAATGGGTGGCGATCTTCGGCATGGCGGCGGGTGGCGTTAGCCTGCCGCTCATGTTCTTGGCGATACGGCGCCGTGACCCGGCCCGTTTCATTCGCAGTTACGAATTTCGGCTGTACATCACGCTGATCGTCTTCGCCACGGTGGCGGTGGCGCTGTTGCCACGCGACGGCATCGGATGGATGCACCTCCTCCGCCCTGATCACATCCGAGAATCGCTGTTTGCGGTGGTGTCGGTGATCTCGACGACCGGTTTCGAGACCACATCGTTCGTTGATCTGTCGATCGGCAGTCAGGCGCTCCTGATGGTCCTCATGCTGATCGGCGGCATGAGCGCGTCGATGGCGGGCGGCTTCAAGGTGGTGCGGCTGCTGACTCTGGCGTCTTTCATCGGACGGGAACTGCGTCGCGCCGTCCACTCGTCGCTCGCCGAGCGGCTGCGCCTGGGCCGCTCCACCATCTCCGAAACCACGATCAGCCGCATTACCGGCGAGTTGCTGCTGGCAGCACTGCTGATCATCCCCGCATCCATCGTTCTCGGCGCCTGCGGGTTGCACATCGTCGACGCACTGACCTACGCCGTGTCCACGCTGTCGAACGTCGGGCCTGCCATGGCGGCCGCGGACTCGACCGGGCACTTGGCCGTCGAGGGCTCGACCGGCCATCTGGACGCGGCCAATTGGCTAGGTCGCGTCACGGCCGGGCTGCTCATGATGTGCGGGCGGATGTCGGTGACCGCGGCGGCTGTGGCGCTGAGCGTTGCGGCCTATCCGGCGGTGGCGGCAGTCCGGCACGGGCAGTGGCGGCGGCGCCGACCTCACGGAGTGAGAGTGCGATGAGCGATTCCGTCGGCCTGCGCTCGCTGCCCGAAGTACGGCGCTACGAGTCCATGCCGGTGCACATCAGCGGGGTGGCACTGATGTTCGTGGGGATCGGCATGGCGATCTCCGCTGTTGTGGCGCTCATCGACGGCGGCGGAGGTGCAGCCGCGCTGGGGGCCTCCGCAGCCATCACCGCAGGCGTGGGCAGCGCCATGTACCGAATCACGACGGCGTCGGACCGGGCAGATTCCCCGCTGGCGTTCGCCGCGGTGGCATGGGCATGGCTGGCGGTCTCGATAGCCGGCACGATGCCCTACCTGCTCAGCGGCGTGATCGCCTGGAGCGAGGCCGACAACGCGCTGTTCGAGTCCGTCTCGGGCTTCACCTGTACGGGCGCCACGATCCTGGCCGACATCGACGGGGTTGCCCACGGGATCCTCTTCTTCCGCAGCATGACCCAGTGGTTCGGCGGCATGGGCTTGATCGTGCTCGCGGTGAGCGTGCTGCCCGCGCTGAAGGTGGGCGGCTTGGAACTCATCGCCAACGAGGCACCCGGCCCGACGGCTGATCGCTTCACACCGCGTATCGCCGCCACGGCGCGGCGGTTGTGGATGCTGTACGGGGCGTTCACGCTGGCGGTGGCGCTGGCCCTGCTGGCAGCGGGAACGAGCCTGTTCGATGCGGTGGCGCATGCCTTCACGACGGTGGCAACCGGGGGCTTCTCGACCTACTCGAGGTCGATTGCCGAATTCGACTCGGCGGCCGTCGAGCTGGTGCTGATCGTTGGCATGATCACGTGCGGCGCGAGCTTCTCGATCCATTGGCGCCTGATCACGCGTACGCGCTCGCAACGACGGAGCTACTCGGAGCTCCGCTGGTACCTGGGGCTCATCGGCGGTGCCGCGGTAGCCCTGTTGGTGCTGAATTCGGGCAAGCTCGGTCTCGGCGACAACGTGCGAGAGGCGGCGTTCTACGCGGCCTCGCTGGGCTCCAACACCGGCTACGGACTGACCGACTACACCCACTCGCAATTCTGGACGCCCTCCGCACAGCTCGTGCTGCTGGCGCTGTTTGTCATTGGCGGCATGACAGGTTCGACAGCTGGCGGCATCAAGGTGCTGCGGCTGCAGATCGTGGCCCGTTATGCGGTCCGGGAGGTCATCCGTGCCCGCCATCGCCGGGCCGTGCTGCCGATGCGCCTCGGCGACGCCACTGTCGCCGAGGACATCGCAGCGCGGGCACTTGGCTTCGTGCTGCTGTATCTGGGCCTTGCACTGGCGGGCGGTGTGCTGATGACTGCGCTGGGCAACGATCTCGAGACGGGTTTCTCCGGTGCTGTTTCGGCCATAGGTACTGTCGGCCCGGCGCTGGGTGAAGCGGGACCGACCTCATCGGCACTGGCATTCGAACGAGGGTCGCGGCCGGTGATGATGGTGCTCATGTTGTTCGGCCGCCTCGAAGTGTTTCCCACCATGCTGATGTTCGTCGCCGCGATACGGGCAGGCACACGTTCGCGCTACGTGCGTCAGTCCGCGCAGCCCCGAGTGCGCCGGACAACTCGGCTCGATCGGCCGTCGATCCAGGCTGCGGGTCAGGAGATAGATCGCAGCGGTGTGAGCGGCATCAACTCGCCGAAGTCCTCCACTCGCAGCGCCCGCGGAAGCTGACCCGGCTGTGCCTGGGCGATCGTGCCGGCGCCGTCAGGGAGCGACTGCGCCACCCCATCGAGGTAGAACAGCACGCCTTGGCTGTCCCGTGCCAGCGCAGAAGCGGTCAACACCAGCTGAGCCACGGCACGGATTCGCTGTGCACCCTCCACTTCGAAGAACACCTCATTGAGGTGGATCGACACGACGTTGTTGCGCAAGAGCTGTACGTCCACCACTTCGGTGCCGGCCGGGATTGCAGACTCGAGTCCGTTCTCCGCTTCCGCAGGCGTCGGGCCCGCCAGCAGGTTGTTGAGGGGCGCATCGAGGAAAACCGGTGCTGCCAAGGGTCTCTGCATCTCCACGAGGAGGCCGTCTCGCAGGAAATAGACGGCGTGCAACGATGTCGTCGGCGTGTCCGGTGGCACACCGACGACGGCTTGGTCGTCACGCTCGGGGAAGACGCCGACGGGCACGTCGATGCCACTGGGGGTCTCGTCAGTCGGCAGGCCGCATCCAGCCAAGGCCAAGATGCATGCCAGCGGCACTCGCAGCCAATTCGAGTGCCAGCTCATCGGTGCCCCGCGATCGGCAGCTCCACCACGAACCGTGCGCCTCGCTCGCCGTCGCTGCGGGTCTCGACGCGCACCGAGCCGCCATGGCGTCGTGTGTGCTCGTACACGAGCGCGAGGCCCAAGCCAGCGCCCGACCCCGCACCTCGCTTGCGCGCTGCGGCCCCGCGCGTAAAGCGCTCGAACACCAGATCTCGCTCGGAGGGAGCAACGCCCGGGCCGTTGTCTTCCACGGCGACCCGGACGGAATAGCCGGGCTGCGTGAGATGCACGCGAGTGGCGCCGCCGCCGTGCTTGTCGGCGTTGCGCAGCAGGTTGTCAAAGACCTGAGCCAGCCCGCGCTTGTCGCCGATCACCACAGCATCGGTGGCTGCTGGACTGATCTCGAGGCTCACGCCGTTGCCAAGCGCCCGCACCCGGTGCTGCACCAGTTCGGTCACATTGACGAGGCCCCGCTCGAAGACAAACCCGTCGGCATCGGGCCGGGAGATCTCGAGCAGGTCTTGCACCAGCTGCTGAAACCGGTCAACTTCCGATGCCAGCAGGTCGAGAGCAGTAGCTCCCTGGGCCGACAACTCATCGCGGTGGCCGTTCAGGTAGTCGACGGAACTCCGCAGAGTTTGCAGGGGAGATCGCAGCTCGTGGCTGACATCGGACGCGAAGCGAGCATCTCGGGCTATCCGGCGTTCCATGGCGTCGGCCATGTCGTTGAACGACTCGACGATCACGGCGAGATCGGGATCATCGCTGCGCTCGACACGAGTGTCGAATCTGCCATGAGCGATCGAATTGGCGGCGTCGGACACGGTGGCCAGTGGCCGCAGCAACCGCCCGCCGGCCCACGCTCCGATTGCGACGCCGAGCAGGACGGTGAGGGCTGCTCCGACGCCCAGGATCAACCGCAGGCTCGCCAGCGTCGCTTCGATCTCAGCGAGCGGCACAACTTCGAAGTACAGCGTTTCGCTGAGCTGGGACACCGCTGCGGGGCGCAGGCGCAGGCCGAGAGCGAGTTGGGGGACGCCGTCCAGCCGGTAGCGCATCGCATGTGCTTGGTCGGATCGCTCCACAGCGGCCACCAGTTCGTCGGGCAGGTCGCTGGGAACAAGCGACGGCGACCGCCAGACATCCGGTCCGGTGCGCGCAATGGAGCGGCTGCCGCTGAGGCTCGGCAGCGACTCGAGCAGCACCGCAAAGTCGGGGCTCTCGGCGCGCAGAGAGCCCTGTACCTGTGTGGCGTTGGCGAAGAACTGCGCTTCGGAGGAGTCCTGACGCGAGCCCAGCATCGAGCCTCGCGAGAGGCTGTACGTCAGCACCACGAGCAAGAACGCCGCCAAGCACGCACCGAGCGTGAAGGCGCCCACAACTCGGGCGCGTAGCGGCAGCCGCCGCAACGGCCGTGGCCAGCGAACCCTCATGACTCCAGCCTGCGCGCGGCTGCCGCCATCGGACCCAGCAGCCGCCGCAACGGCCGTGGCCAGCGAACCCTCATCGCTGCCGACGCGGCCAGCGCGGCTTCACTTCAGGCTCGCAGCTTGTAGCCCATGCCGCGTGCCGTCGCCACGTAGCGCGGGTTGGCAGGATCATCCTCGATCTTGAGGCGCAGCCGGCGCACATGCACATCAACGAGCCGGCCGTCGCCGAAGTAGTCGTAGCCCCAGACCCGTTCGAGGAGTTGCTCGCGGCTCATCACCTTGCCGGGGTTGTCGGACAACTCGCAGAGCAGGCGGAACTCCGTCTTGGTGAGGTGCAGTTCTTCGTCGTTCTTGCGCACCACGCCCTCGTCGGGATAGATCTCGAGGTCGCCGATTGTGCGCGGCAGCCCGCTGCCGTCCACGGTCCGACTCCGCCGCAACAGCGCCCTGATCCGCGCCGAGAGTTCTTTGGGAGCGAACGGCTTGGTGAGATAGTCATCAGCACCGGCCTCGAGCCCTGCAACCACGTCATGGGTGTCGTCGCGGGCTGTCACCATGATGATCGGCACATGGCTGATCCGCCGGATGGATCGGCACAATTCGAAGCCGTCGAGTCCGGGCAGCATGATGTCCACGAGCACCACGTCCGTGCCGTCGGGAGCGAATCGCTCGAGCGCCTCTTCGCACGACTCGGCCTCGCTGACGTGCCAGCCTTCGTCTTCGAGCGCCAGTCGCAGCGCCGTGCGAATCCGCTCGTCGTCTTCGACCGCGAGAACGTTGGTGGTCACGGCTGTACCGCCTTGTCATCTCCCAACCGGGCTGTCGGGCCGCGTCCGCGACGTCGGCCCCTCCGTCGGTGTGTCACCGAGGCCTGATCAGCCCACTCGCTCATGGATCGCAGAACGAGCGCGGCGATTGCGGCGACGCCGGCGGCAGCGGCGAGAGCGCCGATCGCTGCGCCCGCGAGCGATGGCCCGACGCAGCCCCGACTGCATTCGAGTGCACTGATCGCATAGCCGACCAAGCCTCCGCACACCGCGGAGATCACAATCGCGCTGAACGCGATGACGCGTGCGATTACCGATGGCAGCGCCGTCGGCGCAGGTGTGAGCACGGCACCGCCAATTCCCGTCGGAGCGCTCGATGTGGGCAAGCGATCATGCTGCTCGCTGTCGCCTCGCTCGCTCACGTGCGCCATGGTACGACCGGCCAGCGTGTTGGGGGTCAAGCCCGGCTCGTTCGGCCGTCGACCTCCCATGGCAGACTGCCTGAGTGCCCCAACAGTTGCATCGATGGGCAGTCGCAGGCGGCATCCTGCGAAGTGACAGCGCAGTGCTCATGGTGAACAACCTGCGTCGCAACGGCAGCACCGACTGGAGCACACCAGGCGGCGTCGTGGATCCGGGCGAGACGGTCTTGGGGGCGCTCACGCGCGAGGTCGCCGAAGAGACCGGTCTGATGGTGTCGTCGTGGAAGGGTCCGCTCTACACCGTCGAGGCCGACGGCAGCGACGGACCGGGCTGGTTCTTGCGCGTCGAGGTTCACGAGGCCGAGGCGTGGACAGGCGAACTGGACGTCGATGATCCCGACGGCATCGTGTTCGACGCCAAGTGGGTACCCAGTGGCGAGCTGGAGGCCCTGCTCGCCGGCCAGTACGCCTGGATGGCCGAACCACTGTTGGCGTACCTCAGGGGCGATGCCGGCCGTGGCCGCGTGTTCCGCTACACGGTGACCGGCGACCATCGCACCGGCCTGGTGGTGACGCCCGCGGCACCCTGAAGACCTGTGACCGGCGATCAGCACGACCAGCTTGCTGTTGCGGGCCCCGACGAGCTGCCAATCCTGCATGTCGACATGGATGCTTTCTATGTCGAAGTCGAGCGCAAGCGCGATCCCGCGCTGGTCGGCCGACCAGTGATCGTGGGCGGGTCAGGACGGCGAGGCGTCGTTGCATCTGCGAGCTACGAAGCACGAGCAGCAGGCGTGCATGCTGCAATGCCGACAGCTCGGGCTCGCCGGTTGTGTCCGGCTGCGGTCGTGGTCACCTCGGACTTCTCCGGCTATGCAGAAGCCTCGGAGGCCATCGCCGAAGTCTTCGAGTCGGTCACGCCTATCGTCGAGCCGATTGCCCTCGACGAGGCATTCCTGGATGTCTCGGGCGCACACCGTCTGTTCGGCCCCTCACCTGAGATTGCGTGGCACCTGCGCAGCGCAGTACGCCAGGCCACTGATCTTGACTGTTCCGTCGGCGTCGCGTCGAACAAGACCCTTGCCAAGCTTGCCTCCGTCGCCGCAAAGCCGACGGTGCAGTCCTCGGGACCAGAACCGGGACTGGGCGTCCGGGTCGTCGAGCGCGCGGAGCAGATCGCCTTCTTGTGGGCACATCGCGTGGAGGCCCTGTGGGGCGTGGGTCCTGTCACACTCAGACGGCTCAACGACATCGATGTCGTCTCGGTGGGCGACTTGGCTGCAGTGCCCATCGAGCGGCTCGTCGCTGCCGTCGGCACTGCGCACGGCACCCAACTCGCTGCGCTGGCCAGGGGCATCGACGACCGGCCGGTACATCGGGGTGGCATCCCCCGCTCGGTCAGCCACGAGGAGACCTTCGACACCGATGTGCGCGATCCCGATCGGCTGCGAGGCGAAATTGTGCGCCTCGCCGACGCTGTCGCATCGCGCCTGAGAGCGAACGGTCTGGTGGCCCGGACCGTCGCAGTCAAGGTCAAGTATCCGGATTTCTCACTGCGGACGCGGGCGCAGACCCTGGCCGAACCGATCCAGACGCCTCGGTTGCTGGCCAGCGTGGCGCATGAGCTCATCGCCAGGCTGGACCTGAGTACCGGGATCCGGCTGCTGGGGATCGCCGTATCGAACATCGCTGAGGCGTCGGCACCGCCGGTGCGTAGCTCCGCTGGAGTAGGAGTCGAGGCGCTGACAGCACCTGAGACCCAGCTCCAGCTTGAGCTGGGCGTCGGACGACATTTCAGCGGAGAGTCCGTTTCCTCAAGAGATACCGAGTCCGGCCCGACCGGTGACGCTGAGCTGGATCGCAGGCTGGCCGACGCACTCGATGCAATTCGGGGCCGTTTCGGCGGCGCCGTCATCAGTCACGGTGCAGCCGGACTGCGTGACGGCGCGCCGGGCGAGCGACGCTGGGGACGCTGAGAGACAGAACCGCGCACCATGGCGCGTGGAAGTGAGGCCGGGCACGGTCCTACACTGGCAGCAACATCGGCAATCAGCATGTGGAGCCTGTGCGTGCCGCTCTCGGAAGACGAACAACGCATCCTGCTCGAGATCGAGAAGGACTTCTACGACAACGACCCCGAATTCGCCCGGGAGGTGTCAGAGACCACGCTGACGAGACACGCCCTGCGCAATATCAGGTGGGCAGTGCTGGGCGGCGTGCTGGGCCTGGTCGGCATCGGCCTCGGTCTGCAGGTGCACTTCGCGTTGTCGTTCGTGGCGTTTCTGGTCGTCTTCGCAAGTGCCGTCGTGATCGAACGGAACGTTCGCAAGATGGGCCGGCTGGGTCTCGAAAAGGTGTCGGATTCGATAGCGAAGCGCACACGGCCCCGCAGCGCCGACTCGTTCGGCGATCGTATGCGACGCCGCTTTCGCAACGATCCCAGCTGAGTCCGGGGTCGAACTGATCGCGTCGACGCTTACCGGTCGCGCACCAGCACGCCGTTGCGGCTTTCTCGATCCCGGCGACGCGATCGAGGTCCGGATACGAGCACCGTAGGCCGGCACGCGGTGCCGATCCGGTCCCAGCGGCTGCGCGCCGCTCGGATGCGAGTCTCAAGGTGCTCGGCGCTCGAGCGTGCCGCTGCCACGATTTGCGTCGACGGCGGGTCTGCGGCATAACTGGCCTCTTGTGCCGCGACGGCAAGCGTCTGCATCTCGCCCGTCTCGATACGCAGCCGACTGCGCACGCGGTTCGCGAACTCGATGTGGGTCTCGGCGGGGCGGCGATCGATGCCGAGGTTGAACAGTGTCTCGGCCACATCGTCCCAGGCAGCTGCAATCGCGGCGCGAGCATCGTGGCGGGCACGCCGGTGGTGCAGCATTCGCCGGAGTCTCACTGCGGCGGGAATCGCGATGAGCCACAGCACGCCGACGGCGACAACGGCGTAGAGAGGCACGACGAGCCATTCGGACCAGTCTCCGGTCTCCTCTCCGGAGCCGTCGGCGCCGAGGACGTCCACGAACCCCCCAAGATCGTCCGGGAAGCCCTCTAGATCCTCGATGCCCAGTTGACCGATGAACCCCGAGCCCGCCTCGCCCGCTGCCTCCGGATCGCCCGGCACGACTTGCTGCGTGGGCACACCTGTGTAGACGACCGCACCGGGGGCGCCCCGGCCCGGCGTCGGCTCGAAGTACACCCATCTCCCGCCGATCCATACCTCCGGCCATGCGTGATAGTGGGAGCCGGTGACGACGTACGCGCCGTCGACGAGCTCGCCTGGCGTGAAGCCGACGGCAACCCGGGCGGGCAGTCCGATGGAGCGGGCCATCGCGGCGTAGGTCCCGGCGAACTGCTCGCAATACCCGCGGCGGTCCTCGAACAGGAACTGCTCCATGCGATCGGTGTCGTGACCGCTCGGAACTCGCAGCGAGTAGACGAAGTTCTCGAGAAAGAAGTTCTGGAGCACCAGCGCCTTCGCATAAGGGCCAGATGCATCGGCCGTGATCTCGGCGGCGAGGCCGACAACCCGAGGGTTGAAGCCGTCGGGCAGTCCCAGATACTTCTCGGCGATCTCAGGCGGCACATCTCCGTCGGCGGCCACCAAGCCCGCAAGCGAGGGAATGTCAGATGCCGAGCGCACGGTGTAGCTCAACCCGGGCTCCAGCGTGGTGCTGTGAGTCGTGACGAGCGTGCCGGTCTCGGCGTCGTAGAGCGCATCGGGGCCGTCATAGGCGACCGGTTCGAATGCGGCAGGCAGCCAGATGCTGTCGAGTGCGCTGATGGTGAATGTCTGGGTGAACACACTTGGGCTGACAGGACCGCTGAGCGCTTGAGCCGTGTTGGCGTAGAGCTGCTCAGAACCCCAGAACTTGCCGTCGAACTGGCTCAGTCCGGACATACGCCAGTACGCGGGCGCATCGGCTTCCACTCGGAACAACTCGGCGCCTGAAGCGCCCACGAGGCGCCCTTGCGCATTGACCAGCGGGCTGATCGTGACTCGCGATGCCGGTGCGGTGCCGTCGAGGTCCTTCCACGACACGATCGCTGGAGCATCGCTGCCGGGCAGCAGCGGTACCGCCAACGCTGCGATGACTGCCGCAGCGGCGCCGAATCGGAGAGCTGTGCGCATGGGCACGGTCGAACGCCGACGTTCAGATGCCCCGAGGAGCACTCGGTCCGCCGTGTGGTGAATGTCATGGGCGGCGACAAACACGACGGCGCACAGCACCATCGCTGCAGCGCTGCGGATGCGCCAATCATCAGTGCCGAGAGCTCCGACGAAGGCGAGCACGCCCAGGCTGGGCAGCAGTGCTTCGGGGGAGAGACGTGCCCGCAGCGCGACGGCATCAGCGCAGAACGCCGCAAGCCACACGACGGCGCCGCCGACCAGCAGGAACCCCGCTGTTGCCGGCGTGGGTGCCTCCACTATGCCGAATGCGTTCCACGCCGACTCGATGTCGGATGCCGCCTGCCGCAAGGTCTCCGCACTCGGCAGAAGGCGCAACCACAGCGTCCCGGAGTACAGAGCGATGCCTTGGGCAATGATCAGCACCACCGTTGAAGCCGTGATGGACAGAGCCAGCGGCCAGCGCTGACGCCTGGTCACCGCCGCGGTCGCGTGACCGCCTGCCGCCAGGATGAGCCACAGCGGCGCATAATCCCAGGAGTCGAACAGCCGGCGCGCCATGAGTACAGAGATGAGCGTTAAGGCCCACAAGGAGGCTTCGACCTGCCACAAGGTTCGGCGCGTCATGTCGGCACCGTCTCTGCCTGGGCAGCGGCCCAGCGAGCTGGCAGATCGGCAGCGCGCGTGATGTCGACCCAGCGCTTTCCGCCCGCCGGAAGCTTGGCATCGGGCGCTCGGATGCGGATGATCGTCAGAGCGGAGCTACGCGACTCGGCTGCCGATATCGACTCAGCGTCCTGCGCCGCTTCGAGCGAAGGTCCGCCGAGCACCACTACGACGGCTCCGGTGGACGCGGAAGCGGCTGCAGCCAGCGTTGCTCGCAGGGTTCCGGTTCCAGAGGTGGAGACCTCCGCCAAATGATCGAATACCTGGGCCAAGCCTTCGCCTGATGTGACGAACCCGGTGTCGGCCCCGGCCACCGTGAGCAGCCGCAGGGGATCGTGGCGCGACGCGCAGGCCAGCACGACGCTGGCAGCTGCTGACACAGCGAGCTCGAAGCGATCGGGGTCGAGGGTTGCGCTGCGCGTGTCGAGCACCACCGTGACCCGGCTGCGGCGGGGAACCTCGTCCTCGCGCACCATCGGCCGACCGAGGCGCGCTGTCGACGGCCAGTGAATCCGTCGGAGATCATCGCCGACGGTGTAGTCGCGCAAGGCGTAGAAGTCCTCGCCGATGCGCTGCAGGGTGTGCACGTCGGCGGCCGCGCCGAGCGGTTCAGGTCCTCGGGCCAGGCGAGGCGGCACCAGCGTCTGAGTGGCGGGGTACACCACCAACGTCGTGCGCGGCCCGGAGCCGATCGACGTTCTGGCCAAACCCAGCGGATCAACTACGGCGACATCGGCCGGGCCGATCTCAAGGCGCCCGCGGCGCTCGGTCGGCAGCAGGTACGTCGCCTGCACGCGCTCTGCGGACAGCATCGGTCCGATGCGCAGGCGAGCGCCGAGCGTTCCTGTCACCGGGTCGCTCAATTGCAATACCGGCGCTGGACCTCCCAGGTTGGTGACAGTCAGCGTGACGCGGGCGGTCCCGCCAGCGTGAACGCGTGCTGGCTGGGTCGACCGCTGGATCCGCAGGCGGACTCGTCGGGTCCGGGTCCAGACCGCAGCGGTGCCGATCAGCAACAGCCCTGCAACGGCTAATACCATGAACTCGCCGATGCCGAAGAATCGGCCGGCTCCGGCGGCCCCGATTGAGCCGATGCCGGCGATCCAGCCCCGTCTCGTCAGCATGCGAGCCGGGTGTTCATGGCAGCGACCTCAGCTGGCGTTGGTCGGGACGGCGACCGACTCAAAGACCTCTCGCAGCGCAGTCTGGGGTGTCAGGCCTTGGAGCTGCGCGTCGGGGCTCAACCGGATGCGGTGACCGAGCACGGGCTCGGCGACAGCTTTCACGTCGTCTGGCACGACGTAGTTCCTGCCGGCGGCGAGCGCGCGGGCCTGTGCCACTCGTTGGAGATCCAGCGTGGCGCGCGGGCTGATACCGAGGATGATGGTCCCACGCCTTCTGGATGCATCAGCCACGGCCACGATGTACCGCCGCAGGACCGGAGCGACGTGAACCTCGGTCACCGTGCGGGTCATCGCCTTGACCTCGTCGGCCGCCGCAACGGGCCCGACATTGATCTCGGTGGTTCCGTCATGCAGGTCGAGCACCTCGACTGCTGAGTCGGCGTCGGGATAACCGATGCCGATGCGCATCAGGAACCGATCGAGCTGCGATTCTGGCAACGGGTATGTGCCCTCGTGCTCAATCGGGTTCTGTGTGGCGATCACCATGAAGGGCTGACTGAGGGGGCGTGTCGTACGATCGGTGGTGACCTGCCGTTCCTGCATCGCCTCGAGCAAGGCGGCCTGTGTCTTGGGCGATGCCCGGTTGATCTCGTCGACAAGCACAATGTTCGAGAACAGAGCGCCCGGCCGGAACTCGAAGACGCGACCGCGTTCATCCCAGACATTCACACCGATCACGTCGGAGGGCAGGACATCGGGGGTGAACTGGATGCGACCGAACGGGACATCGATCGAGGCTGCCAGCGACTTCGCCAAGCTGGTCTTGCCAACGCCGGGCACATCTTCAATCAGCAAATGCCCATCGCACATCAGGCACAGCAGCGCCAGCCCGATCACATCGGGCTTGCCCCGGATGACGCGCTCCACGTTCTCGGTAATCCGTTCGAACGCCTGCCGGAACGTCTCGGCGTCGGCTGCCTGCACTTGCTGAGGCGTGTGGTTGCGCACTGCATTCAACTCTCGTGGTTCCGGCGGCTATGAGGCTACTCATGGTCTTCTGTGAGTAGCCGCCGTCGATGACGGCGGGCTTAGAGGCCGCGTCAATAGGTGGCCGTCCACGGGTCGTCTGGTTCCCCGGTGTATTGGTGGGGTCGTCCTTGAC
>JAJEIW010000258.1 GCA_022828045.1 Acidimicrobiia bacterium | reverse complement strand
GTAGGCCACGTCACGCACCACATCGCTGCGGAACGTCCAGACATCTGCCTCGCTGGTGAAGATGTCCTTGTCGACCAGCCGCTGGAAGGTGGCAGCGTCGCTCTCGGCACTGGTGTCGGGATTGGTGGCCGCCGTCATCTCGAGCAGCTCGCTGGTCGAGCCGCCGCCGCCGAGCACCGATGCGGCGTCCACCAGCCGCCGCTCGGGCGAGCTCAGCGTGTCGAGACGGGCCGCAACCAGCCCGCGCAGCGTGTCGGGCATCTCGGCCAGCGAGCGCTCCTCGTGATCCGGGCGAGCACCAGGACCCACCACGCCCGACTCACGCAGCAGCACGCACATCTCCTCGAGGAAGAACGGGTTGCCGCCGCTGCGCTCGTAGAGCTGATCGGCCAGGTAGGCGGGAGCGCTGCCGCCCAGCAGCTCGGCGGCCAGCTCGGCGGTGGCCTCGCGGCTCAGCGGATCCAGGTTCAGCACCACCGTGCTGTGGCGACCCGGCGGCACCGTCCAGCGCTGCTCGTCGACGTTCCAGCGGGCCGTGGTGATGACCACGAACGGCTGGTTGGCCAGTGCTGCCAGCAGCTGCTCGAGCACGCTGAGCAGCCGCTCTTCGGCCCAGTGCACGTCGCTCAGCAGCAGCACGACGGGCTGACGACGCGTCATCGCTCCCAGGAAGCGGCGCAGGGAGCGGAAGGTGGCCTCGGCGCGCCACTCGATCTCGGCGGGGTCGCCGCTGCCCACCCGGCCCAGCACGGCGAGCACCACGTCGGTGATCTCGTCGATCTCCTCGTAGTTGACGATCTGGCTCTCGCCGTTGTTGTTCGTGGGCCGCAGCACGTCGGCCACCAGCGACGAGATGCGCCGGGTGGCCTGCACGGTCGAGTCGCCGGCGTTCACCCCTGCTGCGGTCGCGATGGCATCGCCCAGGCAGCGCAGCGGGTTGGTCTCGTCGTAGGGCAGCGCCATGCTCTCGAGCACCATCGCGTCGTGGCGTTCGGTGGCGCCGTGCGCGGCTTCCCGGGCGAGGCGCGTCTTGCCCATGCCGGCCTCGCCCACGATCTGGCACAGCCCCGCGCGGCGGCGGGCCACTGCGGTGTCGATCGCGGTCTCCAGCAGGGCATGTTCGAGATCGCGCCCCACCAGCGGCGAGATCGTGGCGCTGCGGTGGCGACCGGGCGGCGCCAGCTCGCCGCTGGCCAGGAAGACGGGCACGGGCTCGTCACGCCCGCGCAGGCCGATCTCGCCCCGGGGCGTGTAGTCGACGATGCCGACCGTGGCCGCCTGCGTCGTCGGGCCCACCAGCACCTCGTCGGCCTCGGCCAGCGTCTCCAAGCGGCTCGCGATGTTGACCGTGTCGCCCATGGCGGTGTAGTCGCCGCCGGCTCGCAGCGCCCCTACCAGCACCTCGCCGGTGTTGATGCCGATGCGGATCCGCAGGTCGAGATTGCGCTCGGCGTTGAAGGCTTCCAGTGAGCGCTGCATGCGGAAGGCGGCCCGCAGCGCCCGCTCAGGGTCGTCTTCATGCGCCGTCGGCGCGCCGAACAGCGCCAGGATCGCGTCGCCGATGATCTTGTCGACCGTGCCCCCGAAGGCGGTCACGTCGGCCACGAGCCGCTGGAAGCACTGGTCGATCAGATGCTTGATCTCTTCGGGGTCGGCGGCCTCGCTCATCGAGGTGAACCCGACCAGGTCGGCGAACAGCACCGTGACGACGCGGCGCTCCTCGGTAGAGACGAGCAGGTTGCCGCAGGTATGACAGAAGCGTGCGCCCTGCGGGACCTCGGTGGCGCACGCAGGACACTTCATCGCGGCATTCTAGAAACGACGCCCGGAACAGGCTGAAACCCGCTATTCGTGGGCGATCGCGTCCAGGATCTCCATGCGCCCGGCGCGGCGGGCCGGCAGCACTGCTGCGAGCAGACCGGCCAGCCCCGCAACCACGATGTAGACGGCCAGCGTTGCGTAGGGCACATCGACGGTGGTGATGAACGAGTCTGGCGTGGCCAGCGAACCGGCCACGCCCAGCACGGTGCCGACTACCACGCCCATCAGGCCGCCGAACGTGGCGACGATCGCCGCTTCCCACCGCACGGCCCGACGCAGCTGGCGCCGGGTCATGCCCACGGCTCGCAGGAGGCCGATCTCACGGGTGCGCTCGAACACCGACAGCGCCAGCGTGTTGGCGATGCCGATCAGCGCGATCACGAACGACAGGCCCAGCAGCACCGTGATCACCGCGAAGATCGAGTTGACCAGGCTCTGGTTGGCTTCGCGGAACTCGACCCGGTTCTCGCCGATCACGCCGGGATAGCGGTCGACCACATCGGCGAGAGCGACCTGGCTGCTTTCGGCGTGGCCAGCATGAGCCAGTGCAGTGCCGAAGCGGTAGTCGCGGCGGCCGAAATGCTGCTCCCACAAGGCGTTGTCGATGAGCCAGTTGCCGTAGATGGCCGCGTCGGCGAAGATCGCTGTCACGGTCAACGTGACGGTCTCGTTGTCGGGGAACGTCGCCTCGAGCGTGTCGCCGACGGCGACGCCGAGATCTCCGGCGGGGTCGACGTGCAGCGCGATGCCCGTGAGTGGATCACCGCTCGTCATCGACCCGGAGATCACATCGCCGTCCATGTGACGCTCCACCGTGTCGAAATCGGCAGTGACGACATCACGGCTGTCACCGCCCACGACCATCCCGCCGAACGCCACCCGGTAGCCGACGACGCTCTCGATCTCGTCGCGATTATCGAGGTCGTCGAGAAGCTGCGCCGGAAAGCCAGTCGCAGGATCGAACGGCGATGCTTCGCTGCGGACGAAGTAGTCGGCCCGCACGGCGTCGCTGAGGACATCGGCGATCGTGCTGCTCGCCGAGGCGCCGACGACCGACGTCGTCGCCATCAGCGTCACGCCGATCATGAGGGCGCCGGCGGTGGACGCCGTGCGCCGAGGGTTGCGGGCGGCGTTCTCGCGCGCCAGCCGGCCCGGCATCCCGAACAGGGCCTGGATGGGCCGTCCCAGCACGCGCACCACCGGCCGCGCAATCGCCGGACTGGCGACGTTGAGGCCCACGAAGGCGACGAGTGCGCCGATGCCCGTCAGTGCGAGCACCGCGGCGGTGCTGCCGACCCCGGCCATGCCCAGCGCCAGGCACACCACGCCCGCGGCGGTGACAGCTCCGCCCACGGCGACCCGCCGGCGCCACCCACTGCGCTCGATTCGGTAGTCATGCGCCAGCGCGGCAATCGGCGTGATGCGGCGCGCCCGCATGGCAGGCACGATCGAGGCGATCATCGTGACGCCGAGCCCGATCACCAATGCCAGCACGACGGTGCGCGGCCGCAGCACCAGCGGCCCCGACGGCAGGCCGAAGCCGCTCGCACGGATGGCCGCCCGCATGACGAGGCTGACCAGCATGCCCACGGCAATGCCGATCGCCGTGCTGAGCAACCCGACGATCGCCGACTCGACCACGATCGAGCGCGACACCTGCTTGGGCGTCACGCCGATAGCCCGCCACAGCCCGATCTCGCGCACCCGTTGAGTCACCACGATCTGGAACGTGTTGTTGATGATGAACGCCGACACGAACACCGCGATGAAAGCGAACACCAGCAGGATCGAGGTGAAGATGTTGAGGACAGTCTGGAACTGCTCGGTCTGCTCCTCGGCGGCAACCTCCTGGGTGATCACCTCGTAGTCCTGACCCACCGCCGCGCCGATTGCCGCGCGGACCTCGGCGACATCGGCGTTCACGAGCACGCGTATCTCCACCAGCCGGTCGCCGAAGCCCAGGAACTCCTGGGCGGTGTCGGTGTCGAACACCGACATGGTCTGGCCGAGGCTGGTGTTGGTGTCAGGCGATCCGAAGTTGAAGATGCCGACCAGCTCGAAGGGCTGCGAGCGAACCGGCCCGTTGATGTCGTAGGTCTCGCCGACCCGCAGGTCGTTGTTCGTCGCCGTCGTCGCGTCGACGACGAATTCCCCGGACCCGTCCGGAGGTTCGCCCTCGATGAGGAAGAAAACCCGTGACGAGAAGTTCATCCCCAGCGCCGGCGGGCCCTGGGGCCGGATGGCGTTGCCCTCGCCGTCCACGATGACCACGTTGCGCGCCTGCACCGTGCCCGAGGCCTCGACCACGCCGTCAATCGCAGCGACCTCGTCGAGCAGCGAATCCGGCATGGTCGGGCGGTCGGCTTCGTTGCCGATCTCTTGCGCGGCCCGCACGGTCAGGTCGGTCTCGCCGGCGATGTCCTGCGCCAGGTCACCGAAGGTCGAGCGCAGGCTGTCGGTGAGCGCGAACGTGCCCACCACGAACGTCACGCCGGTCACCACCGACAGCGTGGTGAGCGCGAAGCGGATCTTCTTGTCGAGCAGATTCCGCAGGGCGAGCTTCAGCACTGCTTCACCTGCCCCGCACCTGTCCGACCAGCGTTACTCGTCTGCGATCGCGTCGAGCACGTTCATCCGGCTGGCCCGGAATGCCGGGAACAGCGCAGCGATCAGCCCGAACCCCACCGAGATGACCAGGAAGATGAAAAGCTGCAGGTAGGGCACCGCGATGGTGTCGATGATGTCCTCGGGGATCGCCGCCGAGGTGGCCATACCGAACGCTGCACCCAGCACCACGCCCACCACAGCGCCGTACAGCGACACGGCGGCAGCCTCCCAGCGGATCATGCGCCGCATCTGGCGGCGGGTCATGCCTACCGCCCGCAGCAGCCCGATCTCGCGGATGCGCTCGAACACCGACAGCGTCAGCGTGCTCACAATGCCGATCAGCGCGATCAGCAGGGCGAAGCCCAGGAACACGTTCACCAGCACGAGCA
>JAJEIW010000251.1 GCA_022828045.1 Acidimicrobiia bacterium | reverse complement strand
CACCAACATGCGGGCCAAGACCCGGGCGATCCTCGACAAGTACGGCGATCAGGACTTCTGGTTCGGCCTCGAGCAGGAGTACACCATGCTCGACCCGGTCACGAAGTGGCCCTCGGGCTTCCCGCCCAACGGTTTCCCCGGTCCCCAGGGGCCGTATTACTGCGGCGTGGGCGCGCTGCGCATCCACGGCCGTGACGTCGTGGAGCAGCACACCACCTGGTGCATCGAGGCGGGCCTGAACATCTCGGGCACCAACGCCGAGGTGATGCCCGGCCAGTGGGAGTTCCAGATCGGCCCGTGCGACGCCCTGACCGTGGGCGACGAGATCTGGCTGGCCCGCTACCTGCTGTACCGCGCCGGCGAGGATCACGAGATCGAGGTGAGCCTGGCCGCCAAGCCCATGCAGGGCGACTGGAACGGTGCAGGTATGCACACCAACGTGTCCACCAAGGCCATGCGTGAGAACTACGACGCTGTGGTGAAGGCCGCCGAGTCGCTGGGTGCGCCGGGCAAGCCCGAAGAGCACATCGCCGGCTACGGCCATGGCATCGAGCTGCGCCTGACCGGCGAGCACGAGACCGAGCGTTACGACACGTTCAGCTTCGGCGTGTCCGACCGCGGTGCGTCGGTGCGCATCCCGTGGCAGGTCCACCAGGACGGCAAGGGCTACATCGAGGATCGCCGGCCGAACGCCAACGCCGATCCCTACGTGGTGACGGCCCTGCTGAGCCAGACGATTGGCGAGGCGCTGGCCTAACGGAAAAAGTTCGTGATCGGCATCCGCCGGTCTTTGCCGAAGCTCTTCGCGGTGATGCGGGGACCGGGCGGCGACTGACGCCGCTTGTACTCGGCGATGTCGACCAGTCGTGTCACACGGTGCACGACGTCGGGGTCGGCACTGAGCTGCTGCGCGACGTCGAGCATCTCGGCCGCGCTCAGGTCGCCTTCCACATAGGCCTCCACCAGCGGGTCCAGCAGTTCGTACGGCGGCAGGCTCTGGTCGTCGCGCTGGTCGGGCCGCAGCTCGGCTGAGGGCGGCTTGTCGATGCATGCCTGCGGGATGCGCTCGCCGTCGCCCCGGCGGTTGCGCCATTCGCACAGCTCGTACACCAGCAGCTTGGGCACGTCCCGGATGACGGCATACGCGCCGGCGGTGTCGCCGTACAGCGTCGTGTAGCCGACGGAGGTCTCGGTCTTGTTGCCGGTCGTCAGCACCAGCCAGCCGAACCGGTTCGACAGCGCCATCAGCAGCACGCCACGGATGCGGCTCTGGAGGTTCTGATCGGTCAGATCGGCCGCGGCGATCTCAGTCGCGGAGCCGCCCGGAGCAGCGGGTGCGTCCAGCATCCCGGCGAGCGCAGCGTGCGCGGGCTCAATCGGCACGGTGCGGAAGTCGATGCCGAGATTCTTTGCGAGCTGCTCGGCATCGGTTCGCGACCCCTGGCTGGAGTAACGAGACGGCATCGACACGCCGTGCACGTGTCCGGGTCCGAGCGCGTCAGCGGCAATGGCTGCCACCGCACTCGAGTCGATGCCGCCGGAAAGTCCCACCGCCACATCGGTGAAGCCGTTCTTGCGCACGTAGTCACGCGTCGCCACCACCAGCGCCTGCCAAACCTCCTCCAGCGGATCGTGCAGTGCTGCAAGCACGCCGCCGGCAGCATCAGGTTCGCCCGCCAGGGGAACTTCGCAGACCGCGACTTGGGGGGTGAAGGCCTCGAGCCGGCAGATCACCTGCCCGGACGCATCGGTCACAAACGAGTTGCCGTCAAAGACCAGCTCGTCCTGCCCGCCTACCTGGTTCACATAGACGACCGGAACGCCAAGCGTCGCGGCCCGCGTCCGGGCAACCGCCTCCCGGTCAGCCTGCTTGCCCCGCCGGTACGGCGACCCGTTCAGGTTCACCAGCACCTGCGCCCCCATCGCAACCTGCGCCAGCGCTGGGCTCGTATCAGCCTCGCCCCCCACGATCGACGGCAGCCCGCCGTCGTCAGCAGCCGCGTCAGCAGTACGAGGCGGCCCCCACAAGTCCTCGCAGATCGACACACCCACCGCCACGCCGTCGACGGCCAGCAACGGCCCAACATCAGTCCCAGGCACGAAGTAGCGCTGCTCATCAAACACGGCGTAGTTGGGCAACAGATGCTTGCGAAACACCCCGCGTACCGCCCCGTCCCAGCAGAGAGCAGCCGAGTTCCACAACCGAACCGGCCCACCGGCGCCGCTGTCTTCAGGAAACCCCACAACAGCAGGCACCGAACCCGTACGGGCAGCAATCCGCTCCAGCGCCGCGGCAGCCCCCTCCACAAACGCAGGCTTCAACAACAAGTCTTCAGGCGGATACCCAGTAACGGTCAGCTCGCTGAACACCACCACCTGCGCACCCGCGCGCTCAGCCTCGTCGTAGGCAGCCAAGACCATCTCAGCGTTCCCATCCAAATCGCCAAGCCGCAAATTGAGCTGAGCCAGCCCCACAAGCACCGCCACCAGAAAAACCCTACGCAAGCACAGGCGCGCGGAGGCATCGGGGAGAGTGATAGGTACGCTCACCTCTCACCAGGGGAAGCAACAGCAACCCCCGGGCGTAAAGGCAAGCGGGGGACGACCAGCGAGGTGGCGCGGTGGCCAAAGAGAGGGTCGAACGTGACGAGGAGGATCTCGTCCGCCTGTACCTGACCGATATCGGCCAGTACCCCCTGCTGAACAAGGACGACGAGGTCCGGCTCGCGCAGTTGATCGAGAAGGGCATCGCTGCCAAGGATTCGCTCGAGTCCGCCCGCGACATCTCCAGCGCACAGCGCCGCCGTCTCGTGCGAGCGCAGCAGCAAGGCGCCCGCGCCGAGCGCACGTTCGTGCAGTCCAACCTGCGGCTCGTGGTGTCAATCGCGAAGAAGTACCAAGCGTCGGGGCTGCCGCTGCTGGATCTCATCCAGGAAGGCAACTTGGGCCTGATGCACGCGGTCGAGAAGTTCGACTGGCGCAAGGGCTTCAAGTTCTCGACCTACGCAACCTGGTGGATTCGACAGGCGATCACGCGCGGCATCGCGAACACCGGCCGCACGATCCGGCTGCCCGTGCACGCCGGCGACACGCTGGCTCGCCTGCAGAAGGCCCGCTCGCGGCTCGAGTTGAAGTACGGCCGTCCCGCCACACTCGGCGAGCTGGCGGTCGAGGTCGACATGCCCGAGCAGAAGGTCACCGAGGCGCTTCGCTTCGCCGCCGAGCCGCTGTCGCTGTCGGAGCCGCTGCGCGAGGACAGCGACGCTGAGCTGGGCGATGTGGTCGAGGACCGCGCAGCGGAGTCGCCGTTCGAGGTGGCGGCCACCACGCTGCTGCCGAGCGAGATCACGCGGCTGCTGTCACCGCTGGACGAGCGCGAGCGCGAGATCCTCAAGCTCCGCTACGGGCTCGACCGCGGCGAGCCGCGCACGCTTGAAGAAGTGGGCGAGCACTTCCAGCTCACCCGCGAGCGCATCCGCCAGATCGAAGCCCGGGCGATGTCCAAGCTGCGCCACCCCAGCACCGACACCGGCGCACGCGACCTGCTGTCGGTCTAGCGAGCCGTCTGCCGGTCTGGCCGGCAACGCGCCGGTCAAACCGGCCACGCGACGGGGCCGAGAGTGGTCGCGAGCGCCTGAACGCCGCGCCGGTCGGCTTACGCCTCGGACAGGCGGCGGACCACGATGACGATCAGAGCGCCGACGATCACGGCGAGCAGCAGCTTCTTCATAGTGCTTCGTCCTCTGTGAGGGGTGAGCCGACGGCATCGGCACAGCGAATGTTATGCGGACACGTCGCGAACTCCGCACGCGCCCGCCGAGATGATTGGCGGAGGTGGACGGGAATCGAACCCGCCGGACGGGGATCACCCGTCCCGCCCGCTTTGAAGGCGGGGGAGCCCACCAGGCGCTCAGACACCTCCGCCGGTCATCTTTGCCCACCGCCGGTCGTCGCGCCACCCGAAGTGGCCCCGAGTGTCGAGATCGGCGGACTGTCCAAAAAACTCATTTGATCGCGCTGCCTCACATCGGCAAGGATGAGCCGTAATGAAATTTCAGTCAATCTAAATGATTATCGGGGATATCAATGATCTATGCATATCTTGGTGCGAAGGGCGGCGTCGGCAACACCGTGACGGCCCTGCTGGCTGCGGTCAGCGCGAAGCGTTCGGGCCGCGACGTCGTGCTGGCCGATCTCACCGGCGACTTCGGCGTGGTGCTGGGCACCGCGCCCGACCTGCCGGGCATCGCCGAATGGACCGCAGCTTCCGAGCTGTCACTGGGGTCCGCATCGGCATTGGCGGTCGATGTCGCGCCGGGCATCAGCCTGCTGCCACGCGGCAGCGGCGACATCGACGCATCCCGGCTCGCCACGCTGTGGTCGCTGCTTGCTGGCAAGCCGCGGGTCAACATCATCGACGCGGGCCGCGGCCGCACTGCCCTGTCGCAGGTGTCGGGTCCACGGGTGAGACGCCTGCTCACGATGACCTGCTGCTACCAAGCCCTGCACCGGGCGCGTGATCTGGTGGCGCAGGTCGATGACGTCATCGTGCTCACCGACACGCAGCGGGCATTGGGCCTGGCCGACATCGAGGCCGCGCTGGGCCGTCACGCCGATGCGGTCCTGGCCTTCGACCGCTCTGTCTCGCGCTGGGCCGATGCAGGATTGCTGCTGGATCGCGGCGCGAAGCCCGCACGCTCGCTGGACGTCTTCCTGTGAGCCGCAGAAGCCGAGCCGTACCCGGTCACCCCGCGAGCCGGACGTTCGTCGAGCAGATCCACGAGCGATTCCTGCCGGCGCCTGCGCCCGAGCCGCGTGACGTGGCCGCGGCGGTGGACACCGCTGCACCGCTGCTCGACCGCAACGACGCTGCCGAGCTCGTCTCGGAGGTGCTGGCCCGCTTGGCCGGCATCGGCCCGCTGGCGGACATCTGGTCCGACGACGAGGTGACCGAGGTGATGATCAACGGACCGGGGCCGATCACGATCGAACGGCGCGGCGCCCTGTCGGTGGTAGGCCGGATCAGCGCGGCGGAGGTGCACCGCCTGGTCGAGTACCTGCTCGGGCCGACGGGGCGGCGTGTCGACCGCCGGCTGCCGATGGTGGACGTGCGGCTGGATGACCGCACGCGCTGCCACATCGCCGTGCCGCCGGTCGCGGTGGACGGCCCCTACATCACGTTGCGGCGCTTTCCTGCCCATGTGCGCCAACTCGACGAGTTGGCCGCGCCGCCCGAAGCAGCGTGCCTGCGCGGGCTCATCGCGCAGCGGGCCAACCTGATCGTGTTCGGCCCCACCAGCACCGGCAAGACGTCGCTGCTGGCGAGCCTGCTGGCTGCGGTGGCTTCCTCCGAGCGGCTGGTGGTGGTGGAGGAAGCCGCGGAGCTGCCGCGGCTGGGCGACGGCACTGTGCGGCTCGAGGGCCAGCCGCCCAATGTCGATGGGGTCGGCGCGGTGACCATGGCCGAGCTGGTGGTTGCGGCGCTGCGGATGCGGCCTGATCGCCTGGTGATCGGCGAGGTGCGCGGCCCAGAGGCGGCTGCACTGCTGCAGGCGCTCACGACCGGGCATCGGGGCTCGGTGTCCACCCTGCATGCCGACGATCCGTCCCATGCGCTGTGGCGGCTCGAACAGCTCGCCCGGGCAGGCGGCGCAGTCGGCGACGTGTCGAGCCATGTCGCGTCGGTCCTCGACGGTCTGGTCCACATGGGCCGGTGCGCCGACGGGCGCAGGACCGTCGCGGCGATCTACGAGGTACACGCCGACGGATCGGCGCGCCGCGTTGTGACCGGTGTGCAGGCCGTGGCCTCCTGATGAGGGCTGGCAAACGTGGTGCGGATCGTCGTGCTGCTGGCGCTGGCAGGGGTGCTCGCCTCGCCCGCCGCGCGCGGCCTGTACCGCTCGTGGCGCCACAGACGGCACGAGCGAGCTGCGGTCGAGGCGCGTTCGGATCGCATGGGCGACTTCTGCGCGGCGGTCTCGCGCCGGCTGGGCGGGGGAGACACGCTGCTGCAGGCGTTGGGCAACGCTGCGGGGGACGGTCCGATGTCTGGGCCGCTCGGCCAGATCGACGAGGAGCACGAGCGGGGGGTCACCCTCAGCCGTGCCGTGCAGCGTTGGGCTGCGCGCGAGCAGACCTCCGATGCGGCACTGCTGTCGACTGCGGTCGCGCTGGCGTCGGACCGGGTGGGGGCTCAGCCGCAGCTGTTCGACCGCGTGGCAGCAACCAGTCGAGCGCGAGCCGACATGACCGCCGAGGCCCGTGTGCAGGCCGCTCAAGCGCGTGCGTCCATCTGGGTCGTCGCGGTGCTGCCGTGGGCGGTCGCGCTGGCGTTGCTCGCCGAAGGGGGTGCCGCCGCACAGGTGCTCACCTCCACGCCGCTGGGCTGGTTCTGCGTCGCCGCAGCGCTGCTGGCAGAGCTGGCAGGCGTGGCGTGGATGCGCGCCCTGGTCGGGCGGTCGCTGCGATGAGCGTGTTCTCCAGCGTCGTGTTGACGAATCCGGTGGTGGTCGGGGCATTCGCTGCAGTCGCTGCCGGCTGGGCCGGTTTCGTCATTCGGCCAGAGCCGGCTCGCCGTCGTACCCGGCTGCTGGCAGTCAGCACCGATGGCGGCCCCGGCGCTGTCGGCGCCCGGCGGCTGCGCCCAGCCCGACTGCGCTCGGGCGCCCGGCCGGACCGTGTGGCGGCCGAGCTGTCTGCGATCGTCGAGGTGATGGGCGTGGCCTTGGCGTCGGGTCTGTCGATCACGGCGTCGCTGCAGCTCGCACAGGCCCACTGCGACGCTGCACACGAGACCGCACGCCGGCTCGCCACCTCGCCGGACCGACCGCTGGACGAGGCCCTGGACGACTTCGGCAGCGCCTGCGGCCCGCGGGCCCGGGCGTTCGCTGAAGCGGTCTCGGGCTCGTTGCGCACCGGCATCCCGCTCGCGCCCGAGCTGGATCGTCTCGGGCGCGAGCTGCGCGAGGACATGCGCCGCCGCCTCGAGCACCGGGTGCGCCGCCTGCCGGTGCTGTTGCTGTTCCCCCTCGTGCTGTGCGTGCTGCCGGCGCTCGGACTGGTCGCGATCGTGCCCGTGCTGGTCGCTGCGTTCGGCGCGTGAACCGCGTATGTGCCCCATCCATCTATCGCCAATGACACATCCCACAGGAGCTCCCATGACTGACTCACCCGTCACACCCGCCTCATGCGTCACACCCCTGCGACGTACGCAGCGGCTCGCGCCGACCCTCCCTGCAGACGAATCCGGCCAGACCACCGCCGAGTACGCCCTGCTCACCGGGGCCATCGCACTGCTGGTCGCGGCAGTCACTGCCTGGGCCACCAGCACCGGCAAGATCGGCCGCTTGCTCGACGCCGTCTTCAACTACCTGACGAAAGCCATCTCCTGACCGCAACGCAGCAAGGGCAACCGCAGCAGGGCCAGGCGCAGCAGGGGCAGGCCACCGTCGAGCTGGCACTGCTCATGCCGTTCTTGGTGCTGCTGCTCATGTGCATCATCCAGACGGCGCTCGTCGCTCGCGACGCCGTGCTGGTGTCACATGCCGCGCGGGTGGGTGCGCGCATCGCCAGCGTTGACCAGTCGCTCAGTGGCATCCGCAGCGCCGTGACGGAGGCGACGCCGCTCGATCCGGCGCGCCTCGACGTCGAGCGGGAGGTGACCGGCGACCTCGTACGCGTCACGGTGCAGTACCGCTCCCCGACCGAGGTCCCGCTGGTCGGGGCCCTCGTCGGCGATGTCGGCCTCACCGAATCGGCCGCGATGCCGGTTGAACGCTGAGTTCTGGCGGCGTGCTGGCGGTTCTCTGGCGGGGTTCTGAGAGCCCGATTTCCCCCAGCAACGGCGCTCTCTCGATGCGCCGAAATTGCCGCTTGCGCATGTCACACCCATGGGGTTCAATGGCAAGTCACCTACCTGTAATTACAGGTCAGCAATCTCGACACCTGTTCACCTGTCGAGGGACTGCCCGGGAGGCGCAATGTCATTCGCAATCGAAGAAGACGTCGACGTAGCAGAAGGAAACTGGTGGGACGAGGCCAACTGCCTCGGCGTCGATCCCGACCTGTTCTTTCCCGAGCGCGGGGCCAGCACACGCGAGGCCAAGGCCGTCTGCCGGGGCTGCGTCGTGAGCGACGACTGCCTCGAGTACGCGCTCCAGAACAGCGAGAAATTCGGCATCTGGGGCGGCATGAGCGAGCGTGAGCGCCGCCGGGTGCGCCGCCAGCGAGCGCTCACGAGACGGGCCGCCACCGGCTGAGACCTCCTGGCTGTATCAGGCCAGCCAGTCCAGCCGGCTCTTCGTCTGACCGGGCACTGGTACGCTCGCGAGCGTGATGGCGATCGCACTCGGGCCTCCCGAACTGCTCATCCTTCTCATCATCGTGCTGGTGCTCTTCGGCGGTGCCAAGCTGCCCAAGCTGGCCCGCTCGCTGGGCCAGGCACAGCGCGAATTCCGCGAGGGCGTCAACGACGCCGAGAAGGAAGCCGACGGCAGCTCATCCAGCGACTCCAAGTCCAAAGACGCCTGAGTCAGGCGGCGAAATCTGCCCGTCCGCCGTTGGGCCGGTAGGGCCGGTCAGGCGGCCTTGGCCGCACGACGGCGGTCTCGCAGGATCCGGCGGCGCTGCCGCTCTGAGGTGCCGCCCCACACACCGTGGGCGATGTTGTTGGCGAGTGCGTACTCCCGGCAGAGGTCCTTCACCGGGCACTCGGCACACACCTTCTGAGCGGTGATGACGCCCGCGCCGTCGTTGGGGAAGAAGACGTTCGGGTCGATGTCGGCGCAGTTGCGCCGCGTGACCCACTCGGCCGCCACGCTCTCGGAGCCTGGGCCGGGACATATCTGCGGCTCGTATATCGGGTTGACCTGCAGCATCGTGAGAACCAACGCCCCAGACAGCCAACCGGTTCCCTCATTCTGCGCTTCTCATCGAACCTTCAGGTACACGGCCTCGCCGCCTGCGCAGCAGGCACACATCGGTACCCTTGCGCGACCCCGAACGAGGACAACCGTGACCGACATCGCCACCGAAGAAGAGCAGCTCCCGCCTGAGGTCGGCATCCGCGTCGTGTACCTGGGACCCGTCGCTCCCCACTGGGAGATCGAGGGCATCTACGGCGACCAGGCCGCTGTGGAGGAGTTCCGCCGCCGCACCAACGCACGCCTGCAGCTGCTGCCGCCGCATGATCCGCAGTTCCGCCGCAACCGCGAGCGGGTGGTGCGCGACGCCGAGCGAGAGAACTACGAGCTGCACTGGGACCTCGGCATGCCCGAGGACGAAGAAGACGTCGAGTAGTTCAAACGGGTAGTTCCCTCGCCGAGTAGCCCCGTCGAGCAGTTCACCGGTTGTTCACGGCATCCGTGGCGACCGTTCACCCGCCACAACCAGTGATGTCACTGGCCGTTCGTAGCGTGCGCGTCCATGCGAAAGACCCCCTTGTCATCCCGCCGCGGCACGAAGCTGCTCGTGGCACTGCTCACCTCGTTCGCTCTGGCAGCCGCTGCGTGCGGCAGCGACGACGACTCGTCTGACGACGGCGCCGCCAGCGCTCCTGCGACGACAGCCGCAGCGGCTGCGGCTGCGCCGGCTGACGACAATCTCGACCACGACGAGATGATGGAGTCGGTCAGCGGCGCCATCGACGTCACCGGCTCCTCGACGGTCGAGCCCGTCACCAACCTGCTGGCAGAGGCCTTCTCCGAGCAGCACCCCGACGTGGCGTTCTCGGTCGCAGGACCCGGCTCGG
Source organism: Acidimicrobiia bacterium (assembly GCA_022828045.1). Taxonomy (GTDB): domain Bacteria; phylum Actinomycetota; class Acidimicrobiia; order Acidimicrobiales; family Poriferisodalaceae; genus Poriferisodalis. The sequence goes on along the minus strand of JAJEIW010000251.1, from coordinate 20,082 downwards.
GCGACGGCCACAAGGCCGCAGCGGCCGGCGAAGTGCCCATCTGGAACAGCTCCCGCCAGATCAAGGACTCCGAGGCCGAAGACATCAACGCCGCCGGCATCGAGTTCATCGAGCTGCGCGTCGGCATCGACGGCATCTCGGTGATCACCGCCGCCAGCAACGATTCAGTCGACTGCCTCAGCTTTGAAGACCTCTACAGCCTGGTCGGCATCGAGTCGACCGGATTCGACTCATGGGCAGATGCCAACAGCCTGAACGCCGAGCTCGGCGGCAGCGGCCCGTTCGCCGACGGCGCGCTCGAGATCTTCGCCCCGGGCGAGGAGTCGGGCACCTTCGACAGCTTCATCGAGATCGCCCTGGAAGGCGTCTGGGAGCACCGTGTCGAAGAGGGACACGCTGATGAGAACTTCGCCGTGCGTCCCGACTACAACGCCTCGGCCAACGACAACGTGATCATCGACGGCATCGCCGGCAACCAGGACAGCCTCGGCTGGGTCGGCTTCGCCTTCGCCGACGAGAACCGCGACAAGGTGAAGCTGGTGGAGGTCGACGGCGGCGACGGCTGCGTGGCGCCCACGCCCGAGACCATCGCCTCGGCCGAGTTCCCGATCGCCCGCTTCCTCTACACCTACATCGATGCTGCGCAGGCCTCCGACCCCGCCATCAAGGCGTTCGTCGACTTCATGCTGAGCGACGAGGGCCAGACCTACGTGGTCGACGCCGGCTACGTCAACCTCGACCCTGCCGACCTCGAGCAGTCGCGCAGCAACTGGGCCAACCTGACCACTGGCAAGACCTTCTAGCCACACGCAGGTCCAGCCCGCAGATCCGGGACCCCTCCCTCCCGCTGATGGTCCCCCTCAGGTGCACCGAAGTTCCTGAGGGGGACATCGGCGGGTTTCCAGGGCCCGAGCGGCCCGTGAGCGCAGCGAACAAGAGCGGGAAGCAATGGGTTACGCGATGAGACAGTTCCTGACTCGAGCCGCTTCATAAGATGACACCGCCCATGCCACCGGACACCTCCAACCTGAGCGTCGCCGACTTGCGGACATCGGCAGGCCGGCGGGCCTGGTCGGCCGGGGCACGCTGGGCCTTCGCTCTGGCGGCGCTTGCCACCGTGCTGGTGAGCGCGCTCATCATCTGGACGGTCGCGTCGGGCGCGTGGACGTTCATCAGCCAAGTGCCCTTCGACAACTTGAGCGAGATCGGCTGGTTCCCCCGCCGGGGCCTGTTCGACCTCAGCACGCTGCTGGTCAACTTGGTGCAGATCTCCGTCATTGCGATGCTGGTGGCGGTGCCGTCGGGCTTCGGCGCTGCGATCTACCTCTCCGAGTACGCCCATCCCCGGGTGCGCAAGGTGATGAAGCCCACCCTTGAGCTGCTGGCCAGCGTGCCCAGCGTCGTGCTCGGCGTGTTCGCCATCAGCTTCATCACCCCGTCGATCCTCAGCAACTTCTTCAGCGAGATCAACTACTTCAACAAGCTGGCGGCGGGCATTGCGGTGGGACTGCTGGTGATCCCCCTCATTGCCTCGATCGCCGAAGATGCCCTGCGGGCAGTGCCCTTGGCGCTGCGGGAAGCCTCCTCGGGTCTCGGCGCCCGCAAGGTCACCACCTCGATCCGGGTGGTGCTGCCCGCCGCGATGTCGGGCCTGATGGCGGCCATCATCGTCGGCTTCAGCCGCGCCATCGGCGAGACGATGGTGGTCACGATCGCGTCGGGCGGCGGCGACACCTCGCTGTTCAACCTGGCGCTCACCGAATCCGGCGGAACCTTCACCTCCGCGATGGCGGCGCTCGGCCTCGGCACCGATCAGGTGGCCGGCAACAACTTGGCGTTCCAGAGTCTCTACTTCCTGGGCGCGCTGCTGTTCGCCATCACGCTGGTGCTCAACATGCTCGGCGATCTCATCGTCCGCCGACTGCAGAACAAGTACTGATGGCTCCGTTGACATGACCGTTCTCACGACACCTGCAGGCATCGCCACCGGCGCAGCCGACGCCCTGCGCAAACGCCCCGGCGCCGATGTCGCCGGCTCGGCCTTCAAGTGGCTGCTCATCGGCGCCACCGTGTTCGCCACGGGCTTTCTGGCGGTGCTGCTCGCCGTGATGATCGTGGACGGCTGGGATGTGCTGTCGGGCAACCTGTGGTACTTCCTCACCCACGGCTTCTCCCAGCGCTCTGCCGGCGAGGCCGGCGTGTGGCAGGGCATCCTCGGCAGCCTGCAGGTGGCGCTGGTGACCGGGGTGTTCGCGATCCCGACCGGCGTGGCCACGGCCATTTACCTCGTCGAGTACGCACAGGGCAACCGCTTCGCCCGCATCGTCGAGCTGAACATCCGCAACTTGGCCGGCGTGCCCTCGATCGTGTACGGGCTGCTGGGCCTGGCGGTGTTCGCTCAGACGCTGCGGGGATTCAGCGGTGGCACCACCGCGATTGCAGGCGGGATGACGCTGGCGGCGATGGTGCTGCCGATCGTGGTGATCACCTCGGTGGAGGCGCTCAAGGCTGTGCCGGACTCGCTGCGCGAAGCCGCCTACGGTGTGGGGGCCACCAAGTGGGAGGTGCTCTCACGCCAGGTTCTGCCCGCGGCACTGTCCACGATTCTCACCGGCACGGTGCTGGCGCTGGCGCGCGCCCTGGGCGAGGCCGCCCCGCTGATCCTGGTGGGGGCTGCGACCGGCTTCATGAGCTTCGGCGACGCCAACGTGTTCGAGACCTTTACCGGGCCCTACACGGCGCTGCCGGTGCTGATCTTCAACTTCGCCCGCCAGCCCGGAGCGGACTGGGGGGTGAACGCCGCCGCGGCGAGCGTCATCATCTTGGTGCTGGTGCTCGCAGTGAACGGATTGGCTATCTATCTTCGCAACCGATTCGAGAAGCAGTGGTGATGACACAGGTGGCGCCTTCATGACACCCGAAGAGGCCGTGATGACCCAAGAGTCCGACGCATCAATGCCCGACGTGGCCCAATCCGGTGTGAGCGGGCCCGGTGTGAGCGAGTCCGGCGCGGTCGTCGACGGCATGACATCGCCTGGGCCGCGCATTGACGTGAGCGGTGCGGCGATGGGACACACCCGCGCCGACACCCAGACGGTGTTCCGCTGCGACGACATCCATGTGTACTACACTGACTTCCTCGCCTTGCGCGACGTCTCGCTCGACATCGCTGCGCACGAGGTGACGGCGTTCATCGGCCCCTCGGGCTGCGGCAAGACGACGTTCCTGCGCTGCTTCAACCGCATGAACGACCTCATCGAGGGCGCCCGGGTGGAGGGCTCGATCAACTACCACGGTGTCGAGCTGTACCAGGACGAGGTCGACCCGGTCGAGGTGCGCCGCCGGGTGGGCATGGTGTTCCAGAAGCCCAACCCGTTCCCCAAGTCGATCTACGACAACATCGCCTACGGCCCGAGGCTGGCGGGCGCCAAGCGGTCCGAGCTCGACGACATTGTGGAGCGCTCGCTGACACGGGCGGCGCTGTGGGACGAGGTGCGCGACCGGCTCAAGACATCGGCCTACGGCCTGTCGGGCGGCCAGCAGCAGCGGCTGTGCATCGCCCGGGCCATTGCCGTGCAGCCCGACGTGGTGCTGATGGACGAGCCCTGCTCGGCGCTCGACCCGATCGCCACGGGCCGCATCGAGGAGCTCATCGCCGAGCTGAAGACCGAGTACACGATCCTCATCGTCACCCACAACATGCAGCAGGCTGCTCGCATCAGCGACATGACGGCGTTCTTCTCGGTGCAGGCCAACGAGATGGGCCAGCGCACCGGCGAGCTGGTCGAGTACGCACCCACCAGCCTGATCTTCACCAATCCGGAGGATCCTCGAACCGAGGCCTACATCACCGGCCGGGTCGGCTAGGCGCACTCACCAGTGGGGCGGCGCGGATACGCCAAACTGCAACCATGACCGAAGAAGTACGAACCGAGTTCCATCAGCTGATGGACGAGGTTCGTGCAGATCTCGTGCAGATGGGCGGCATGGTGGCCGAGGGCATCTCGGCGGTGACCGCCGCGCTGCTCGCGGGCGACATCGGCGGGGCCGACCAGATCATCACCGCCGACGACGAGCTTGACCTGCTCAGCATCGAGACCGAGGAGAAGTGCGTCCGGCTGCTGGCGCTGCAGCAGCCGGTGGCGGTGGACCTGCGCACAATCCTGACCGATCTGCGGATGATCTCCGAGATCGAGCGCAGCGGCGACCTGGTCACCAACATTGCCAAGGCGGTGGCGCGGCTGCACGGCGTCGAGCTCGAGCCGCGGGTGCGGGGACTCATCGACCGGATGCGCCAGCAGGCGGTGAAGCTGACGGCGATGGCCATGGATGCCTACGCCGAGCAGGACGCGGGCCTGGCGTCGGTGCTCAACGACATGGACGACGTGCTCGACGACTTGCACAACGAGTACATCGTGTCGGTGTTCGCGTCGCACGAGCTCGGCAAGATCAGCATCCAGCACGCCGTGCAGCTCGCGGTGGTGGGCCGCTTCTACGAGCGCATCGGCGACCATGCGGTCAACGTCGCGGAGCGTGTCGAGTTCTTGGTGACCGGGGAGCTTCCCGAGCACCTCGGCGCCAACCGGGCCCGGGCACGCCGGGAGCAGGACGAGATGTGATTGCAGCGCTGGTGGCAATTTCGTCCGCTCTGGCGCTGGCACTGGTGATTGTCGTGGTGACGGCGGTACGAGCGCGCCGCTCGGCGGCCGAGCGCTTGGGCAGGGTGGTGCACCAGTTCGTTGCCCATGACGACGAGCGGCCACGGCCCGCCGAGGCCGACCTCGAGGGGTACCAGCTCGACGACTGGCTCACCTATCTGGAGTCGGTGGCCACCACGGCTGCGATGACGGCCAGCCTGGTCGAGCGTGACCGTGCCCGCTGGCAGCTCGCCATGGACGAGCTCGCGATCGGTGTCGTGCTGGTGGACGAGGACGGCACCGTGTGCGCCAGCAACGCACTGGCCGACGAGATGATGTCGGCGCGAGATGCCATGGCCCTGGTGGGCGCGGGTGTGCGGGAGCTGCTGGAGCAGGCAGGCGCGGGGCACGCACGCTTCCGCACGGTGAAGCTCACGGGACCGCCGCCGCGGGTGATCGCGATCGGCGCGCATCCGGTCGCCAGCGACAGCCATGCGCTGGGGGCGGTGGCGGTGATCGCGGACCGCACCGACGGCGCCCGGGTGGACGAGGTGCGGCGTGACTTCGTGGCCAACCTGAGCCATGAGCTGCGCACGCCGGTGGGCGCGATCGCGCTGCTGTCCGAGACGCTGGAGCACGAGGACGACCCGGCCGTGCGGGCTCGGCTGGTGAACCGCATCAGCGCTGAGACCGAGCGGGTCCGGCTCATCATCGACGACTTGCTCGAGCTGAGCCGGGTCGAGCTGGAAGGGTCGATGCGCCAGGAGCCGGTGGCGGTCGTGCCGCTGCTGGGCGAGGTGGCGCACCAGTATTCCGAGCACGCACGCATCCACGACGTGGAGCTGGTGCGGCCCGATCCTTCGAACGGATCGGCGATCATGCTGCACGCCGACCGGGGCCAGCTGCTGCGGGCCGTCGGGAACCTGGTCGACAACGCCATCAAGTACAGCGACTCCGGCGCGGAGGTACGCCTCAGCGTGCTGCCGAGCTCGGGCAACGACCGGCCGCCCTCGGACATGCTGGCACAGGTCGATGCGGCCGTCGCGCGGATCGGGCCGGGGGACACCTCGGGGTCATCGGATGCGCCCGCACCGCCGGACGGCCCTGAGCTGTTCGACTCTGAGCGGTCAGAAGCAGGCGAGCCGGCGTGGGTGGACATCGTGGTTGCCGATGAGGGCATCGGCATTCCCGCGGACGAGACCGAGCGAGTCTTCGAGCGCTTCTACCGGGTGGACAAGGCCCGCGCCCGGGCCACCGGCGGCACGGGCCTGGGCCTCAGCATCGTGCGCCACGTGGTGGCGAACCACGGCGGCGAGGTGATGCTGCACACCCGCGAGGGCGTCGGCACGACCTTCACGCTCAGATTCCCGGCTCCTGACGAATCCGTCATCTTCGACAAGGCAGACACATGACATCGGTACTGGTAGTCGACGACGAGCCGTCCTTCACCGAGGCGCTCTCGGTGGGCTTGCGGCGTGAGGGCTTCGAGGTGCGCACCGCCGCCGACGGCCGCGCCGCGCTGGAGGAGATCAGCGAGTCGGAGCCGGATCTGATCCTGCTCGACGTGATGCTGCCGGGCATGTCGGGGCTGGACGTGTGCCGGGAGATCCGCAAGACGACACAGGTGCCGCTGATCATGGTGACCGCCCGCGGCGAGGAGATCGACGCCGTGGTGGGCCTCGAGGTCGGCGCCGACGACTACGTCTCCAAGCCGTACCGGATGCGCGAGCTGGTGGCCCGCATGCGGGCGGTGCTGCGGCGGGCCTCCCCGCAGCCTTCCGAGCCCGAGGCCACGTGCCTGGTGGAAGGCGATGTGATGCTCGACATCGACCGCCACGAGCTGCGGGTGCGCGGCGAGCTGGTGTCGCTGGCACTGAAGGAGTTCGAGTTGCTGGCCTACCTGCTCTCCAATGTCGGCCGGGTGGTCACCCGCGACAGCCTCATGCAGAACGTGTGGGGCTACAACTACGTCGGCGACACCAAGACGATCGACGTGCACGTGAAGCGCCTGCGGGCCAAGATCGAGGGCGATCCGTCCGACCCGCAGCGCATCACCACCATCCGGGGCCTGGGCTACCGCTACGAGCGGAGCGTGACGAGCTGAAGCGGGATCACCACTGATGCAGCCGTTCACGTGGCTTGCCCGCACGCACCTGCTGTCTGCGGCCGGCGATGCGCTGATCGCGATCGCTCTGGCGGGTTCGCTGTTCTTCAACCTCGACCCGGCGGCTGCGAGACCCAGGGTGGCGCTGTACCTGCTGGTGACGATGGCGCCGTTCGCGGTGGTGGGGCCGCTGATCGGGCCGCTGGTAGACCGTGCCCGCGGCGGCCGGCGGGGGATGATCATCGGGGCGGGCATCGCCCGGGCGCTCCTGGCGCTGCTCATGGTGCGCCATCTCGATTCGCTGCTGCTGTTTCCCGAGGCCTTCGGCGCGCTGGTGGCCGCCAAGACGTACCACGTGGCCAAGAGCGCCGTGGTGCCGGGGCTGGTGCGCGAAGAGCGTGACTTGGTGGAGGCCAACTCCAAGCTGATGCTGCTGAGCGGGCTGGGGGGTGCGCTGGCGGCCGGGCCCGGTGTGCTGCTGAGCCTGGCGTCGTCGCGCTGGGTGCTGGTGCTGGCGGCGGTGACCTTCGTGCTGATGACGTTCCCCGCGGCGCGCCTGCCGCGCTTCGCAGTGCGGCCCCGCAGCGAGCCGCCGAGCCCCTCGCTGCCGCCGAGCCAACCGCCCCGGCGCCGGCGACGCGCATCGGACAACTACACCGGACCGTGGGCTGTTCCTGCCGACGGCGGCATCGAGTGGAGCGATGCGCCACTCAGTTCGGCTCCCGGTGCCGGTGGCCCTGTCGAGCCCTGTCTCGAGCCGGTCGCACCCCGCCAGCCGGTGCCCGCTGCAGCCGCTCGGCGGCGCGGCGCGATGCTGCTTGCCGGCTCGGCCATGGGCGTCGTGCGGATGATGACCGGCTTCACGCTGTTCCTGATCGCATTCTGGCTGCGCACCGACGACGCCGCCCCGTGGTGGTTCGGCTTCATGTTCACCGCCAGCGCGGTCGGTCAGCTCATCGGCGCGGTGGGGGCGCCGTGGCTGAGACGTCGCGTCCGCGAGGAAGTCCTGCTTGCCTGCACCCTGCTGCTGGCCGCGGCGGTGTCGTTCTATGTCGTGACGTCGCCCGACCGTGGCTCGGTGCTGGGGCTGGCGCTGGTGATCGGGCTCATGTCGGCGCTGGGCAAGCTGTGCTTCGACGCCATCGTGCAGCGCGACGAGGTACCCGCCGACCAGGGCCGCACGTTCGCCCGTTTCGAGACCCGCTTCCAGCTCATGTGGGTGATCGGCGGGCTGGTGCCGGTGGCCGCGCCGAGCGGCATCCTGCCGCTGCGGGCAGGGGTGATGCTGCTGGGCATTGCCGCCATGGTCGCTGTGGTGCTCTATGCCGGGGGGGTGTGGGCGCTGGCTCGGGGCCGCCGCCCGCCGTCGGAGATCATCGTGTCGCGGGTGCGCACCCGCATCACCCAGACCCGTGTCCAGCGCCGCACCCGCGTGTCCCGCCGCCCGCCGGGACCGGCCCGCGGCGTCGAGCAATAGCCGTCGCCTAGTCGAGCGGCAGGTCGAGGCGGGCCAGCCACAGCCCGGGCGCAGCGAGCTCGTTGGGCGTCGGCAGCGAGCCCGGTTCGAACAGGCGGGCCAGCCCGTCCCGTCCCGAGCGCTCGATCACGCCGACGATGAACGCCTCGCCCCGCTCGCGGGCCTCGGCGCTCAGGCGCACGCCCAGCAGGCGATCCGCAAAATCGGTGCCCTGGGTGAGCTGGCGGCGGCGCACCGCCTCGCTGAGCGCGCCGAAGCCACCGATGAGCCGCGAGCCCGCCTGGGCGACCACGTCGTCGGTGTAGGCGTTCACGACGCTGAGCAGCGTCTCGAGCCGCTGCACGATGTCGTTCTGGCTGTCGTCGCGCGACACGCCCAGCAGCAGCTCGGGGTTGCCGAAGATGCGCTGGAGCTGCGAGCCGAGCTCGGAGGGCTCGCTCATCATGTCGGGGTCGAGTTCGAGCATCTCGTCGAATGCGCGGTCGCTGCGCTGGAAGCCCTCCACGTAGCGCAGCAGCAGCCCGTCGAGTTCGGCGCGCACATGGGGCACCGCCAGCATCGAATGCATGGCGTGCTCGCGGATCGCGACCCACAGCGTCACGTCGTCGACGTCGAGGCTCCATTCGGAGGCGAAGTCGGTGATGTTGGCGGGCACGATGAGGACGCGCCCCATCGGCACGCCGAGGTCGGAGTTGCCGAACGCCTTGGTGGCGAGATGGCCGGCCATCATGCCGGCGGTCATCGCCACGGTCATCGGGCTCATCATGCGCAGCAGCCCGGCGAAGGGATCGCCGGTCGATTCGCTGGCGAGGCGTTCGGACAGCCGGTCCATGAGCGGGCGAATGGCGTCGAGTGCGGCCGCCGCCCACCCCGAGCGCGTGACAGGCTCAGTGCGTGCGGGAACGATGTCGAGATGTGTCACGCTGGCCGTGTGCAGCTCCGCGACGCGGCTGATCTCGCTGAGGCGGTGCCGGACGACCGGGTCGACGTTGTGCTCGGGCGTGCCGCCGGTGGCGAGCTGGGTGGCCGCCTGGCGGGCGCCTTCCCACAGCGATGCTTCGTTGCCGAGCATCCCGGCGATGTCGCCGAGGAAGGGGATGCCCTTGAACGGGTCGGCCCCCGGGTCGTCGGCTCCGGCGTCGTCAGCCACAACCGAATCGTACGGCTGCGGTACGGGCGTGGGGCCCGCGGCCCGATTGACTTCCAGCGGTACCAGGGGATGGTGCCAGTGGGCGTCGATGGTGGGCTTGATCGTGGACAGTGATCGTGGACTCAGGCGCTAGCCCCAGCCGGGTCGCGGTGTCGGGCACGGGCGGCGTGATCGGCGCCCGGGTGCTGCAGTGGCTGGCGCAGTCGTTCGACGTGATCGACATCGACCAGATGATCGACGACGACCAGGCGGCGCAGGTGAGCCAGGCCATCTCGGGCACTGACGCGCTTGTGCACCTGCGGCTGACCCGCGAGATCACCTCTGACCGGCTGCGACGGGTGGTTGGGTCGGCGGATGTGCCGCACCTGACGCTGGTGTCGAGTGCCAGCGTGTACGGGGCGTGGCCGAACCATCCGACGCCGATCTCCGAGGACATGCCGGTGCGGCCGAACCTGGAGTCGTCGTTTGCCGTGCACCACGCCGATGCCGAGCGCACGGTGCTGGAGTGGCGTGACGCTGTGCCCGACGGGCCCGGGCGGCAGGTGGCCATCCTGCGGCCCGCACCGGTGGTCTCGAGCGGTCTCGGCGGGCCGATCGGCGAGGCGATGCTGGCGGCTGCGCCCATCCGCACCGGCAGCGACGACCCGCCGGTGCAGTTCCTGCATCTCGACGACTTGGCGTCTGCGGTGGTGCTGGCGGTGCGAAAGCGGCTCGAGGGCGCGTTCAACGTGGCGCCCGACGGCTGGCTGGCCCCCAGCGAGCTGCGGGCCCTGCTGGGGGCTCGGCCCAAGGTCCGCCTGCCGTTGCCGGCGCCGAAACGGCTCGACCGGTACGTGGCCCGCCGGGTGGGTCACGCGGCGCCCGACGGCCTGCTGCCCTTCACTCGCTACAGCTGGGTCGTGGCCAACGACCGGCTCCGTGCCGTCGGCTGGGAGCCCCGTTACAGCAGCGCGCAGGCGTACGTGATCGCCGACGCCGGGATGCCGTGGGACGATCTCAATGCACGTCAACGCCAGTACGCGATGCTGGCGGGCGCGGGGGCTGCGCTGGTGGCCGTCGGCTGGGCTGCCACAGCCTGGCTCCGGCGCTCCTACGCTTTGCGCCGATGACCACCTGGATCGAGCTGACGCCCGACGAACTGCCGATAGCGGCCGTCTACGAGTGGGCGCTCGATCCCTCTGCGGGTGCGGTGGTGCTGTTCTCGGGCACGGTGCGTGACCATGCCTCCCACCGCACCGGCGTGAGGGAGCTCACCTACGAGGCGTACGAGTCCGAGGTGACGCCCCGGATGTCGGAGATCGCGGCCGAGATGCGTCGGCGGTGGCCGAGCGTGCGCAAGGCGGCGCTGCTGCACCGGGTGGGCACGCTGGCCCTCACCGAGTGCTCGGTGGTGGTGGCGGTGTCGGCGCCGCATCGGGATGCAGCATTCGAAGCTGCGCGCTTCGGCATCGATACCTTGAAGGCCACGGTGCCGATCTGGAAGCAAGAGCATCACGACGGCGGGACTGACTGGGGCTTGCAGTCGCAGCCGATCGCCGAGGTGCCACGCGCATGAGTCCGCTGCTGTTCCTGGCTATTGCGGTGGTGGTGCCGCTGCTGGGGATGGTGGTGCTGGGCGCGATCGCTCGGGTGCAGAACAACCGTGTGACCGATGACGAGACCGAGCCCTTCCGCCGCAAGCTGAAGGCGATCGCTCCGCGCGGGCCGGAGGACTCGTCGGGCTCGCCCGATCTGAGGGGCCTGTTCCGCCGGGCACCCAAGCAGTCGAGCCGGAACCCCTCGATGGCGGAATGGCCACGCTCCGAGATTCCTGCACCGCGCCCTCGCACCGCGAAGAGCATCCGTCTGATCGAGCGTGAGTATTCGCTGCCAACGCTGCCGCCGTTCAGCGCTGATGTGGATGACCGTGTGCCTCGCCGGGCGCGTCCGCGCCCGCCAGGCCACGACCGGGGGAACCGCTCTGGCTCGTGACCTGGCAATCGACCTCGGCACCGCGAACACGCTGGTGTACGAGCGGGGGCGCGGCATCGTGTTCAACGAGCCGTCCGTGATCGCGCTCAACGAGCGCTCGGGCGATGTGCTGTCAGTCGGCCGCGAAGCGTGGCAGATGATCGGCCGGACGCCTAGCTACATCATCGCGGCACGCCCGCTGCGCAACGGCGCCATCACCGACTTCGACACCACCCAGCGGATGATCCGGCTGATCCTCCAGGGTGTCGGCGTCGGCCGGTTTGGCCGAACACGGGTTGCGGTGTGCGTGCCGTCGCTGATCACCCCGGTCGAGCGGCGTGCGGTGATCGAGGCGGTACGCCGGGCGGGAGCCTCCGACGTGCGGCTGATCGAGCAGCCGATTGCCGCAGCCATCGGCTCCGGGCTGCCGATCCACGAGCCCGCGGGGTCGCTGGTCATCGACGTCGGCGGCGGCACCACTGAGATAGCGATGGTCTCGCTCGGCGGCTTGGTCTCGCTCAAGGCGGTGCGTGTGGGTTCGTTCGACTTCGACGCCGCGCTGATGAACTACTCGCGGCGGGTCCACGGCATTGCCATCGGCGAGCGCACCGCCGAGGAGCTCAAGATCGGCATCGGGTCCGCGTGGCCGGTCGACGACAAGTTCGACGCTGAGGTGAAGGGCCGCGACCTCACGACGGGATTGCCTCGCACGTTCGTCATCACGCCGACCGAGGTGCGTTCTGCACTGGCCGACACGGTGGAGCAGATTGTCGAGTCCGTGCTCGAGTGCCTCGGCGAGGCACCGCCGGAGCTGGCACAGGACCTGATCCACACCGGTGCGTTCATGGTCGGCGGGGGGTCGCTGCTGCAGGGCCTCGACCAGCGCATCGCATCGGAGGCGCGTGTGCCGGTGCTGCGGTCCGAGTCGCCGCTCGATACGGTGGTGCTGGGCGCCGGGCGTGCGCTCGGAAACTTCGAGTCCCTGCACGCCTCGCACACGATTCCCGGCCGGTAGCTGCGTCCGCGAGCGCAGTGGCGCTGGGCGCGTCGGCGAGATCAGGCGGGATCGAGGCGGCTGGGTCGATCAGCGGACCGGTACGCCGAGCAGCTCGCCGGCGACGGCGCGCACCTGGCGGTCGCGGTCATCGAGCGAGGCGCGCACGGCGTCGAGGGAGCGGTCGTCGTCGAATTGGTGCAGTCCCAGCAGTGCCCGGCGCCGGATCTGCGGCCGGTCCTCCATGGCGGCGAGCAGCACCTCCAGCGATCTTGCCCTGGCGTCGTCGTGAACGCTGCCAGTCACGCCGCTGTCGGCCGAATCCGGGCCCGCCGCGATCGTGTCGAGCCCCGCGGCGATGGCACCGAGCGCAGCAACTGCGCTCTCACGGCACAACGGGTCGTCATGATCGCGGGCGATGCGGCACAGCTCGCGCACCGGCGCGGGATCCCAGTCGCGCTCGCCGAGTGCGGCAGCCGTGGCCTCCACCACCGAGGCGTCGGCGTCGCTCAGCATCGGTATGAGATCGACCTCCGGCGGGGCCAGTTCTGCAGCCCGCCTGCGGACCCCGGTCGCGTCGTCGCTCAGCGCCGAGCGCACGTGGGCGGCGCTGAGTTCGCCGCAGCGTGCCAGCGCACCGAGTGCCGCTGCGCGGACGTCGGCATCGGGATCCGCCAGGAACTGCGCTGCGGCCCGGCCATCGCCCCGATGACCTGCCACCACCGCATCCAGCCGGCGCGCGTATGCGTCGTCGTCGGGGTCCCCGAGTGCCCTGCCCGTGGCGTCGGGCGGCGTCGACACGCGGCCTCAGCTCATCCCACGAGCGCTTCGAGCAGGAGCGCCCCCAGTGCGGCAGCGATCAGCACGACCGCTACGAGCGTGATCGTGCAGATGGCTGTGAAGACGGCCAGCCCGACGACGGCAACCAGCCGCCGCCAGATCCCTGTCGGCTTGAAGAGCCACCGCCCCGTCTCCATCAGCCCAATATGCCCCATTCCTGGCCGAGTCGCGCGTGCCTGCCGCAGGGCACATGGCACGCTGTGCGCCTGTGAGCGATGCGTCCGGCGGCAGGCCGGCATACGAACCTGATGGCGACCCTGCCGGTACTCCCGTCGGCAGCCCCGCCGTCGACGAGGCCATCGACAGCGGCGACGAGACCGAAGCGGGACTCGGCTGGCGTGCGCTGGCAGGCTCGCTCGACGATCCGCTGCTCGCCGCCCCGTTGCCGCCGATCACCTCCGACCCGGCCGTCCCTGATCCAGCCGTTGTCGATCTGGCTGCCGACCCGACCCATCCCCGCCCTCGCCAGTACTCCCGCACCGCAGTCACGGTCGCCCTCGCTCTCATCCTCGTGGCCATCGCGATCGCTGCCGGCTTCCAGACCCGCTTGGCAGGCAAAGCCGTCGTCGCCCCCGGCGGCACCTTCGACATCGAGGAGTTCGTCGAAGTCCACGACCACCCCGCCTACGCCTCTGACGCCTCCATCAGCCTCGTCAGCGTCCGCACCAGCTTCGCCCCGTCGCTGTTCGAGCTGGCAGGCGGCTGGCTCGACGGCGCCCTCGAGGTCGTCGACATCGCCGACATCCTGGGCGAGCGCACCATCGCGGAGAATCGCGAGGACGGCCGCCTCCAGATGGACCAGTCCACCCAGATCGCCGTGGCCGTGGCCCTCGAACACTTGGGCCACGACATCATGACGCCCATCGGCGCCCGCATCGAGTGGATTGTCGACGGCAGTTCCGCCGACGACAGCGAGCTCAGCGAGGGTGACATCGTTCAGATCGTCGGCGGCAGCCCCATCCTCACCGCGCCGCAGCTCTCCGACACCATCAAGACCTACGAACCCGGCGCCCAAGTCCAGGTCACCGCGCTCGACCCAGACGGCAGCACCCGCACCGTCACCGCCGCCCTCGGCGAGCGAGACGGTCTCGCGCACCTCGGCGTCGTCGTGACCACCCATGTCACCTTCGCCGCACTCCCCATCGACGTCACGCTCAATGTCGAGAGGATCGGCGGGCCCTCTGCAGGACTCGCCTTCACGCTGTCGGTCATCGACGCGCTCACCCCCGAGCCGCTCACCGGCAACCTCGACGTGGCCGCCACCGGCACCATCCATCACGACGGCGCCGTCGGGCCGATCGGCGGCGTGCCGCAGAAGGCTCACTCCACCGTGCGCGCCGGCACCGACCTGTTCCTGGTGCCGGCCTCGCAAGCCGACGAGGCAGCCGCCGTCGCCGAGCCGTCTGTCACCGTCGTCGGCGTCGAGACCCTCGAGGAAGCCCTCGCCGCCATCGAAGCCCACCAGCGCTGACCGTCGGCGTCTACGCGCGCACGATGTCGATGTCGATCCCGGCCGCGTCAGCAAGCGCCGCGATGTCGTGAGGGTCAGAGGTCACTATCTGGTCGCCTCGACGGCACAAGGCGACGAGCGCGGCGTCGATGGCATCGACGAGGCCTGACCGCGCCAGCAACACGCCTGCCCGGCGGCCCAGCTCATCGTCGAGCGGCACAACGTGAGTGCCCAGCAGCGCCTTCGCCAGCCGGGCTTGACGCCCAGAACTGCCCCGCCACACCTGCGCCACCACGCCGCCATGGGTCAGCGGGGGACGGCCGGTCAGATGGGCAACCTCCACACGTTCCCAGAGCCCCTGCTCGTCGCGTTCGAGGGCGATCAGCGCCCCCGCATCAAGCACCAAGCTCACGCTCGGCTCTCCGCTGCTGCCATTCGGTGCGGAACCGATCCGCCTCTTCGCGATCAAGGCGGCGCCGTTCCTCGACTTGCTCCAGGGTGATCTTGCCGAATTCGGCCTCGTAGTCGGCTATTGCCTCGCCGAGGGCCTCGAGCCGCTGCCGCCGCTCGCACTTGTCGGCCAGCGCCTCGTTGATCCATGCACTCACCGAGGAAGCATCCCCAGCGCTCACAGCGGCGCCCGCAGCTTCCAGGAGATCTTCATCGATGGTGACCGTGATGCGGCGCTTGATCATACTTTTATCTTATTCCACCCGGTTTCCGGTGGACGAGGGGCTTCGGTCAGGTGATGTTCACGAGCCGCAGGCCGGTCTCGAACTCCTTCGCGATCGCCACGCAGTGACTGGGGCCGGTGGTGACAGCCACCCTGTGCCAGTCGGCTGACCGAGGTTTCGAGTCGGGCGAGACGGTCGGTGCGCGCTGCGTTCCCGGCTTTACGATTGGCGCCGATGAGCACCGCAGCGTCGCGGCAACTGCTGGAGATCTTGCGCAGCAAGGGCCTCACCGAGTTGCCCGAACCGGTCCAGCTCGCCTCGGGCAGCTACTCGCGCTACTTCGTCGACGGCAAGGTGGCGCTCGGCGCCGGCGACGATCTCCGCCTGGCCGCCGAGGCCATCACCGAGCGGGTGGCCGCGGCCGGCATCGGCTTCGACACGGTCGGCGGGCTCACGCTCGCCGCCGACGCGCTCGCCGCCGACGCGCTCGCCGCTGCCATTGCGGTGGTGAGCGGCTCGAGCTGGTTCATCGTGCGCAAGGAAGCGAAGGGGCGCGGCACCAACCGCCTGGTGGAGGGCACACGGATCGGCGACGCCAATCGGGTGCTGCTGATCGACGACGTGGTGACTGCCGGCGGGTCGATCCTGCGGGCGTATGAGAACGTGCGCGGCACCGGCGCACAGGTGGCGGCGGCGGTCACGCTGGCCGACCGGGGCCACGACGCCCAGCGCTCATTCGACGAGCTCGGTGTGCCGTACTTCCCGATGGCCACCTACCGCGACATGGGCATCCCGGCCATCGGCACCGAGACTGCCGCCCCCGCCGCCGACTGAGCGTCCGTTACTCCCAGGGGTTGAGCACGTTCGCTCCGGTGGGCTCGAAGTGGCGGGTGTTGCGGGCGGCATCGCAGGCCGCTATGGCACCTACGTCGACCTCGCAGACCAGATCCGGGCCCGATTCGTCTCAGCCGACGCGACGCTGCGCGAGCTGTTCTCTCGCATCGTGTTCAACATGCTGGTCAGCAACACCGACGACCATCCCAAGAACCACGCCGCCTACTGGGACGGCGAGATGCTCACGCTCACGCCCGCGTATGACATCTGCCCGCAGCTGCGCACCGGCGGCGAAGCCTTCCAAGCCATGGCCTACGGCCCCGGCGGCGAGCGCATCAGCCAAGTCGACGGCTGCGTCGAGCACGCAGGCCACTACCACCTCGAACGAGACGAGGCAGCCGACATCGTCGAGCACCACACAGAAGCGATCCGCAGCCAGTGGACCGACGTGTGCGACCTGGCCCATCTGACCGCCCCAGAGCGAGACCAACTGTGGCAGCGCCAATTCCTCAACCCAGCCTCCACCAGCGCAGCCTGACCGCGCCGCTACCCGCATCAGTATGCGATGGGCATTCTGCCTTGCAGTGTTTCGCCATTTTGTACGGCAATGAGTGGGCAAATTGCATAGTCCAATCGCGGCAGCGACCATGAGGCCGAGGCCGTCGATGTCTGATCACCGGCCGCGTCGTTGGAGTTCTCGCAGTTCTGATCAGCACTCTTGGCGTCGGCGGGCGTGTTCGGGGCGTTATGGGGCGAGGATGGTGTGGCTGCGCTGGGTTATGGCGTCGAGGAGGCGGCTGGGAGCGCCTGAGGCGCGCATGGCGGCGGGCAGCGTGTCGATCGCTGCCGCCAGTAGGGCGGGAGTCTCGCGGGCGATGCGCATGACCTCGGCGGCTGCCCAGTCGGGGTCGGCGCCCAGGGCCTGGGCGGTGTCGCGCCAGTCGTCGATGCGGGCGCCTGTGCCCACCTGGTAGTCGGCGCCGAGGGTCATGGCGAGGTGGACGTCGTGGGCTGGCACGTCGGTGTAGGGCAGCCATGAGGCGGTGTCGTACAGCGGTGCGAGCCGGCAGACGCCGCCGGGCAGGTGCACCAGCGCGTGGTTCTTGGCGTGGGCGTCGTTGGCGACGATCACCCAGCAGTAAACGAGCCGCCGGAGGAGGGCCGCGATGTCGGCCGCGGCGTCGCTGCTGTGGGTGTGCAGCAGGCCGGCGATGTCGGCGGGCGACGGTCCGCCGTCTCGCTGGAACCGCAGCGCCGCGGGACGGCCGAGCGCCTGGCACATGTCTTCTTGGTGGGTGCGTGCCAGCGATTCGGGGTCGGCGGGGCCCCGGACGCGGTCGTAGCGCTGCACCACGAGCGTCTCGACGCCGCCGATCACCGCGACCTCGGTGCGGACCGCGTCGATGCCGAGCGCGCGGGCGGTCGCGAGCGCGAGATGCTCCCCGACCGCTTGGCCTGGGTAGATGGCCACCGACGGCTTGAGGATGTGGCTGGTGGGCTCGTCGCCGACGGCTCGGTGCCACGCGTCGTCGCTGCGGCGCAGAGCCAGCTTGGGCATGGTGCCCGCGAGGCTGAAGCTGGCGAGCGGGTCGGTGCGCCACCCGCCCAGGCGTGCGCCCTCGGCGAGATCGCGCACCGCGGCGGCGAGGTCGGCATCGGTGATCGGCTCGAGCGCCGAGGGGCGATCAGCGTGCCGAGCGGCGGGGCCGCCGACGGGAGCGGCTGCTGCGGGCTCGAACTGCACAGCGCCGGCGCATTCGGCGCCGATGGGCGTGGCGAGCAGGTCGAACGGGTCGACCGACGCAGCGCCCACGCTGGCGCGCCACCGCTCGCGGTCGGCGGGCAGGTCCGGCAGCAGGCCGTCCAGCCAGTTCCCGACCGCCGCGCCGCCATGGGGCTGGGCCCGCATCGGCAGCGACAGCGACAGCGGGACCGCGTCGGGATGAGCGAGGTAGCCGGCGTCATAAGCGAGCACCGTGCCGGCCGGCGTGCGGGAGACGACCGCGGCATCGATGCTGCCGACGCGCACCCTCAACGCGTCGGGCGTCATGGCCGGTCGGCCACCACGTCGCGGTAGGTCGGGCGCTCGCTGTTCGCTTCGCGCACGACGAGGTCGCAGCCGAGCGCGTTGCAGATCTTGACGAGGCCGTCGAGCTGCATGGTGAGCTTGCCCGCCTCCGCATCGCACACGAGCTTGCGAGACACGCCCGCCGCATCCGCGAGCGCCTGCTGGGTCATGCCGAGCTCCCGGCGCCGGCTGGCTACCACGTTCGCCAGCGATCCCGGCGTGCGCACAACGAAGGCTGCCAACGGTCTCACGGCGCACACCCTAGGTCGATGTCACCGTCCGCACGCACCAAACGATCTATCACCGAACGCGTGCAAACAGCGCGATGACACCATACGCATACACACGACCCCAACGCAGGCTACGACCCTTGACGCGACCGGATCGCCGACCACACCCGACGGACACCACCACTGGCTGACCACGAGATCTCCGCCTTGTCTCTGAATCGTCGAACGTGGATGTCCGGAAAGATCCCGCCGTCGAGCGCTGTTCGCACACCATGTCGCTGCTGCCAGCGGTCGAAGCAGGCGTCCGCGATGGCCGGTGCATTCGCGGATCCTGTTGAACTGAGGCTCACAGCCGAAGCGATGCTGCTGATCCCCGCGGCGTGCGAGGCGGATCGCACCGCCGAAGGGTGCCGTTCTTCGTGCAGCAGCGGATCCCAGTTATCCGTCAGCCATTCGAGCAGAGGAAGCAGGTACCAGTGGCAGTGCTGCGGCGCCCTCGTCTGGGTCATGGTGAAACGCCATCCTCACTGCGAATGACGAAGGCTCGCCGAACAGCCGCTCCCAGCGGACACTCACCGTCTGCATCCCGTGGACACCGCGAACCCCTGCGACCGGGCGCTGCCGGTTTGTGCTTGGGGTTCGGCTGGCAGCGCACCGGTCTCCTTTCAACGGGTAGCCACGGTAGCGCCCGGTGTGTTCGCAGACGGCAGAAAATTCCCCTATGACGCGGCGGCGAAGACCGTTACACTGGCCTTGTTCCGTGTACTCGCGTAGGCGGAACAGCAGGTGGGGCTCACTGGGTGCGAATGCGCTGCGGTGAGCCCTTCAACCGGTCGGCGCTGTCACAAACCGCGGCGACGCGGGGTTTGACAATGCAGAGCGGGAGCATTTCCCGTCGTACAGCACAAGGAGAAACAGGACCTTGACTACCTATTCGAAGCGGCGTGGCAGGCGCTCGCTCGCAGCGATCTTGGCGGCGATGCTCATGGCATCGGTGCTCGCGGTCGTGGCGGGTTCGCCGGCCCAGGCCGCGAACACGGCCAGCGAGCACATGGTCGACACGAACGACGACGGCAAGGTCGACAGCCGCCAGTTCGCTGGTGCCGACCGCTACGCAACGTCGCTGGCGCTTGCGAAGCAGTATGCGACTACGCAGGGCGGTCTGGGCAGCGTCGGCACGGTGATCCTCGCCTCGGGCGAGTCGCAGATCGACGCGGTCGCCGCGGCAGGCATCGCCGGCTACAAGCAGGCGCCGGTGCTGCTGACCCGCTCCACCGGTCTTGACAGGGGTGCTGCCAACTACATCGAGGAGCATGGCGTCAGCACTGTCGTCGTGGTCGGCGGTACCACAGTGATCCCGGATGCAGTGGTTACCCAGGTCGAGGACTTGGAGTCTGAGCCGAAGGTGATGCGTCTTGCCGGCGCCGACCGATACGCCACCGCTGCCGCGATCTCCTCGGAGATCGGCACCGCGGGCTCGTGGTGCGGCACCGACGACACCACGGCGATCCTTGCCAACGGCATGGACATGAGCGACGCGATTTCGGTTGGTCCGGTTGCGTATGCGTTGGAGTTGCCGTTGTTGTTGTCGGGTGTTGATGAGTTGCCTGAGGCGTCGTCTGCGTTCATTTCTGAGGAGAAGGTTGAGCGTGTGGTGATTTTGGGTGGTTCGGG
>JAJEIW010000070.1 GCA_022828045.1 Acidimicrobiia bacterium | reverse complement strand
CTGCACCGTTCACCGCCGCGATCGTCACCGTCTCCAGCGCCATCATGAACGCGAAGTTCTGGTCGAACTCGGGTGCCACGCCATAGCCCGGCATCGCCAGATCGGCCGATGTGCCGGGGTCGTAGCCACCTTTTTCGCTGTGGCCCTCCAAGGCTTGGGTGTCGGCGCCCACACAGAAGTCGCGTCCCTCGCCGGTGATCACGACGACGCGGACCCCCGCATCCTGCTCCGCCTGCTCCAGCACCCAGCGCAGCTCGGTGTGCATCCGACCCGTCCAGGCGTTGCGGCGATGCGGGCGTGACAGCGTCAGCGTCGCGACCGGACCCTCGACGGAGTACTTCGTTGCCTTCAGCTCCATGTGTCCCTCTCGGCGGCTCTCAGGCTTCGCCTTCGATGCTGTGCTTGCTGGGTGATCTCAGGCTTCGCCTTCGATCACCTGCCGCAGCGCCTCGAGTGCGTCGGCGGCGAATTCGGGGCGGCAGATGAGCAGATCGGGCAGCCACGGGTCGGCAAAGTTGTACTCGAGCTCCGATCCGTCGCAGCGGCTGGCGTGCAGGCCGGCCGCGCGCGCCACCGCCGCGGGCGCGCAGTTGTCCCACTCGAATTGGCCTCCCGAATGGGCGTAGATGTCGGCCATGCCGAGCACCACGGCCATGGCCTTGGCGCCTGCCGAGCCGAGTGTCATCAGCTCCGCGTCGAGCGCCTGAGCGATGATCACCGCCGCCGCCGGCGGGCGCGACCTGCTGACGACGAGGCGGGGCTGCCCGTTGTGCGGCGCCGGCAACAGTGGCTTGGGGTCGGTGCAGAGCGTCTGCCCGACTGCCGGCAGCGCCACGGCGCCTGCGGTGGGTACACCGTTCTCGACCAGGGCCACATGCACCGCCCAGTCCGAACGGCCGGGTTCGGAATACTCACGCGTTCCATCCAGCGGGTCCACGATCCAGACCCGGTCCGCAGACAGGCGCGCGAGATCGTCGCGCCCTTCCTCGGACAGGATGGCGTCGTCGGGCCGTGCTTCGGCCAGACGGTTCACGATGTGCCGGTGGGCCTCGGAATCGCCGGTGTCGCGGACCTCCCAGGTCCCGGCTCCTGAGCTGAAGAGCCGCTCGCGGACCTCCACCAGCAGTGCCCCGGTCTCGGTGGCCACGCTCGCGGCAAGAACGTGGTCGTCGGGTTGGGCCATGGCACCAGTGTGCCCGCTGGGAACATGACTACAGCTTGGTTACAGACCCGGCGATGCCGTTCGGAGCAGTTCGCGGGTGCGGTTAGCATGGCTCGGCAGCAGGCATCATCCGGCCACGTTCATGTGCCGGTGGCTTGCACAACACATCTCCGACGAGAGGAATCACCCCTAATGTCCAAACGATTGGTTCGGCGCTTCGGCGGACTGTTGGCAGTCTTGGCGCTGCTTGGTGCCGCGTGCGGCTCGGACGATGACGAGGCGGCCGACGAGCCCGCGGCCACGACCGAAGCAGCGGATGATCCCGCGGCGACTGATGCCACCGAGGTCGAGCTGGTACAAGCCGACGACGACCTTCTTGACACGGTCATGGCGCGTGGCGAGCTGAAGTGCGGCGTATCGGGTGCCGCCGTTGCATTCTCGGAGACCCAGCCCGACGGCTCGCAGACCGGCTTCGACGCCGACTACTGCCGGGCTGTTGCTGCGGCGATCTTCGGCGATGCCGAGGCAGTGGAGTTTGTGCCGCTCACCGCAGCCGAGCGTTTCACGGCAGTGCAGACGGGCGCAGTCGATGTTCTGATGCGCAACACCACCTGGACGCAAGGCCGTGACACCGAGGTCGGCATGGACTTCGGCCCCACCACCTACTACGACGGCCAGCAGCTGATGGCGCGTGCAAGCGACGGCTTCACTTCTGGTTCGACGGTCGCCGACATCGACGGCGCAATCGTGTGCACCAATGCCGGTACCACGACTGAGCAGAACATCGCTGATGCGGCCGACGCGGCGGGTGTGTCGATTCAGCTGAACACGTTCGAGGACTTCGACATCGTCACCACCAATTTCATCAACGGTGCGTGCAACATCGTGACCACCGACGGCTCGGCGCTTGTCGGCCGCAAGGCCAACCAGCAGCCCGACGGCGAGGAATGGGTGATCTTCCCGCCGACGCCGATCTCGAAGGAGCCGCTGGGCCCGACCTACGGGCAGAACCAGTCACGCTTCGCCGATGTGGTCAATTGGACCGTGTATGCCACGATCATCGCCGATGAGAAGGGCATCACCTCGGGCAACGTCGACGCCCGGCTCGGCGACGGCTCACTCGATGCTGAGGCGGTTCGCCTGCTCGGCGGCGACGGCGAGTTGCAGACGGCCATGGGCCTGTCTGCTGACGCCTTCCACAGCGTGATCAGCCAAGTGGGCAATTACGACGAGATCTACTCCCGTCACCTGAACCGGGTCGGCTTGTCGCGCGAAGGCTCGGCCAACGCCGGCTGGCTCGACGGCGGCCTGATCTACGCGCCGCCGGCACGCTGAGCCAGCAGGTCTGACCGGGCACAGCCCCGGCAGCCGCAAGCGGCCCCCGACTCCGCCGAGTCGGGGGCCGCTGCGCGTCTGGAGGGATCGGCGACGCGGTGCCGAGGGTCGCGTAGTGTGACGTGCCGTGAGCAATGAGGGGGCTGCGGGGGACGTTGCCTCGCTGAGCACCTTGGGGACGCGCCCGCCGTTCTACCGCGATGCCACTGTCGTCAAGTGGCTTTCGCAGGTGGTGGGACTGATCTTGGTGCTGCTGGGCCTGTTCTTCCTGGCATCGCAGGCGCAGAACAACCTCGAAGCCAGAGACATCGCCACCGGGTATGACTTCTTGGGCACTGCACTGGGCAGCGATCTCGGCTCGGGCATCGACACCGACCCCGACACCAGCGGCCGAGCGCTGTGGGTGGGCATGGTCAACACCATCCGCCTCGCGATCGCCGGCATCGCGCTGGCCACGATCCTGGGAGTGCTCGTCGGCGTGGGTCGGCTGTCGCGCAACTGGATTGTGAGCCGCACCAGCAGCGTGTTCGTGGAGACGCTGCGAAACATCCCGCTGCTCGTGCAGATCATCCTGATCTTCGTGGTCATCGCGAGCCTGCCACGGGTCGAGACCGACCAGGGACCCATTCACGGCTGGCTCCACATCTCCAACACCGGCGTCTCGATCCCGCGGGTGACGATCGGCGACGGCTTCTACCAGTGGATCATCTTCGTGATCGTGGGCGCTGCGCTGGGGTGGCGGGTGATGCGCCGACAGGAGCGCCGCCACGACCTCACCGGTCAGCAGACCTACCCATGGCTGAGCCTCACCGGCGTGGTGGCGGTGTTCGCTGCGGTCGGCTGGTTCGCACACCCGGTGCTCGGCTGGGTGGGCGCCATCTTCGACGCGATCGCCTCGGGGGTTGACGCGCTGACACCGGGGATCGTGCAGCTGGTCATCTCGCTGATCGCCGTCGGCGCAGCCGCGCAGTGGATCAGGCGATTCCTGGCCAGCCATCGCACGCCCGCCGGTCTCACCAGGCTCATCGACGACGACTATTTCCGCATCATCTTCGCCGGAGTCGCGGCGGTGCTGGTGATCCTGTTCGTCACGCTGGGCTGGCCCGGCTTGTCCAGCTGGGTCATCAACTCGGGACGCGACCTGTTCGAGGTGATCGCCGACAAGTTCGGCGACGGCCGCACTGGGGCGCCGATCGCTGCCTACCGGCCCGACATCGAGCAGCTCGGCAACTTCCCGAACTACGGCCCGGCCGGCCTCAACCTGATCCAGGCGCTCGCCGCCGTGTATTTCGGGGTGGTGCTGTACACGGCAGCCTTTATCGCCGAGGTGGTGCGGGGCGGCATTTTGGCTGTGCCCAAGGGCCAGAGCGAGGCCGCGCAGGCGCTCGGCCTGAGACGCACCACCATGCTGCGCAGGGTGATCCTGCCTCAGGCGTTCCGGGTGATCCTGCCGCCGCTGGGCAACCAGTACCTCAACCTCACCAAGAACACCTCGCTCGCTATCGCCATCGGCTACAGCGATGTGGTGCAGGTGGGCCAGACGGTCTACAACCAGACGGGCAAGACGCTCGAAGTGGTCTCGATCTGGATGCTGTTCTACTTGGCCTGCTCGCTGACCATTTCTGTGGTCGTCAACTTCTTCAACGTCCGCATGCGGATCGTGGAGCGCTGAGATGGACGACGGCGACGGCGTCGGAGCGCCGGTCATCGGTGACAAGCCCGCCATCGAGCGAGTGGCGACCCGGCCTGCGGAGGAGACCCACCGCTCCTCGGCCGAGTGGATCCGCAAGAATCTGTTCCCCAATCCGTTCAATTCGTTCCTGACCGTCGCCTTCGGCATTTTCGTGCTCGTCTCGGCGCGCGGGCTGCTGAACTTCGTCTTCAGCGAGGAGCGCGGCTGGGATGCCGTTCGCACCAATCTGCGCCTGATCTTCACCCACGCCTATCCCGAGGAGCAGTACGTGCGGGTCTGGGTGTGCGTCGGTGTGGTGGTGGCGCTCGCATGCCTGTCGCTGGGCCTGTTCGCGAGCGAGGGCGAGGGACTGCGGTTGCGGAAGATCTCCAACGCGCTGAACGCCACGGCAGTAGCAATCGCGCTCGGCGTCGTGCTGCGAGAGCCGTCGGTGCTCATCGGCGCCGACGGCGAGACCGTACGAGACGCCGACGGCGTGGTGCGGCAGTCGTTCGCCGAAGCGATGGCCGACCGCTGGGCGTGGTGGCTCGCGGCTGCGGTCCTTGCGGTGGTCGCGCTGGCCGTGCGGCGCGTCCCGAAGCGAAGCGACGGATCTCCCGCCGCCGTGCCCACGCTCGACTTCGCAATCGGCGCCATGGCTCTGCCTGTCCTGTCGACCTGGGTGTACCCGTGGGGCCACTACGCATTCGCGGACGGCGAGTTCATCGCCGAGCCCGGCCGCACGGTCGCCATGTCCACCAAGGTGCCGTGGACCGTCATGTGGGTGCTGGCCGTGGCTTCGCTGATCGTCGGCCGATGGGTGCGCGCGCAGGTCGACGAGCGAGCCTTGTCGCGGTTGCGCGCCGTGGTCGCTTTCACGTGGCTGGTGGTGCCGTTCGTGCTGTACTGGGTGGTGCTGCGTGACCCCGACTTGGACTGGGATCGCATCTTCACAGTGGACGCCCCGCTGGCTCTGGCGTTCGGCATCGGCGGCGGTGCCGTGCTGTGGTGGCTGACCGCCGACGGACGAGGGGAACTCGGGCGCATCGGCGCAATCGCGCTGCTGGGGTTCGCTGCGTTCCACTGGGTTGCGGCGTTCATGGGCTGGTATCCGATGCTGCAAAAGGTGCGCATCAGCTTCCTGCTGCTGGCTGTGATGGCGCTGCTGGCGCACAACTTCTCGGGCGAGGCCGCGAAGCGAAGACGCTTGGTGCTGGCGTGGCTCGTGATCACGACCGTGTTCCACTATTTCGCGACAGTCATGAACACGCCGTCGACTGTGGAGACCCCGACTGAGGCATTGATCGGCGGGTTCGCCGTCACGCTGGTGGTGGCCGTGTTCACGCTCATGCTCTCGTTTCCGCTGGGGGTGGTGCTGGCGCTGGCTCGCACCTCGCGCCTGCCGATCTTCCGGGTCATGTCGACGGCGTACATCGAGGTGGTGCGGGGAGTTCCGCTCATCACCATCCTCATCTTCTTCGTCGTGATCCTGCCGCTGTTCCTGCCGGCGAACATGGAGATCAGCCTGTTCGCTTCGGCGACGCTGGGATACACGCTGTTCTCGGCGGCTTACTTGGCCGAAAACGTCCGCGGCGGATTGCAGTCGATCCGGCGAGGGCAGTACGAGGCGTCGGATGCGGTCGGCCTGAGCACGGTGCAGCGGACGGTCTTCATCGTCCTGCCTCAGTCGTTGCGAGCGTCGATACCGCCGCTGGTGGGCCAGGTGATCGCCACCTTCAAGGAGACTTCGCTGCTGGCCATCATCGGCGTCTTCGACATCTTGCGCATGGCCAACAGCGTCATTCCGGCCCAGACGCAGTTCTTGGGCATCAAGCGAGAGGGCCTGCTGTTCGTCTCGCTCGTCTATTGGGTGTTCTCGTACATGCTGTCGAAGCAGAGCCAGCGGCTCGAGCGACGTCTCGGTGTGGGCGAACGGTAACCACGGCCAAGGAGGCCCAACGTGAGCATCAGTGACGCGACCGTCGCGGTTTCTGAGGAGTTGGCGGCGCGCGACGACATGATCGTGTGCCGCGGTGTGGACAAGTGGTTCGGCGACTTTCAGGCGCTCAGCGGCATCACCGCGACAATCAAGGAGCAGGAGATCGTTGTTGTGCTGGGGCCGTCAGGCTCGGGCAAGAGCACCTGGATCCGCTGCATCAATCGGCTCGAAGCTCACCAGAGCGGTCAGATCATCGTCGACGGCATCGAGCTGAGCAACGACCTGCGCAATATCGAAAAGATCCGTTCTGAGGTCGGCATGGTCTTCCAGCAGTTCAACCTCTTCCCGCATCTGACAGTCATCGACAACATCACGCTGGCGCCCATCTGGGTGCGCCGCAAATCACGGCCTGAAGCCGAAGAACAGGCGCTATCGCTGCTCGAGCGGGTCGGCATTCCCGAGCAGGCGGAGAAATTCCCGGGTCAGCTCTCGGGTGGTCAGCAGCAGCGCGTGGCGATCGCGCGGGCGCTGGCAATGGAACCGCGCGTCATGCTGTTCGACGAGCCCACCTCGGCGCTCGATCCCGAGATGATCAAGGAAGTGCTCGACGTGATGGAGGAGCTGGCGCGCTCGGGCATGACCATGATGGTCGTGACGCACGAGATGGGCTTCGCACGTGAGGTGGCCGATCGGATCATCTTCATGGAGGACGGTGAGATCGTGGAGGTGGGCACGCCTCACCACTTCTTCACCGAGCCC
>JAJEIW010000013.1 GCA_022828045.1 Acidimicrobiia bacterium | reverse complement strand
CTCCTGCTCGAGGCCGAACCAGAAGTCCTGATCGCCGTACTTGTCGAGGATCGCCCGGGTCTTGGCCCGCATGTTGGTGGGGTGCGGCTCCATCGTCTCGGGCAGGAAGGTCTCGCACATCACCATGATGTCGTTGCCGCCGCGCAGCGGATCGGGGCAGGTGTAGACCGGCTGCAGCACGACGTCGGAGTCGCTGCCTTCGGCCTGGTTGGTGCTCGAACCGTCGAAGCCCCAGATGCCCGGCTGCTCGCCGTCAGCCAGGACTCTCGTCTTGGAACGCACTTCGGCCGTGGGCTCTGTGCCGTCCGTCCAGATGTACTCGGCGCGATAGGCCACTGCATGCTCCTTCGCTGCATTCGGTTGCGGAATGAAGATGTGAACAGGAGTTAGGTCGCTGTGCCTGCGAGCCCGCGAATGCCGGCCCGGTTGGCGGCTGACACCAAATGTCCGTGCGCACGATACAAACGAGCCAGAGTTTCCGGGCCATTGCCCAAATGTGAACAGCGCGTGAAGCTGGCTGCGGACTCTGGACCAGCCGACAGCGCGCCGCCGACAATGGGGCCTCAGCCAACTGCCTCAGGGCACCCGGGCCAAGGGAGGCCGCCGTGACGATCTCGAGTCGTGAACGACCGCAGGACTACGTGCTGCGCCGTGTCACCGAGCGCGGCGTGCGCCTCATCCGCCTGTGGTTCACCGACGTGGCCGGGCAGCTCAAGTCGTTCGCCATCTCGCCGGCCGAGCTCGAGACGGCCTTCGAGCAGGGCATGGTGTTCGACGGCTCCTCCATCGAGGGCTTCAGCCGCATCGCCGAAGCGGACATGGTGGCGCGGCCCGATCCCGAGACCTTCGAGCTGATGGCCTCGCGCGGCGGCCAGAACGGCGAGGACATCTCGGCGCGCATGTTCTGCGACATCACCGCCGCCGATGGAACCCCCTTCGACGGCGACCCCAGGGGCGTGCTGCGGCGCGTCATGGACCGGGCGCACGCCGCGGGCTACACGTTTTACGTCGCGCCCGAGATGGAGTACTTCCTGTTCGAACCCGAACGCGTCGACGGGCAACCCGTGCCGCTCGACGGCGGCAGCTACTTCGATCTCACCACCGCTGACATCGCGTCGGACATCCGCCATCGCACGCTGAGCGCGCTCGAGACCATGGGCATCCCCGTCGAGTACTCGTTCCACGAGGACGCCCCCTCGCAGCACGAGATCGACCTGCGCTATGCCGACGCGCTCACCATGGCCGACAGCGTGATGACCTTCCGGCTGCTGGTGCGCGAGATCGCCTTCGAGCACGGCGTGCACGCCACCTTCATGCCCAAACCCCTCGCCGGCGTGCAGGGCTCGGGCATGCACACCCACCTGTCGCTGTTCTCCGAAGGACGCAACGCATTCAGCGACCCCGGCGCCGCCGACGGACTCTCCGATGTGGCACGTGGCTTCGTGGCGGGACTGCTGACCCACGCGCGGGAGATCACCGCAGTGACCAACCAGCTCGTCAACAGCTACAAGCGGCTGATCACCGGGTACGAGGCGCCCGTGGCGATCTCGTGGGCACGCAGCAACCGCGCGGCGCTCATCCGGGTGCCGCCGACCCGCGCCGAGCGGGAGGAGTCAACACGGGTCGAGTACCGCGCACCAGACCCCGCTTGCAACCCGTATCTCGCCTTCGCGGTGATCCTGGCCGTCGGGCTGACCGGCATCGAGCAGGGGTACGAGCTGCCGCCCGAGACTCCCCCCTCGATCACCGGCTACAGCGACCACGGGGGCCCGTCCTACGGCCATCACCTGCCCGCCTCGCTCGACGAAGCGCTCGACGAGATGGAAGGCAGCGCGCTGATGGCCGAGACGCTGGGTCAGCACTTGTTCCGATGGTTCCTGCGCAACAAGCGCCGCGAATGGTCGGCGTACCAGACGCAGGTGACTCAATTCGAGTTGGACAGTTACTTCGCCGCTGTGTGAAG
The DNA here is from genome assembly GCA_022828045.1 of Acidimicrobiia bacterium. Taxonomy (GTDB): domain Bacteria; phylum Actinomycetota; class Acidimicrobiia; order Acidimicrobiales; family Poriferisodalaceae; genus Poriferisodalis. Next base: position 1,050 of record JAJEIW010000013.1, on the reverse strand, counting down.
TTGCCTGTCCCGACTGGAATGTGCCTGACTGGAGTGTGACCGTGTACGCCGTTCACCCCGCCGCTGTCAGCGCCGAGCTGGCGCAGTTCCTGGACCTCGGCGGCTATGCCTGGAAGCCGGTGGCCACCACGGCCGACGTGACGGCGGGCGCGCCGCCCGAGGGCTGGGCGGGAGCGATCATCCGGCTGGGCGGCGGCGACCCGAGCAGCGGAGGCGCAGGCGACGGGAGCGGCACCGATGTGGCCTGGGCGGTGGCGCGGGCGCTGCGGGAGCACGCCGCGGCCACGCTGGTTGTGCTGGTGCTGGTGCGCGGCAATGCGCTCGACGAGCTGACCATGCGCGACGAGCTGTTCGACGATTTCTGCCTCGACCCGTTCCACCCGCGCGAGCTCGAAGCCCGCTTGGCACACTTGGCTGCCGCATCGAACGGCGGGTCGACCGAGATCATCGAGTACGGGCCGCTGCGCATCAACCTCGACACCTACGAGGCGGTGGTGGACGAGCGCCCGCTCGACCTCACCTACATGGAGTACGAGCTGCTGCGCTTCCTGGCATCACAGCCGGGGCGGGTGTTCACCCGTGAGGCGCTGCTGAACCAGGTGTGGGGGTACGAGTACTACGGGGGTGCGCGGACGGTCGACGTACATGTGCGGCGGCTGCGGGCGAAGCTGGGCGAGGAGAACGCCGACTTGATCCAGACCGTGCGGTCTGTGGGGTACCGGCTCGGGACGTATCGCTGGCGCTAGTTCGTTTGGCGCGCGCCCGGGGTGGGCGTTAGACGTTGGTTTCTACGAGGGAGCTGCCTTCGTGGCGCTGCTCGGCGTCGTCGGTGAGGAGCTTGCCCAAGGCTGCTGCTACTGCTGCCAGTGAGATCGTGATGATGAAGGGGCTCAGCAGGAGCACTACCACTATGACTATGGCGCCGACCATGAATCGCAGCGTACTTCGCTGCTATTCGGGGAGGTGGGCGATGGCTTCTATCTCTACTTCGGCGCCGAGGGGGAGGGCGGCTACGCCGATGGCGCTGCGGGCCGGGCGGTGGTCGCCGAA
>JAJEIW010000193.1 GCA_022828045.1 Acidimicrobiia bacterium | reverse complement strand
GTTCGGCATCGAGCAGATACCACCGATTGCGGGTGAGCGGCAGATCGTCCACCACAACCCGGACTTCGTCGCCGAGCGCCGACGTCGAGGCGACGGCGCGTCCCGCTGTGAGATCAAGGCGCAGCGCCTCGATCGCCGCTGAGTCCGCCGTAGCGCCCGCGGTGTGCGCGCACAGGGTCGCTATGCGCGCCGGTCGATCTGGCAGCGTTGGCATCACCCACACTCGGAGACCGAGACGGCGCGCATTCGGCACGTCATCCAACGCTGCAACGCCGTACGAGCCCGGTGTAAGCGGCTGTTCGTCGAGGGTCACCGACCAGCTGCCGGCCGTGGGAGCAGGGCGCTCGTCGAAGCCAGGTCCATAGCGGGTCGGGTCGCCGCAGACAATCTGCGTGATGTCGACGTCGGCCGGTCCGGGCTGGTGCGATGAGGCCATCAGCCGGATCGACTCGCCCGCACGCAGTGTCCACGGCTCGCAGTAGCCGACGATCTGCTTAGGGGGATCGGGATCAGTATCGGCAGGGCCGGGCGCGTTCGCGCGAGCCGCGGGTGATTCAGTCATGAGATTGCTTGTTCAGCAGGCTCGGCTGCTTGCGGAGCTCAGCGCTGTGACCTGAACGTGTCGTAGTCGGTCACGGGCATGCCGTCAGCTCGCCAGCCGCCGAAGCCGGTCTCGACATGGCTGACCTTTCCTACGCCCATGTCCTGCATGGTGTCCGCAGACAGGGCTGAACGGGCGCCGCCGGCGCAGCACAGGATGAATTCCCGGTCCTCCAGGAACTCCTGCTTGGTGTAGGGCGAGTCGGGCGAGACCCAGAACTCGAGCATGCCCCGGGGGGTGTGCATCGAACCGGGGATGGCCCCGTCTCGCTGGAGCTCACGCACGTCTCGTATGTCCACGATCAACGCGCCCTCTTCGGTGACACGACGGTGGGCCTCCGCCGGCGAGATGTTGTCGATACGGGTCTTGGCCTCGGCGACCATCTCGTTGACTGACTTGACGCCCATCGGTTCCTCCTGGTGGCGCTGGATTCCCTGCCCGGTCGACCGTCGCACCGCCCGGAGCGGGTCGACCGGTCTCCGTGCCCGCAGTCTCACCGACGCGAGCGCCGGAGTCCACTCGATGCCCGGTTCAGCCCCTAGCGACTGCGAACGCTGGCACACTTGCGGCGGTGACAGCGCCGCTCCGGACGCCGCCAGGCCGCTTCTGTCTAGGCATCGACACCGGCGGCACGTTCACCGACGCCGTCGTGTACGACCACGACACCGACCGGGTCATGGCCGCGGCCAAGACGCCGACGCGGCACGAAGACCTCTACGGCTGCGTGATCGAGGCGATGACGAGCGTGCTGGCAGGCGGCCGGGGCGCTTCGGCCGACGCCGTCAGGGCGGCCGACGTCGGGCTTGTGGCGGTTTCTACGACTCTGGCCACCAACGCGCTGGTGGAGGGCGCCGGGAGACCCGCCGCGCTCGTGGCCATCGGCTTCGAAGCTGAGACACTGGCTCGTGTCGGGCTGCGCACCGGCACTGGTGCTGCGCCGGGCGTGCAAGACAGCACTTCCCCCGCCGATGGCGGGCTCGATCGACTGACCGGCAGCCTTGTGTCGGCGCCGGTCGTGATCGTTGGCGGTGGCCACGGCGCTCACGGTGACGAACGCGACCCGCTCGATCTCGACGAGCTCGCTCGTGGGCTCGACCGCATCGATACGTCGGTCGAGGCATATGCCGTCGCGGCACAGTTCAGCGTCCGCAATGCCGCCCACGAGCTTCAGGCTCGAGAAGCGATTCGCGAACGCACCGGAAAGCCGGTGACCTGCAGCCACGAACTGTCCCCACGGCTCGGCGGTCCTCGCCGGGCGGTGACGACGCTGCTCAACGCACAGCTCATCTCGATTACCGCCCGCTTCACCGGGGCGATCCGAGCAGCAATGGAATCGCTCCAGCTCGACGCCCGCCTCATGGTGGTCCGGGGAGACGGCTCCCTCGTCTCGGCCGATTTCGTGACTCAGCGACCGATCGAAACCGTGCTGTCAGGGCCGGCGGCCAGCGTCATCGGTGCACGTCACCTCGCGAGATCCTCCATGGCTGGGCAGGAAACGCTCGACGCTGGCAGCTTGGTGGTCGACATCGGCGGCACCACCACCGACATTGCCGCGATCCGCAATGGCGCCGCCGTTGCAGCCGACGGCAGCGACGACGCTGACACGGCCACCGTGGGCGGTCACGCCACGATGGTCACTGCACTGCCAACCGTTACGGTGGGCCTCGGCGGTGACAGCGAGATCCGGATCCCGGCTGATGGGAGCCGGGGCGAACTCGCTGTCGGACCGCGACGGGTAGTGCCACTGTGTGTCGCCGCCCAGCGACATCCCGATGTGGTGCTGCCGATGCTGCAACGGCAGCTAGAGGCCGAGCGTCCGCTTGCCGAGTTCGGGCAGGTGCTGCTGCGCGCAGCAACCGGGGCATCAGCCGAGGAAGCAAACAGTCGCACAGGCCAGAACAGCCTCGACAGTGAGATCATGCGGCTCGTCGACGGCGCCGACGGTGCACTTCCGCTGGAGAACCTCAAGCGGTCGGCTCGGTGGCGCGGCGCCCTTGAGCGACTCGAACGCAGCGGCCGCGTGCGGCGCGCCGCACTGACACCGACCGACGCCGGCGTTGTGCTCGGCTTGATCGATGCTGGGGCCGGGGCCCGAGCGGCCCGTGAGCCCGACTCCCTTGGGCATGGGGAACAAGAGCAGAGCGCACCGTGGGATGCGGCAGCCGCCCAGACCGGTGCCGAGCTGTTCAGCCGACAGCGCGATCGCTATGGCGTTGACGTTGGCACTGGCGCGGTCGATCTCTGCCGACGGGTCATGCACGTCGCGCTGCGCAGCGCCACCGAAGCACTGCTCAGCGTCGCGCTCGGTGCAGACGGGATAGCCCCTGCCGAAACCAGGCGGCAGCTTGCACAGACCGCCCTCGACCGCCGGCGTCGGGAGCTGGAGAGAACTGGCGCTGATCTGCCCGGCGACGCCGCTGACGAGCGTCGGGCCGACCCGCTGTGGGGTTTGCTCGAATCCAGCGAATCAGCGAGCGTCCCGGTCACCGCGGATGCATCCCCGACTCGGCCGGATCGCGTTGCGCTTGCGCGAGTCGACGCCGGTGTCGGGGTTCCCATCGTTGCCATCGGCGCCCCGGCCGCCACCTACGCGCCGCTCGTCGCTGCACTGCTCGGCGCTGTGCCGATCGTTCCGGACCATGCCGAGGTGGCGAACGCTGTCGGCGCAGCGGTCGCCCGGGTGAGGATCACCAAACAGATCACGGTGACCGCACCGCGGCGCGGCAGCTACCGGGCCCACTGGGGCGACGACCCGCCGATCTGGCACAGTCTCGACGACGCCCGCGAGTGGGCGACGGCCCAAGCATCTGCGGCCGCCCAGGCGGAGGCTGCCGCTGCGGGCGCCAGCGACGCTGCCGTCACCGTCGACTGGGAGACACGCACCGCTCCGAGCAACGGCCGCGAACTCTTCGTGGAAGCGACGCTGCGCGTGACCGCTACCGGCCAACCCCTGCAGCAGTAACCGGCCGCGCAGCCGGGGCACTCAAGCCTGGGGTGGGGCGGAAGCGTGAACCAGCCTGCCCTCGGTGCGGCAGGCGGTCTTGAGCGTGCTGAGCCGCTCTACATCGGGGATGGGGCGTGCCGTGACGGGGTCGTCAGCGAATGCTGCCTCCAGTGCTGCAGCAACCCCCAGCAACCGCCGGTCGCTGTAGCTCGGGCCGACGATCTGCAGGCCGAAGGGTGTGCCCTGGCCGTCCAATCCGCACGGCAGCGCCGTGGTGGGGTGGCCCACGACCGTGAGGGCAGCCGACAGCCCCAGCCACGCCATGTAGTTGCGCACGGGCTGACCGTCGATCTCGGCGGGATACAACTGATGCCAATCGAAGGGCGGCACGCTCACCCCCGGGCAGATCAGCACGTCGATGGTGTCGAACAGTGCGTCGGTGGCCCGGAACAGCTCCACCTGGCGCCGCCGGGCCTTGGCGATGTCGAGCACCGTGGTGCTCAGCGCTTCGTCGTAGGTGGCGCGGATGTTCGGGTTGAAGCCGCCGTCAGGTCCCGCAGCATCGGGATCGAACTTGTGGATGCTGCGGTGGTAGTTGGTGGCGAAGATGTCCGACCGGAGCTGCCAGTCGACGTCCAGCGCATCGCTCAGGTCGATGCCGACCTCCTCGACTGAGCCCACGATCCCGACCAGCCGTTCGACGCGGTCAGCAAAGACAGTCCGCACGGATTCCGAAACCAGCAGCCCGCCGAGGTCGGCGCTCACGCCTACCCGCAGCGATGCCGCATCTTCCGCCGGCAGATCGGCG
>JAJEIW010000265.1 GCA_022828045.1 Acidimicrobiia bacterium | reverse complement strand
CCCGAACCACCCAAAATCACCACACGCTCAACCTTCTCCTCAGAAATGAACGCAGACGACGCCTCAGGCAACTCATCAACACCCGACAACAACAACGGCAACTCCAACGCATACGCAACCGGACCAACCGAAATCGCGTCGTAGGCCGCTTCAGTGGCGCCACGGACCAGCAAGGCCGACTTGTCGTCGGTGCCGCACCATGTGCCGTGCGCCCCGACCGCCTCCGCTATCGCCACTGCAGTGCCGGCACGATCGGCGCCGGCAAGGCGTATCACCTTCGGCTCAGACTCGAGTGCTTCGAGCTCGGTGACAATGCTGGCCGGCAGTGCCGCCTCGCCGCCGGTGACAATCACCTCAGAGACGCCATGGTCTTCAATGAACCTGGCGACTCGTGCGTCGAGCGCCCCGGGGCGGGTCAGCAGCACTGGCGCCTGCTTGTACTGGGACAGGCCCGACGAGGTGACGGCGTCGATGAGGGTGATCCCCGATGCCACGATCACCACGTCGATCTGCCCGAGACCGCCCCGTTCCTGCGCGTAGCGCTTGGCGAGCATGAGGGCAGTTTCGTAGCGGTCGGCACCACCGAACTCACGGCTGTCGACCTTGCCGTCGTCGTTCGTGTCGACCATGTGCTCGCTGGCCGTGTTCGCGGCCTGGGCCGGCGAGCCCGCCACGACCGCGAGCACCGATGCCATGAGCATCGCCGCCAAGATCGCAGCAAGCGAGCGCCCGCGGGCGTCCTGCTTGGGATAAGCCGTCATCACAAGGCCCTCCATTTCCCAGCTTCTTCACTCAGAATCCGTCGGACCCACATGGTCCGGAGGCCGACCTCACGTCAAGTGTACCGCTGGCGGTTTTCTGGGCGAGCTATCTCAGATACATCCCGCTGCCTTCACTTGAAATCGCAGGACGCCTGCAGAATCAACTGCGAGTGAAGGTTCGCACTTGCCGGGCAGCGATGGCGTTGCCGGCCCGGTCTACCGCCGCACCCGGGTGAACCACAAGCCTCGACCGAAGCGAAGGCAACGACGAGGCATCCGTCGAGCTCAGCCGAGCTGTCAGAGCCCCCGCCTGCTCGCCGATGGCGTCGGTGCACAGCAAACCCCCGATGCCGCCGGCTTGCACGGCTGAGCCGACAGCAGCCACTTCGACATTCCAACCCGAGGCCGACGTACCGTCCACCGCATATTCGGCATCGCCATCGCCGTCGACGTCGATTTCGATGTCGCTCACAGACACGGCCTCGGCGCCAGCGTCGCATCCAGCGACCGGCTCAGACCAACGCACCATGACCGTGACGGAACTTACGCCCCCCTCGAACGGCACTGGGCCGACATCACGCTCGATGGCAGCGCTGGCCGAACCGGCATCAGTGTCGAGCCGGGCAGAGAAATGCCGGCTGAAGGTCGGGTCGGTCAGCAGATCGGCGACGATGCTGCGCAGCGGGCGTGCGTCCGATGCTTGGACGCGCAGGCGTTTCGCGCTGAACGAGATGTCGATCTGCGAGGCGCGGCTTGCTTTCCACGACCGCTCGGCCTCGAATTCCAGCTCCCAGTCGTTGCCTTCGGCACCCGACGCAGTGCCGCTGTCCAGCGCCTGCACCACCAGCGCCGCCGCGCCGGGCGGCGCCCCGCTGCGAGCGTCGAGCCGGGCAGTCGCAGCCGCGACAGCGCTGGGCACTGTCACGGTGGAGGCGGCGACACGCGGAGGCGACGTGTCGGTCCGGGCCGAGGTCGACACCGGTCGACTGCGGTTGCCGGCCATGTCGCGGACCGCTGCTGCCAACACGGTCACACGATCGCCTCTTTCGAGCAGGCCCCATTCGGCAGGCACCGCCACCTCAAACCCCAGTGAACCCTCGGCAACCTCTGCCTGCACCACCTGGTGCTCCGGCGTGGCGTCGCGGCGGAAGAACTCGACCTCGCCGAACACGTTGCGGACAGGTTCACGCGCATCGACCCACACTGTGCTGGCCCCGATAGGCGCTGTGACGGACAGCCGTGGCGAGGAACGGTCGTTCGCCACAGAGCTGGTCACGCTCGAAACCGTACGAGCACCTTGCGAGGTGCCGATGACCCCACCAGCGATGCGCACTTCGTCGTTGGCTTGCAGCGGCCGGTCGCAGCGACTGGGCACAGCTGCGCCTTCGACGACATCGCTGCCTGCCAGCACCACCGTGGCCCGACGGGTCGTGGGCGTGTCGGCGCTGTCGAGCCGCACTGTCTCTGCCTCGACGCTGCTGCCTTCGATGCGATAGTTCGAGGCGTCGGCAGCCGCGATGGCGTCGACCGGCTCGTCGAAGTCGACGACGAAATGGCATTGCCCTTCAGCGGCAGAGACGCGTGCGCGAATGGGCAGGAGCGTCACCGCCGAAATGATGGAATCGGCAGCGCTGTCGGTGACGGCTGCCGTTCCGCCGAACACAGTCACGGCAACACGACCGGCTTCACCGCCGGTGAGGTGGTGCGGGCTGGACAGCAATCGACGCGCGACAGCAGGCACCCGATGCGACTCGGTGAGAATGAGCGGGGCGCAGCGCTCGCCCAGCACGGGGGCGCTGGCGACTGCGTCTGCAGCGCGCTCGCCCACGGCGATGCCTGCGGCGGTGCCGTCGAAACACTCGACGGGCGAGCCGCTGCCGAGCAGCTCGGCGGCAATGCGAGCTGCGGTGGCGTAGCGGTCTTCGCCATGCCAGCGCTCGGTGGTGATGCCGAGCCTGCCCACTGCCGTTTCCACCCCGGAGGCCACCGCGGCCTCGCCGCCCACGATGACGACGTGACGAACACCGCTGTCGCGCAGGTAACGAGCAGCCGAAGGGTGCAAGCTGCTGCGAGGCGTCAGGAGCAATGGGTGCCGGCCGCGGTAGGCGAACGGGCCGATGGCCAGAGCGTCGGCAGTGGCCTCACCGGTGGCGATGACCACGGTGCGTCCGTAGAGGCCGAACTCGCCGGGGGCACCGAAATGCCGATCGAGATGGTCGGCAACTTCGACTGCCGTCTCGTACACATCGCTGCCGACGATGTAGTCGACGCTCTGGACACCGAGGCCGTCGAGAGCCCGAGCGGCGTCGGAAGCAGCCATGCGCTGGTCGCCGATCACAATGACACGCTCGATCCGGTGAGCGCTCAGGAAGCTGACCACCGATGGCGGCAGGCGCTCTGCCCCGGTGAGCAGGACAGGTGCCTGGTAGGCACGGGCAAGTGCCGGCGTCACCAAGGCGACGGCAGCGTCGTCATCGGCGCCAGACACCAGCAGCGCCGTCGTGACCGGCGACGCACCCGAGGGACGGGCCGAGATCCAAGCTTCGGCTGCGAGCGTGGCCGTCTCGTATCGAGTGGGGCCGGCAATGCGGTCCGCAGAGACGGTCGGCGCAGCTGCGCCTGCCGACGGCAAGGACCACTGGCGAGGGATGACGGGCAGCAGAGACGCTGCGGCAGCCGCCGCAGCGAGACACACCGCCGCAGCGACACGCACCGCGCCGACGCGCTGCCTTCCCACGGCAGCGATCACGGTATGGAGCCGTGTATCTCGGCCCCGAGGCAGACGTGACAGGAAGGTCCTCGCTGCCATCGGCTAGGGCCGGACGAAACCATCGAACCTGCGGCGCACCGACTCGTTGCCGCGCAGGTCGGTGGCTGCACCGCCGTGATCGAACAGCGACGAGCGCAGCGACGGCAGCGAGCCGACATCCTCGGCTTCGAGGCGGGCCACGATGGTGCCTTCGGGAACACCAGCAGACGTGTCGCACACTGCCGTATCGGGTTCTCCTACGCCTGAGCCTGTCGGCGCGGGCACAAATTCGATCAGCCGCACTTCTGCACGCGAGCCGTTGAGATAGAAGTCGTACCGCCGGTCGCCCTCGATGTCGATCTCGAGCTTGCTGAGATCGATGCCCGACGGTGCCGTGCAGCTCCACACTGGCTCAGACCAATAGACGGCCAGATCGACGTAGCTGACACCGCCGCCGAAGCGCTGCAACGCCACGCTCGCGTCCAACGTGGTGGCGGCACCCGAGGCCGAGCTGAGCACGTCGGCTTCGAACAGCCGACTGAAAGCCGGTGTGCCGTTGAGATCGATCTCGATGTCGGCCAACGAACGCTCGGCAGATGCGCTGATGTCGATGTGGCCGAACTCGACCGCGACTTCGGCGGGACGTTCAGCAGTCCAGTCGTCGCGGACCCGCACCGACATCGCCCAATCATTGCCAGCCGCGCCGGATACCTGAGTGCCCGCTTTGGCTGTGACCATGAGCGCGTCGCGTACACGCACGCCCGATCGACGGCCGTCGATCGACGCCGCTGCGTTCTCGACGGCCTGAGGGGCGCTGACCGTGACACGGGAGACGCGAGGAGCTGTGCTGTCCTGGCGTGCTCGTACGGTCTTCTCGACATTGGTGTTGCCGGCAAGGTCTTGCACCTGCTGCTTGGCAACGGTGACAATGTCACCGGCGCGCAGTTCGCCGAACGACACCGGCACCCGCACCTCCAGACGGACCACGCCGTCGCCGAGGCCAGCGAGCGGGATTGTCTCGACAGCGACTCCTTGGCGGCGGATGGTCAGCTCGGGGCTGGGAGCGTCCTCTGGATCGGCCGCGAGGAACGGCTCCGCGGACTCGACGAAGATGCTCCCCGTGCCGACGAAAGCCAGAATCTCGAGACTCGGCGAGGAGCGGTCGGGGATGACCCGTGCGCCGGAGGCCTCCACGGTGCGTTTGTCGCCTGGTGCGCCGATCGCACCTGCGCTCAGGCCGATGTCGTCCCGGGCGGCCAGCGGCGTGGCGCAGCCCACCGGGGGAGCATTGTCGGATGGGGCTGATGCTCCCGGCAAAGTGACCGTGACCATGGTGGTGGTGTCGCCCGACCGGCTGTCGGTGCTGTCGGCCGAGCCGCTGAGGCGTCGGCCTTCCCACGCGTAATTGTCGAGATCGACAGCCTGCTCGGTGAGCACCGGTTCATCGAACTCGACGGTGAAATGGCAGCGGCCCTCGAAGGCCCGAATGCGCGCGGTGATGGGAGGCAGCGTGGCGCCGGACGATGCTGCGGCTGCTGCTGCGGTCGATACCGCGGCCGTGCCTCCGAAGGTGGCGATGCGCAGGTCGCCGTCGATGTCTCCGGTGAGATGCTCTGAGGATGCCAGGAACCGCTGGGAAGCGGGACTGAGCGTCTGCTGATCGGTCAGCAGCAGCGGTGCGCAGCGATGACCGAGAAGCGGTCCGCTGGTGATGGCATCGGGCGGGCGCCAGGCATTCGCCAAGCCGATCTCTCCCCCGTCGAAGCAGGGCTGGGGCGATTCTGCCCCCAGCAGCACCGCGGCGACGGCAACAGCGGTGCCGAACCGATCAGTACCCCACAGCCGCTCGGTGGACAGGCCGATGCCGCGCAGCTCGCGCTCTACTTCTGCACTGACCGCACTGGTGCCCCCCAGAATGACGGCGTGCGAGGTGCCGCTGGTGCGCAGGAACTGGCTGACAGAGGGGTGCAGGGCATGGGCAGGCGTCAGCAAGACGGGGTGCTCGCCGCGATACGCGAGCGGACCGGCAGCCAAGGCGTCAGCGAAGGCTTCGCCGGTTGCGATGAGCACCGTGCGGCCCTCGCTGCGGTACGCGCCCGGCTCGCCACGGCTGGGGCCCGACTGTCGCGCCACTGCGACGGCGGTGGTGTAATGGTCCGTGTCGGCGATGCGGATCGTGGTGACACCGGGGAGCAGATCTGCCGTGCGCTCGGCTGAGGCCGACACGACATCGGTGCCCCCCAGTATGTAGACCGTCTGGATGCCGTAGCGCTGGATGAATCGCTGTGTGACGGGCGTGAGACGGTGCGTCTCGGTGAGCAACAGCGGCGCGCTGTGACGGCGGGCAAGCGCCGGCGCAGCCAGCGCATAGCCGAAGTGGCGGTCGGCGCCCGAGGTGAGGATGATGGTGCTGACCCGTGAGCGGTTGCCGCCTTGATCGTCGACGTAGGCCTCGGCGATATCGACGGCGGTCTCATAGCGCGTTGCGCCCCACAGACGCTCCGAGCTGACATCAACTGCCGCCGCAGCGGCGACGCCCGCTGGCAGAGCGGCAGCGAGCATGGCCAGCATCAAGATCGCAGCAACCGCACGCCGACATCGACTCGGCACTTCGGCAGGCTTGCGGCGACGCGAGCAGAGTGCCGACACCCGTGAGGCAAGCTGTTTCATGGGAGCCTCCCGTGGGGTTGGTCAGGCGAGACCTCGTAGCGGCCACGGTACCAAGCGAGGATGCACCGCTCGGCGGATGCCGACCGAGGTATGGGAACTTCGTCGGCGGTTTCGGCGTGTGCCTGTGCTGTCGTGATCTGTCCTGGTCTTCGTCCGGCGGCGGTGTGATGTCCGGGTTGGGATGCGGGAGGCCCCCGCAGCGGGTGTGCTGCGGGGGCCTCCCACATGTGTGTCCTGTCAGCCGGTCCGCCGCGGGTTGCCCGGCGGCGGGGGCTGTGCTGGTCGGCTAGCTGACCGGGACGCTGTTGTTGCGTCGCGCGGACACCCTCCCGCCGAGGTTCATGGACTCGTTCACGTTGTCCGGAGACGCGGCCGTGTCATTCACAAGGTAGCCGGTGGCCACATAGTCGGCAGCGGCAGCCGCCGTGCCGGCGGCTCGGTCGCCGGTGCTGATCGTGACCACGTTCTTGCCTGAACGGGTGGACGGCAGCTTCGCCGGGTCCTTGGTGGTCACCAAGAAATGCACCCGGTTGTACGGCGTAGTCTCAGCGAGAGTGGGTCTCACCGCCGACACCGAGTACGTCGCGGTCGCGTCAGCAACAAGACCCTCTGTCGAAAGGACCGTGCTGCCCTCGGCGACATCAGCCGTGTAGCCGGCGATCAGGGCACCGAACACGTCGCCCTTCAGCGTCATCCCGCTCGTGGCGAGCGCTTGGACCCAGTCGTTGAAGGTGATCGTCACCCCGACCGAGCTGCGCCCGCCGTCCAGACCGGCCTCGCCGGCAGCCGTCGTGACCGTCGCCTTGAGATTGTCCGCGACGCACGAGGCCGCCGACGCGCTGAACCGGCCGGCGAA
>JAJEIW010000033.1 GCA_022828045.1 Acidimicrobiia bacterium | reverse complement strand
GGCCGCACGACTCGTCGCGGAAGAACTTGGCCAGTCGCTCGACTACGGCGCTCATGTCGGCAGTGTCGTTGAAAACCATCACCGGGCCTGAGCCGAGCGTCGTGCCCGCAGCCCGTGTGTCCTCCAGCGAGAGCTGCAGCTCCCCGGCGTCGGGCCCGACAAAGCTGCCCGCAGCACCGCCCAGCAGCACTGCCGCCAGCGTGCCCTGCACACCCCCGGCCAGCCCCAGCAGCTCGCTCAAGGTCATCCCGAAGGGAGCTTCGTACAGCCCTGGCCGGCCGACGTGACCGGAGAGGCAGAACAGCTTTGTGCCCGGCGAGCCCTCGGTTCCCACGCTGCGGTACGCCTCAGGACCGATGCGCAGGATCTCGTTCACGTTGAGCAGCGTCTCGGGGTTGTTGATCACGGTGGGGCGGCCGAAGAGTCCGTGCGTCGTGGGGAACGGCGGCTTGTTGCGGGGCTCTCCCCGGAAACCCTCCAGCGAGTTGAACAGAGCGGTCTCTTCGCCGCAGATATAGGCGCCGGCGCCCCTGCGCAGATCGATGTCAAACGGCTGGCCCGAACCTGCAGCATCATCGCCCAGCCAGCCCTCGGCACGGGCTTGGGCGATGGCGTGCCGCAGACGCTGGGTGGCCAGCGGGTACTCGCCACGGATGTAGATCCAGCCTTGGGTGGCGCCGACGACGAGCCCGGCCACCGTAATCGACTCGACGATCGCGAGAGGATCCCGCTCGCACAGCAGCCGGTCTTTGAAGGTGCCAGGCTCAGACTCGTCAATGTTGGCCACGACATGCTTGGGGCCATCGCCATCAGCGACCGCCCGCCACTTGATGCCGGTGGGGAATGCTGCGCCGCCCCGGCCTGACAACCCTGAACTGCTGATCTGCGAGATGACCTCCTCGGGCCCGAGGCGCAGGGCTGCCTCCAGCGCGGAGCCGCCCCCTCGGGCCCGGTACGCATCCATCGATGCAGCATCGGCTGTGCCCGACGGCTCGATCATGTGCCGCAGCAGGCTGGGCGCGTCAAGCGATTCGGCTGTGACGCTCACCAGCAGTGAATCGTGGCCGCGCTCGTCGTCGGGCACACGGTCGGGCTCGCGCCGGCCCTGGATGAACACCGCCGGCGCACGCTCGCACTGGCCCAAGCACGGACCCTCGTGTACGGCATGGCCTTGGGATCGAAGATTGGACGCGAGCCGGGATGCGCCGGCGAGCGCGCAGATCGGGTCGACGCAGACATGGCGGACGCTCAGCTCGTGCGCCGGGGCTTCGGTGCGGAACATCTCGTAGAACGTGGCCACGCCGTAGGCCTCTGCGGGCGGCACGCCCAAGGTGCGTCCGACGAAGTTCAGCCCGCCCGGCGAGATCCAGCCTGCCTCTCGCTGCAAAGCGTGCAGGGCGGGCAGCAGCAGGTGGCGCATCTGCTTGCGTCGACGTGTTCCGCCCCGCACCACCCGGGGGTGGTCGACAATGACGGCACCGGGGCCGGGGTCGCTGACGCTGAGTGCCGCCGTGACAGCCCGTCGCTCCGATGCGGTCGGGGACGCATCGGAGAAGTGAAGGTCAGCCACCAGCTCCACCGGCAGCTGCTGCCGCACCAGATCGCCCTGTGGCGATTCCCATTGGGCCCGGTCTCGCTGAGCTCGATCGCAGAGGATCGATGCGTACGGCTGCTGCTTTGAATTCGGCCGTTCCGCTGCGAGCGTCCCAAGCGTCGTTGGTGAGCAGGTTGGAGTCGACCAGATCCGGGAAATGGAAGGTGGTGAACACCAGGCCAGCAGGCAGGCGGTCGGTAACACTCACCTCCATGTTCACCGAGCCGCGCGGCGAGCTCACCCGCACAGCGTCGCCGTCAGCGACGCCGAGCGCTGCTGCGTCCGAGGGGCTCACTTCGATGGCATCGCCGGAGCGGATCGGCGAGGAATAGCCGGCCGACTGCGCCCCGGTGTTGTACGAATCGAGAACCCTGCCTGTGGTGAGCCGGAGCGGGAACTGCTCGCTCAGCGCCTCGGCGGGCGGGCGATGCACGTTGACCGTGAATGGTGCAGGTACGTGACCGTCGAGGTCATCAGCCCACAGCCACGAGTGCAGGAACTCGGTGCCCGGATGGTCGTCGTGCGGGCACGGCCACTGCAGGCCGCCGCTGTCCTCGAGACGTTCCCAGCTCATGCCGCCATGCAGCGGCGACAGCATCCGCAGCTCACCCCACAGTTCGTGGGCTGTCGTCGCGGTCCATCTGGCACCCATGTGCTGGGCCAGATCGCCGATGATGCGCACGTCATCCCGGGCGTCGCCTTGGGGCGGCACCGCTGCACGCACACGCTGCACGCGCCGTTCTGACGAAGTCACTGTTCCCTCGCTGGAGGACCAGCCCGCAGCGGCCGGCAGCACCACGTCTGCCATGCGGGCGGTGTGAGTGAGCGAGATGTCTTGCACGATAAGCAGGTCCAGCCCTTCGAGCAGCTTGCGGGCATGTGCCACATTGGCCTCAGAGTCGGCTGGGTTCTCGCCGATGACATACAGCGCCCGCAGCTCGCCTTCCTCCATTGCTTCGAACATCGCCGTGAGGTGCTTGCCGGGGATCGGATTCAGCTCGCAGTCCCACACATGCTCGAAACGTGCCCGTGCCTCCGCGTCGGCGAGCGCTTGGAATCCGGGCAGACGATCGGGCAGTGCGCCCATGTCGCCACCGCCTTGCACGTTGTTCTGGCCTCGCAGCGGCACCAGTCCCGAGCCGCGCCGCCCGACATGGCCGGTGAGCAGCGCGAGGTTGCACAGCGACAGCACGTTCTCGACCGCCGTGTGGTGCTCGGTGATGCCCAGGGTCCACAGGATCTGAGCCGCGGGAGCCGTGGCGTAGGCGTGCGCCATCTCCGCGATTGCCTTGGCAGGCACGCCGGTCAGCCGCTCGCCCTCGTCCAGGGTGAACGGCTCCACCGAGGCCGCGTAGTCCTCGAAGCCGGTAGTCGCACGCTCGATGAACGAAGTGTCGTGCCATCCCTGGGCGATGATCTCGCGGCCGACCGTGTTGGCAAGCGCGATATCCGTGCCGACGTCGAGCCCCAGCCAGACATCGGCGAACTCGGCTGATGAGGTGCGGCGGGGGTCCACCGCGTACATCACGGCGCCGTTGGTGATACCTCGCAGCAGGTGATGAAAGAAGATCGGGTGGGCCTCACGGGCGTTCGACCCCCACAGCAGGATCACGTCAGTCTCGGTGATCTCCTGGTAGGAGCACGTCCCGCCCCCGAGTCCGAACACTGTCGCCAGACCGACGACCGACGGAGCGTGTCAGGTGCGATTGCAGGAATCGATGTTGTTGGACTTCAGCACCGTCCGCATGAACTTCTGAGCTGCGTAGTTCATTTCGTTCGTGCTCTTCGAGCACGAGAACATGCCGACGCCGCCGGCGCCGTGCTGCTGGGTAGCTGCTTGCAACCCTGATGCGGCACGGTCGAGCGCGTCGTCCCAGCTCGCTGGGCGCAGGACACCGCCGTCTCGCACAAGGGGCGTGTCGAGTCGCGCGAGAGGTGCATGACGTCCCCCCGGTCGTGCTCTGCTCCCCCGCGGCATCGCCCCTCCCCGATTGCTCGATTGCCGTGGCATCGAATTCTACGTTGCCACACGTGCCTTTACTGTGATGAGAACATCTTCACCCTGACTACATCCCGCATGCCCCGCATGAGCAAGGGGCGTTCCGTAGAGCAGAACAGTTCCACAATACGGCACAAGATTGCGGCCGACTGACAGGTTCGAGCCGACCGGGGCTACCGTAGGGCTGGTGCAGTCGATCTCGCGTGCATTCGCCGTCCTGCGTGCCCTCGCGGTGGGTCCACAGGGCGTCACCGACGTCGCAGATCACGTCGGCCTGCCCAAGAGCACGGTGGCTCGATTGCTGACATCACTCGAAGCTGTCGGTGCTGTCGCTCAGGACGACGCCGGAGGCGAGTACCGCATCGGCCAGGGGCTCATCGACATCATCGGCGCCGCAGGAGACGACCGCAGTCTGCTGGCTGCAGCCCGCCCCCACTTGCACAGCCTGGTCAACCAAGTCGGCGAGACCGCCGGCGTCAGCGTCCGGGCCGACCGCACCGTCTATTACCTCGACCAGGTCGAGCCGGAGTCCGAAGTGCAGGTGCGTTCGTGGACCGGTGAGTACTGCCCGCTGCACTTGGTGCCGTCGGGACTGGTCTACTTGGCACACCTCAGCCCCGATGACCTCGAGGACTATTTGGCCCTCGGGCTCGAAGCCACGACGACGAACAGCATGGTCGACGCCGAGGCCTTGCGGATCCGGCTGGCCCAAGTACAGAGCGCCGGATATGTCTGGGTGTATGAGGAGTTCGCCATCGGCATCAATTCCGTTGCAACGCCGGTGCTGGGCCCCGACGGCAATGTCGTCGCGGCGCTGCATGTGCATGGCCCGGCGTACCGGTTTCCCGATCCGAATCGCACGCACGACGTCGGCCTCGTGCTGATCGATGCAGCGTCCAATCTCGCCGACCACTTGGCTGGTCGAGCACCGCTGTCGATCTAGCCGCGGCCGACCAGCCGCTGGCTAGCTCGATCGACGGTCTCTGCGACGGCGGATCTCGTCGGAGATGGCCGGCACCACCTCGTGCAGGTCGGCGATGACGGCGTATCCCGCCTTGGTCACCATGTTCGCCTCGGGGTCGATGTTGACGGCCAAGATGTTCTTCGAGCCCATCGCTCCCACCCAGTGCTGGATGGCGCCCGAGATGCCGCACGCGATGTAGATCTCGGGAGCGATGCGGGTGCCGGTCTGGCCGACCTGATCGGCGTGATTGCGCCAGCCGTTGTTGGTGACTGCACGGGAGCAGCCGACCCGGCCGCCGAGCAGCTCCGCCAGCTCTTCGAGCGGCGCGAAGCCTTCCGCGGAGCCCACGCCGCGGCCGCCTGAGACAACCACGGGCGAGGTAGACAGCGTGATCCCCTCGGTGAGGGTCACCCGATCGCGGACCAAGGTTCGCTCGACTTCAGTGCCCAGATCGGGTGAGAAATCGGCGACAACCGCATCGATGGGATCACCTTCGCATGGCTCAGCCCCGACGGAATGGGGGGCGATGGTCAGCAGCGGCAAGGACGAGGCAAGCGTCACGTCCTCGAGCAGCGATCCGCCCCACTGGATGCGGGTGATCTCCCATGGATCGTTCGCGGGCACCACGTTCACGCAGTTGGCCACGAGGGGCAGGTCAGTGCGAGCAGCGAGCTGGGCCATGGCCTCGGCACCCCGGTCGGTGCCCGCAGCAACGACAGCAGCAGGCTGTGATCCCTCGACGAATGCTGCGAGCGCCGCTCCCCACGCGTCGGGTCCGTAGTCGGCCAGAAGCGCGTTGCGACCGCGATGCACGACGGCGGCACCGTAGGAAGCGCAGATGGCGACGAGGCTCGCCCCGTGTGTCTCGAACAGTTCGCTGTCGCCAAGGACGACGGCAGCGACGGCCGCGTCCAAGTCGGTCGCGAGCGTCCGAGCTGCGGTGAGCGCTTCGAGCGCCCCGCCCGAGGGAACGCCACGGTCGTGATCGATGAGAACGGCAATGCTGCTCACAGCACCCCCAGCTCGTCCAGCAGGTCCACCACAGCCGGTGCTGCAGCGGCACTGTCGCCGAGCATGACCGTCGTGCTGGCCCGTTCGGGCGGACGGTGCAAGCGTTGGCGGGCCTGGCCGCCGGCGTCCGCGCCCCCGGCGCAGTCGAGCTCGGCGATCTGTGCCTTGCGCGAGGCCAGCCGCCCCTTCATCGTCGGGTAGCGCGGCAGATTGATGCCCTCTTTGACCCCGAGGGCGCAGGGTGTCTCCAACTCGTACACCTCGTAGCCGGCATCGGTCTCGCGGCGGGCCACGATGCCGCTGCTGGTGACATCGATGCCCTTGATGCCATTTACGATCGGGCGCCCGAGCGCGTATGCCACCCGGATTCCGACTTGGAAGTTGCCGCCGTCGGCCGACTCGTTGCCGAACAGGATGAGATCGAATTCCCCGCCGGAGGACTCCATCTCGTGTACTGCTGCGGTGATCGCCGTGGCAGTGCGCTGGGGGTCCCAGTCCAGGCCGCCCTCGGCCATCACCAGGGCGAACTCGTTGCCGCCGACGCTGGCTGCATAGCGCAGCTGCTCGGTGGACTCCTCCGGGCCGAGCGTCAACACCACCACCGTGTGATCGTCGCCGTCAAGCCGCTCGACGATCTGCGCGGCCTCCTCGACGGCGCATTCCTCGTGCGGGCTGGTGGTGAAGCCCAAATGGGCAGTATCGACCTGCTGGCCGTCATCGGTGACATTGATGCGTGAGCCGACGGCAGGCACTCGCTTCACGCACACCAGGATGCGCATCGGCGCGCCCTCAGGCCTTCATGCGGCTGTCGTCGGGATCGAACAGCGCGAGATTCGCACCCGTCGCCTCCGCCGTCACCGGGTACTGCTCATGTTGATACATGACCGACAGCTCAGTGCCCGCTGCAGCCAACTCGGGCGGCAGGTAGGCCATTGCCAGGTAGGCGCCGAGCGATGGTGCGTTGCCCGCGGTGGTGACGCGGCTGACCCTGCCGTGCGAGTCGACAATCCGCTCCCCCGCCGGCGTCAGCACAGGCTCGTTGCCGGCCCCCATCGGGAAGCGGTCGTAGCCCTCGGCACAACGCAGGCTCTCGAAGCGCAGCACACAGAGCTGGGCTGCCAGCGGCGCCTCCCGGGCCGCCAGGTACGCCTCCTTGCCGATGAAATCGGCAGCTTTCACCCGGGGCCGGGCCAGGCCCGCCTCGACCGGGTTGTAATCGCTCTCGAGCTCGGCGCCCATGAGGCGGTAGCCCTTCTCGAGCCGTCCGGTGGTGCCATATACCCCCGCACCGACCGGCCGCAGGCTGTATTCCCGCCCGGCCTCGGCAATGGCGTCCCACAGCGCCAGCCCTGCGCTCGTAGGGCAGTAGATCTCGAAGCCCGCATCGCCGACGTAGGAGATGCGAAACATCTGCACCGGGATGCCCGACAGCAAGGCATCGCGCACCTGGCCGTAGCCGAAAGCCTCCTGGGACAGGTCGGTTTCGGTCAGCGTCTGCAGCAGCGCTATCGCGTTGGGGCCCCATACGCCATAGGTGGCCAAGGCCTCCGTGCGGTTCTCGAAGTGCACGCCGTCGGCGGGCAGGTTGTGGCGGAACCAGTACTCGTCACGACCGCCGTCGAATGCACCGGTGGCAATGCGGAAGCGGTCCTCGGACAGGCGCACGATCGTGAGGTCGGAACGGAAACCGCCGTCGGCGGTGAGCACCGGGGTGTAGATCGAGCGACCGACGGTCAGGTCGCACTTGTTGACCACCATCTTCTCGATGTAGGGCACGACCCCTGGGCCTGACACCTCGAACACCTGGAACGGCGAGATATCCACCAGCCCGCAGTGCTCGCGCAGATGCAGGTGCTCGGCATCGGTGATCGGGCTCCACCAGCGAGCGTCCCACTCGTGGGTGCGGCCCTCGATGCCGTAGCGGTCGACGAGATCGGCATTCGATTCGTACCAGTGCGGTCGCTCCCAGCCGCCGGCCTCGAAGTAGAAGGCTCCGAGGTCATCAGTGCGGGCCTTGGCGGGGCCGCATGTGAGGTTGCGGCGCGTCGCCCACTGCTCGCGTGGATGCACGATGCCGTAGGTCTTGTTGAAGTGCTCATCAGCCCGGGTCTCGATGTGGATGACATTGCGGTCCTGGGGGTAGAAGCGCGTGACGTCCGAGCCGTGGGGATCGGTCATGCGGGGATAGCCGTAGGTCATCCACTCGGCCATCAGGCGCCCCACACCAGGTCCTTCCTTGACCCACACTGCCGCCACCGACCACAGGTTCTCGACCTCCGGTGTCGGGCCCAGCACCGGCGAGGCATCGGGCGTCAGCGAGAGCAGGCCGTTGATGGCGTACTTGATCTCGCCGTCGCCGAGGAATTCCATCAGCTCGATGGCCTGCTCGAGTTGCTCGTCGAAGTCATCGGGCGTGAACGGCATCTCGGTCGGGCTGAGCGCCGCTTCCTCGTTTGAGGGGATGTCTTCGACACGGTGCAGGATCGGCCGGTGGGCGTAGCTGCCCACCTCCATCGAGCCGGCCGACTGGCGCTCGTAGCAGAAGGTGTCCATGTCGCGCACGATCGGGTATGCCAGCTCCTGATTTGTCTCGACCAGCACGTCGAACGGGCCCACATCGACCATTTGGTGGACGGCGGGTGTGAGCGGGATGGTGGCTCCGGCCATCTGGGCGAGCTTGGGGCTCCATACGCCGCAGGCGATCGCCACGGTGTCGCATTCGATGCGGCCCCGATCGGTCACCACTGCGGAGATGCATGGGCGGTTCGGCCCGGCCACGGTCTCGATGTCGAGCACTTCGGTGTTGGCGAAGGTCTGCAGGTGGCCGGCCTCGGTGGCCCGGCGGCGCATCTGCGTGCCGGTTTCGAGCGAGTCCACCGCCGACACGCTCGGCGTGTAGAAGCCACCCAGGATGACGTCGGGATCGATGAACGGCACGAGCTCGATGACTTCGTCGACGCTGAGCAGGCGAGCCTCGATGCCCCAGCACGTCGCCGAGGTCATGCGGCGGCGGAACTCCTCCATGCGCTCGGGCGAGCGGGCCACCTCGATGCCGCCACAGGTGTTCTGCAGGCCCAGTGCCTCGTACTGGCGCTGGCTATCGACGGTCAGATCGACGATCTCCTTGGAGTGATCGACCGGGAAGATGAAGTTGGAGGCATGACCGGTGGAGCCGCCGGGATTGGGCAGCGGCCCCTTGTCCAGCAGGACGATGTCGTTCCAACCCAGATCACTGAGATGACCCGCCAGGCAGTTGCCGACGATCCCAGCGCCGATGACGACACAATCTGCCCGCGCCGGAAAGTCGCTCATACCTGTCATCCCCCACTGTTGCCGGATCGCAGTTGTGCCGAATTGCGTTGCTGCTGTTCTGTATGATGGAACAGTTCCACTCAGCGGAACAGCATCTAGGGGAACAGTAGCCGAACGACTCAGCATTCGACGACAAGCACTCGCCGCCGCAGCACCCGTTGGTGCTGCCGGCCGGCGAGGTTCTGGCAGGGTGTTGAGGGCTCTCACCGAGGAGGGTGCACGGCATGACGACGACAGGCGCGATACCGAGCGATCTCGAGATCGCATCGGCTGCACAGATCCGGCCGCTGACCGACATCGCAGACGAGGCGGGCATCCCGCGCGAGTACTTGGAGCTGTACGGCTCGGGTGTCGCGAAGGTCCAGCTCGAGGCGGCCGAGGCCATGGCTGACCGCCCCCGGGGCCGCTACGTCGTGGTGACCGCCATCACCCCGACCCCGCTGGGCGAGGGCAAGACAACCACGACCGTCGGGCTGGGACAGGCATTCGCGCACATCGGCCGCACGGCCACCATCGCCATTCGGCAGCCGTCGATGGGCCCCACGTTCGGCATCAAGGGCGGCGCCGCCGGCGGCGGCTACAGCCAGGTCGTGCCGATGGACCTGTTCAACCTCCATCTCACCGGCGACATGCACGCTGTGACGGCAGCACACAACCTGTGCGCCGCCATGCTCGACGCGCACCTGTACCACGGCAACGAATCGGGCCTCGACATCCACAACATCACCTGGCGGCGGGTGCTGGACGTCAACGACCGGGCGCTGCGCAACATCACCATCGGTCTCGGCGGGCGCCTCGACGGCATCCCCCGCGAGTCCGGCTTCGACATCACGGCCGCATCCGAGGTGATGGCCACGCTGGCGTTGTGCACGTCGATGTCAGACCTGCGCGCTCGACTGGGGCGCATCGTGCTGGGCTACACCCCCGGCGGTGATCCGGTCACCGCCGAGGACATCGGTGCTGCGGGTTCGATGGCCGTGCTGCTGCGCGAAGCCATCAAGCCGAACCTGATGCAGACGCTCGAAGGCTCGCCCGCGCTGGTGCATACGGGCCCCTTCGGCAACATCGCCACCGGCAACTCCTCGATCGTGGCGGACCGCATCGGCATCGGGACGTCGGACTTCCTGCTGACCGAGGCCGGATTCGGCGCCGACATGGGCGCCGAACGCTTCTTCAACATCAAGTGCCGGTACTCGGGCGTAGCGCCCGATGCCGCAGTGATCGTGGCCACGGTGCGAGGGCTGAAGGCGCACTCGGGCAAGCACCGGATCGTGGCCGGGCGACCGTTGCCCCCGGCGCTGCTCGAGGCCAACCCCGACGAGGTGCACGCCGGCGGCGACAACCTGCGCAAGCAGCTCTCCAACGTGCGGATGCATGGCGTCTCGCCCGTCGTGGCCATCAACACCTTCCCGGGTGACAACGAAGAAGATCTGGCGGCGATCGCAGAGATCGCGTCCGAGTACGGCGCATTGTCGGCCCGCTGCACCCATTTCGCGAACGGGGGCGCCGGAGCGGCAGAACTGGCCGAGGCGGTGGCCGAAGCGGCCGAAGAACCGACCGATTTCGCTGTGCTGTACCCCGACGATGCGGGGCTGCGCGACAAGATCCATGCAGTCGCCACCAAGGTGTACGGCGCGGACGATGTGAGCTACACCGCCCGCGCCAACCGCGAGATCGACGGCTACGAGCGCAACGGATTCGGCAACCTGCCGGTGTGCATCGCCAAGACGCACCTGTCCATCTCGTCCGACGCATCGCTCAAAGGCGCTCCGACCGGCTGGACGCTGCCGGTGCGCGAGGTGCGCGCGTCGGTGGGCGCCGGGTTCGTGTATCCGATCTGCGGTGACATGCGGACGATGCCGGGACTGGGCCGTGACCCCGCAGCACGCCATATCGACCTTGATGCCGACGGCGAGATCGTCGGCCTGAGCTGACGGAGTTGCAATTGCTCGCGTTCTTCTCGAATCCAAGGAGCAATCGGAGACAGCGCTGGACCTGTGTCTGGCGTCCGGACTCAGCGCGTCGCCGGTTGGCGGGCAGTCGCAGGCTGTCAAGCGATGACGCACAGACGCGTCGCAGGCTGCTGGCCGACGCCCAGTGGGAACTGATCCCACTGCGCAACCTGGCGGACCAGCTCCCGCACCTGCCGCCTGACTCGCCGGTCTCTGTCACCGCGTCGGCCTCCAAGGCCCTCGAGGACACGCTGGACCTGACCGCCGAGATGTGCGTACTGGGGCACCGGCCGGTCCCCCACATCGCCGCACGCATGGTGCGCAGCCGCGACCACCTCGAAGAGTTGCTGGGACGCGTCACCACACTCGGCCTCACTGAGATCTTCCTGGTGGGCGGCGACGTGACGTCTCCCGCAGGTCCTTTCGACAGCGCTCAACAACTGCTCGAAGCCCTTGCCGACCTCGAGCACACGCTGACACACATCGGGGTGACCTCCTATCCCGAGGGTCACGCGCTCATCAGCGATGCGGTGTTGCATGAGGCGCTGCACGCCAAGCAGGCCTTGCTGGCCGATGCCGGCATTGCGGGCCACGCTGCGACGCAGATGTGCTTCCACTCCCGTTCGATCATCGAGTGGCTCTCGTCCGAGCGTGACAGCGGGTTCACGCTTCCCGTGCACCTCGGCATCCCCGGCGCGGTCGACCCGGCGCGCCTGCTGCGCATCGGCACGCGCTTGGGCATCGGCGCCTCGCTGCGCTACCTGCACAAGAACACTGGAGCTGTGGCACGCATGCTGCGACCAGGCGGCTACGACCCCGGCGGCTTGGTGGACGCCCTCGCGCCTCACTCCGACCGGCTCGACATCGCCGGCCTGCACGTGTTCACGTTCAACTCCATCGCTGACACTGTCGCCTGGCGCGACGCCGCCGTGGCGGGCCACCGGTAGCCCACAACCGGCAAGCGAGAGGCGCGAGACATTGCCAGCGGGACTGTTGGCGGCGCTGAAGACAGCGTCTTAGGCGGCTGAAGACGGAGTTCTGCGTCGATGCTCCGGAAGGGAGGGTGCGGGCTCTTCGGAGATGCTGAAGTGCAGTGCTGCGGCCGCTACACCGAGTGCCGCCGCCAGCCACCACCACAGGTCGTATGAACCGGTGAGCTCGCGGATCTCGCCACCACCCCAAGAGCCGAGAAATGCGCCGATCTGGTGGGACAGGAACACGAAGCCGAACAGCGTTCCGGCTCTGCGCACGCCGAACTGGCCCAGCACGATGCCCGAGGTCAATGGCACGCTGGCGAGCCAGGCGATCCCGATCACGACGCCGAACCCGAGGGCCACGACGGGAGTCGCCGGCAGCAGCACCAA